>JBDRLH010000021.1:0-10243 GCA_043813215.1 Parcubacteria group bacterium
GATCATTAAAAATTTTTCGAGACCCCGTACAAAAGCGGAGGGTGGAGGATTTGAACCTCCGAGGGGATTGCTCCCCAACTGGTTTTCGAGACCAGCGCTTTAAACCTCTCAGCCAACCCTCCGCTTTGTTACGGGGCGAGTTGCCCGATTTTGCCCCGTATAATCCCGAAGGATTTGTACGGGGTTCAACCGCTCTCGCACGCTTCCGAGAAACATTATATGGAATATACTGAAATTAGCGCGAACTTATTTTGAACAAAATTCCTGATTTCGTTTCCGCGCGCGAAGCGCGCGGAATATCGTCCCGTTTCGCCGCGCCTGTGGCGCGGCCAGGGAACACCGTGCGTTTTGGCCGCGAGCGAGAAGATAATTTTTGAAATAATACTATATTGTATATTATAGCTCATTGAGAATAGATTTTCCAGCCCTTCCTGAAATTAAAAAACCCTCTGCGAGACAAAAGGAAAATGTTGCTCGGCTTAGCCGAGCAACCACGCCAGCGCAAGCTAAAACATCATAAAGCCGCCACCGGAAGGTGAAATGCCAGGCGGCCGAGGAATATAGGAAGGCGCCGCCGCCGTGTATTCTATGTGGAGCTTGGCTCCATAAAGGTTGCCAGAGTAATTCCAACTTCTCCCGCCATTGTACCGATTAGTTGTCCCACCATCGTTTTTAACTTGCACCATCACAGCTTCGTTAGAAATAGTGTAACTGTCAACCAATTCTTGGAAGATAATATTGAGCGATGGAGACTGATTCCAAGCTCCACTAGTCCACGCTCCATCCCAATCAACCCCAGCATCAGTTAGTGGGTCAGCAACAAATTGAGCATAAGTTGTAGGTGCATCTGGATTATCCTCATCAACTCCATAAATCTTTAACTGGGGCGTACCAAATGGTCCATCAGCATAGTATTGGATATATGAGACATCAATCGTGCCTTCAATAGTAACGTTCTGCCAGCGGGAAAAAATATGATAATTAGCGGGAGCATAAAAACCTGCATAATCAACGATGTCTGTAAGGTTCAAAGTGGAATTGCCGCTATTGGCACCACCATCATCCCCACTAACCCCTACCTGTACATCCACATCAGTATCAATAAACACAGGATAGACAGCACTTTGCAGCCACTCATAGGGAACTTGAATTGATAAGCTATTATCTTTAATTACGAAACCAGCAACTCCTTCTTTGCGAGGCTCTGAAGAATCCCAGTAGCGCAGGGGTGTAAAATACCAGAGGGTTTCGCCTTGTTTGTTTTGAAATTCAATCATTCCGTCTTTCTGTTCTTTCATTGTTACATTATCTGAAAACTCAAATCCCAAATTAAGCTCCAAATAAACATTATCGGTGGCTGAGAAGATCTTTTGGTCGGGAAGCGGTAAATGATTGAAGCTCTCAATAATCAGGAATTTGGTCAGCCGGGTGGGGTCGGTTACCCATTCAAAGTCCAGTTTGCCTCCGTAGGCGTTGGACCAGTAGATGTGGTTGGGTTTGTCTGGCATCGGGGAACCAATGACATCTCTCGGCTCGGAAATTGATTGCTTGCCCTGAGCTTGTCGAAGGGTTCCATTGCTTACCCAGTTCAAATCCCCGGGAGCAATTTCCAGCCATTCGCCTCCTTTCTCGTATCTAACGATTTTTCCTTCGTTAAACTTTTCTTTGAAATAAACTGTGTAGCCAGCTTTTACCATTTCATAGTCATAATCTTCTCTGTCTGAAGGAACAATGTCTGGAATAATGTCTTTCCATAACTCATTTGGATCGTCAGGATTTTTCTTGTAATGTATGGCTCCGATTTGGCCTTCCCAGGTAAGTTTTGCTTTGCCATCAGGCAGAACTTCCTTTAGCCAGGTTTTGGAGTTCTGGGTTCGCATTTCAACTATTTCCTGGGCGTTGGCTGGCGGAGCCAAAAGCCAGGATTTGGAAGAACTTTTTTCTGTTTCTGGTTCGGATTTTGATGTTTCTTTGGTGGGTTCTTTATCTATTTGTTCAGATTTTTGAGTTTTAACTTGGCTGGAAATCTCAGCTAAGGAAGATTCTGGAGTTTGGGGAAAAGAGTTGATGATGATGTTAGTGAATAAAAAAACAGCGCAAATGACAATTAGAGCTGTTATGCCTTTTGAAACAAATTTTCCTCGGGAAGTTTTAAGAAAAGGTCTTAGGCATTTTCTATTCCAAACTAAAAGTTTTGCCTTGAAGCGAAATAAACGGGCAAGTAAGGAAGACCTCTCTCTCTGCCTATTTCTATGTGTTAGTTTTGGCATAGATTATCTTATTATATCAAATCCGGACGTTTTCAAAAATTATCTTCTCGCTCGCGACCAAAACGCACGGTGTTCCCTGGCCGCGCCACAGGCGCGGCGAAACGGGACGATATTCCGCGCGCTTCGCGCGCGGAAACGAAATCAGGAATTTTGTTCAAAATAAGTTCGCGCTAATTTCAGTATATTCCACTATGATCTGGTTAATTATTTATTTTTTGGCCGGAGTGCTGCAGGATTTTTTAGGCACTTTGAATATGAGATATATCGCCAAGGGCAAGATTTTGCTTTCGGTTTTCAGTTCTTTTTCGGTAACAGTTGTCTATCTGCTTGTTTTGTACAATATTCTCACCAGCTTGGATTCCCAGAGAAGCATCGTAGCGATAATGGTTTATGCTTTGGGCATTGGCACGGGAACTTTTCTGGCCATGAAATTCAAGCATGGGTTAAAAGAGCAATAAAAATATATGGATTACCAAGAAAATATTTTTCGATACAAAAATATTTTAATCAAATATTACGAAAGGGGTTTGGGGGAACCCATTTTGTTTTTACAAGGCGGCGGAGTAAGCCTGAATCCTTATAAAAAAATTCTGGTGGAATTGTCGGAGAAGTATCACGTCATCGCTCCGACCCTGCCTTTTTTTTATAGTTTAGCCGTACCCAAAGAAACCTGGGGATTTGATGAATACGGCGATTTTTTCAGTAAATTTATAAAATTTCTAAATTTAAAGGAGTTAAGCGTCATCGGCCATTCCTTGGGCGGTGGCGTGGCGCTCAACTTGGCCTCAAAAAACAAAGAAATTAAAAACCTTATCGTCGTTGACTCGGCGGGCAAATCTTGCGGCTTATCCGAAAGAAGGTTTCGGTTTAATTTTCTGGTCAAAAGAAACCTTTATAACCTTTTGCATTATGGGAAACCCTGGCAAGCGCTCAAGGGCGCGAATGAGTTTTTCAAAATAATGATAAAAAACATTACCGACTGGCCGCACATTGAAGACACGCTGAGGAAATGCTTATTCGGCGACATCGGCGAGCTGAGCAAAATCAAGATTCCCACCCTGATTTTATGGGGAGAAAAAGACGAGCTGTTTTCGTCTTCGCTGGCCGAAATTATCAACAAAGAAATCCCGACGTCCATTTTAAAATTTGTAAAGGGCAACCACGAATGGTGTTTTTTCAGACAAAACGAATTGGTTTCTTTGGTTGACCAGTGGTTGGAAATGAAAACCCTTTCTGTTCAAAAAAGCTAATTTTAATATGGAACATGTTCGTACACTAATAAGTGGCAAAAGAAAGTCTTGAAAATTTGGGAATTTATTTTTAGAATTATCTAATGTCTATTTTTTGGATAGTTACCAGCTATTTCCTTGGCTCCTTGCCCTTCGGTTTTATAATCGGCAAGCTTTCCGGAAAAAACGTGCTGGAAATCGGCTGGAAGAAAACCTCGGGCTCCAATGTCTATAAAAATGTCGGCAAAATTCAGGGGATTTTAACGGGAGTTTTGGATGTGGCCAAGGGATTTTTAGCTGTTTGGATTGCTCAAAAAATAGGGTTTTCTCAAGAAGTTCAAATCGTTTCGGGGGCCGCGGCGGTGGCCGGCCACAATTGGTCGGCATTTCTTAAGTTTTCCGGAGGCAGGGGCATTGCTACGCTTTTGGGAGCGTTTTTGGCGCTTTTTCCCGGTTTGTTTTTATGGGCTGTCCTGCCGGCGATTTTTCTCTCTTTTATTTGGAATGCCTCAATCGGCACTCTTTTGTTTTTTGCCATTTCTTTTTTTATGACAGCCAAACACAATCTGTCCGGAACCCTGGGATTTTTTACGGGCTTGAACCTTGCCATTGTCATGGTAAAACGTTTGAGTCCGATTAAAGAAATAAGATTAAAAAAGGGAGCCGAAATCTGGAAACTAGTCAGAAACCGGCTTATTTTTGACAATGAAGAATTTTTAAAAACTTTCAGGATTTCAAGGTTTTTGGCAAAAGAAAATAAGAGCAAAAGCGCCTTGGCCATAAAAATAATTTCCGCCCCCATTATTTTGCCTTCAAAATTCAGCTGGCAGGTTGTCAAATTCAGCGCCAAGATGGCCAAAAAACCCATAGACATGCTTTTAAAGACCCAGGAAAAGATTGTTGTAGAAATCAGGGCGGAGGATTTGAAAAAAATAATGCTGGCTGCGGCCCGGAAAATCGTCATTCATCAGGAAGAAATAAATAAAATAAACGTTTTTCCGGTGGCCGACAAAGATACGGGATACAATTTTGCCGCCACCTTGCTTGGCATTGAAGGCTTGATCTCTCAAAAAAAATACGCCACCTTGCGCCAGCTGACCCTGGATATCAAAGCAGCCGCCATGGTCAACGCCAGGGGGAACGCCGGCATGATTTTTACGGGATATTTAATTGAGATTTTAGAAAGGATAAAACATTTAAATTCAATTGACGCTCTTGACTTATCTTTTGCCATGAAAAGCGGCATTCGCGCCGCCAGAAATTCCGTAGCCAAGCCGGTGGAGGGAACAATTTTAGATGTGATGGCGGCAGCCGGCAACAGGGCTTATGAGGTTGCCCGGCAAAGAGATTCACAAAACCCTGAAAATAAAAAAAATATAATCATGGTTTTAGAAGAAGCTTATTTGGCGGGCCAGCTTGCCCTAAAAGAAACTCCCGAAAAGCTGGCGGTTTTAAAACAGAACAATGTGGTGGATGCCGGAGGCCTTGGTTTTGTAAAAATACTGGAAGCCTGGATAGAAAACTTAAAAGGAGAGAGTCCGGCTCCTGCAGCTGAAACTGATTCCTCAATTTTACAACTGAATGAAAATTTGGATTTGCAGTTCCGCTACGAAGTGATTTTAAGTTTTAAAAAAACGCCCGATTTGAGCATAGAAGAAATCCAGGATGATTTAGCGGGACTTGGCGACAGCCTGGAAATAATAGAATTAGACGAGACGATCAAGCTCCACGTTCATACCAACCAACCCGAAGTAGTGGTTAATAAATTTGAAGCTTTTCCGGAATTTGAGCAACAAACAGAAGACATGTCATCTTCGATGGGCTCGGGGCAGGTCCCAAAAAAACCTTTGGGCTTGGTGGTGGACCAGGTGGCTGACTTGCCCAAAGATTTTTTGGAAAAATATGATATTTTGGAGGTTCCCTTTAAAACTATTTTACAAAAAGGAGGAATTGTCACGACTTCGGCCCCAACTTTCCGGGATTTTCTTTTGGTTTACCAGAAGGCTTTTTTAAAATTTGAAAAGTTTCTGGTCGTTACGGTTTCTTCAAAGCTTTCAGGGGCTTATAGCGCCGCTCGCATCGCCAGGTCGATTTACAAAAAACCAGACAAGCTGAATATCTATGTTTTTGATTGCAACACAGGAGAAGTTGGAGAGGGCTTAGTCGTTCTTTTCGCAAAAGACCTGATCCAAAAAGGTAAAACATTAGACGAGGCGGTGGAGGTACTGAAAGATTTTTGTCCTAAGGTCACTTTAACCGCCTGCATTGATGATTTTAAGCACGTGGTGCGCGGAGGAAGGGTTAAATTGCCCGGGATTTTTGTAAAACCGGTATTTTTTGCCCAAAAAATCGGCTTCCGGCTGATGGTCGGCTTAAAAAATGGCGGAGTGAAATTTTTCGGAGTGAGTTTCGGTAAAAATACGGCAAAAATTTTAGCTGATAAAATTGACGAGCAGCGAAAAGAAAAAGAAATCATTGCGGCCATTGCTCATACCGAAAATCAGGCGGGAGCAGAAAGCTTAAAGACTGAACTGGAAAAAAGAAAAGGCATAAAAGTTTTATTCGTTTCTTCGGCCTCCCCGGTTGTCGCCGCCCACACGGGCCCCGGCGCCCTCATCGCCGCGTTTTACCCCGTGGAATCCGAAAAACTTGACAATAAATAATTTTTTTGCCAAACTAAATTCAGTCCGTCAAAAAACGGACATAATTTTTAGATAAACAATCCCAATCTACGAATCACATCCGAACCTAGGAATATATTATTTGGAGCATTCGGATAAAATTCGGAACATTCGGATTATATTTTTATGTTTGATTTAAAAAATTTTACCGCCGCTATCTCTCAGATAGCCGAAGAAAAAGGGATCTCGGCCGAAAGAATAATTGAAAGCATAGAATCAGCCATTGCCGCCGCTTACAAAAAAGATTACGGCAAAAAGGGGCAGATTGTCAAAGCCAAATTAAACCCCGAAACTGGCGAGGTAAATTTCTGGCAGATAAAAATTGTCGTTGATAAGGATATGATTTTTTCAGAGGAAGAGCTGGCGGAAATGGCGACATCGAATACAAACGAAGGACCCTCCTTCGCCGAGCCCGACTCGGCTACGGCGGGCGAAGAAAAAAAAGTTAGGTTTAATCCAGAAAAACACATCATGCTGGAAGATGCCAAAAAGATAAACTCAAAAATAAAAGCCGGCGAAGAATTAGAAACGGTTCTTGAGACAAAAGCCGATTACGGCCGGATTGCCGCCCAGACTGCCAAGCAGGTAATCCTGCAAAAAATCAGAGAAGCCGAAAGAGAATCCATTCTGGGAGAATTCAAATCCAAAGAGGGCGAAATCATTTCGGGCATTGTCCAAAGGATAGAGGGCAGAAATATTTTCTTTGATATCGGCAAAACCTTGGGAGTTTTGGTCAAGGAGGAACAAATTCCCGGCGAATTTTATCGGCCGGGACAGAGGTTGAAAGTTTTCATTGCAAAGGTTGAAGAAAACCCCAAGGGGCCTTTAATTTTTTTATCCCGGGCTTACCCCAAATTGATTTCAAAATTATTTGAATTGGAAGTTCCCGAGGTTTCGGCAGGCTCGGTTGTCATAAAATCTCTTGCCAGGGAAGCCGGCTCCCGTTCAAAAATTGCCGTAGCCTCAACCATGGAAGGAGTGGATCCCATCGGCTCCATGGTCGGCCAGCGCGGCACCCGCGTGATGGCGGTTATCAATGAGCTGGGAGGAGAAAAGATTGATATTATCGAATGGTCCGAAGATCCGGAAAAATATCTGGCCAATTCCTTGTCTCCGGCTAAAGTTATGGAAGTAAAGATTATGCCAAAAAACAAAGCCTTGGTGACGGTTCCGGAGGACCAATTATCTTTGGCTATCGGCAAGGACGGTCAGAATGTCAGATTGGCGGCCAAACTCACCGGCTGGAAAATCGATGTCCGGGGTCCTGGCCAAGAGGCGCCGGTTGGAGAAGAAAACATTGAAAATGTTCAAGCTGTTGAGGGCTCCGAAGCTGCAAAAAAGACAGAAGAAAAAAAATCCCCCTCCGCCTCCGTTGAAGTTGTTACGGATAAGAAGGTTACAGAGGGTAAGGAAAAGAAGGTAAAAAAAGCCAAAAATAAAACTGACAATAAATAACCAATGGGTTGGTTATTAATCCGATGATAAAAGCATTAAACACAGTTGCCTTGCCGGTAGACGGATTGCCGGTTTAAAAAAAACAGCACTATCACGATTTGATAGTGCCGTTGTTATGGGAAAATCTTAGGAAAAAATCTTGTAATAAAGTATACTGTTGCGCAAGAAATTACATTTCGGACGATATTCCCAAGAATTAGTATGAAAAACCCGTGCTTTATTTTGGTTGCGCTGACTGCAATTATAACCCCCGTCGGCATAATCGGGATATAAGGCACAAACCCCAAGAATAGAATTTGCCAATCTTTTCGGCGTGTCAGCCATTTTTTAAGTTTCGGCGTTCTTGTTTCCGAGGTGCTTATCTGGAAGTTATTATTTTTTGGACGTACCCAGCTTAAAAACCTTTCAACTGTTTTTTTCTTGATGAATTTTTTTTTGATTAACAATTCTTCCAGCCAGCTGGTTCCGAAATAAGTTAAAGTTAAACTTATTGAAGTACAGAAGACCACATAGATGATAGTTTGCAAAATCGAAACCCCGGCTTTAGCCCATAATACCATTGTGAAATGAACATTCGGCCACATTGTAAAAAAACCCAAAATTTGTTCCCAGCTCAATTTATTCTCCTTTCCCGGTTTTAACCGCTATATTTTTCTAAAGATCTGAAATTAAATTAACTTTTTATTTTTTAAAAGTCAATGAAATACGATATTAAAAAACTACCCAAATCGCAGATAGAAATTTTATTTGAATTACCCTTTGGGGAATTGGATAAACCTTACAAAGAAGCGGTTTTGGAGTTTGGCAAGAATTTGAAGGTTGAGGGTTTTCGACCCGGCCATATTCCGGAAACCATCATTGAAAGAGAGGTCGGCAAAATGCGTCTTCTGGAAGAGACGGCCCAAAAGGCTATTCAGGAAAATTATCAAAAAGTGGTTTCAGAAAACAATCTCACCCCCGTAAGCCAGCCCCAGGTGGAAATTTTAAAATTAGCTCCCGCCAATCCCCTTGAATTTAAGATTTTGGTTTTTATCTTGCCCGAAATAAAACTGCCCGATTATAAAAAAATAGCCGCCGGCGCAAAAAAAGAAGCGGTTGTTGTCACAGAAAAAGAAATAGAAGATTCTCTTTTATGGCTTCAAAAATCCCGGGCAAAGTTAAGCCTGAAAAACGGCGCGGCTCAAAAAGGAGATTTTGTGGAAATAGAATATAGCTCATTTCAACTGGAATCCGGCAAAACCTACAAAGACGCTTTTTTCCTGGGAGAAGGCCGCTTTGTCAGCGGTTTTGAGCAGAATTTGGAAGGAGCAAAAGACAGCGAAGAAAAAGATTTTTCAGTTAAATTTCCCGTGAATTACGCGCAAAAAGATTTGGCCGGCAAAGACATCAACTTCAAGGTTAAAATAAAATCAGTCCAAAAAGCCGAGCTTACCGAGATCGGAGACGAATTCGCCAAAAGCCTGGGCAAATTTGAAAATCTCCAAGCTCTGAAAAAAAATATAAAAGAAGGCATAGCCCTAGAAAAAGAGCGGCAAGAATCCGATAGGATCCGCTCGGAGATTCTTGGCAAAATATCCGAGGCTTCAACCTGCGAAATTCCAGAAGTCTTGATCGAATCAGAAAAGAAAAGAACGCCGGATTTGCCGGAAGACCAGGCAAAAAAAAGAATTATCGGCAGTTTGGTTTTGCGCGAACTGGCCAAAAGAGAAAACATCGCGGTTTCAGAAGAAGAAATAAAAAAGGAAACGGAGATATTCTTAAGGCAGTATCCCGACGTCAAAACCGCAGAAAATCAGTTTGACGCAGAAAGATTAAAAGAATATATTAAAGATGCGATAGCCAACGAAAAAACATTTAAACTTTTAGAAAATTTAATTAAAAAATAACATGAATCTTATCCCTACGGTAATTGAAAAATCACAATATGGCGAACGGGCTTATGATATTTATTCCCGGCTTTTGAAAGAAAGAATAATTTTTTTGGGCGGCCCCATTGTCGATGCCGTGGCCAACTCCATTATCGCCCAGATGCTTTTTTTGGCGTCGCAGGATCCTAAAAAAGAAATACAGCTTTATATCAATTCGCCCGGCGGAGTTTTGACTGCCGGCTTGGCGATTTATGACACAATGCAATATGTCAAATGTCCGGTTTCTACGGTCTGCATCGGCATGGCGGCTTCGGCCGCCGCCGTCTTGCTGGCGGCTGGCGCAAAGGGAAAAAGATTTTCTTTGCCCAATGCCCAAATTTTAATCCACCAGGTGGCGGTATCGGGCATCGGCGGCCAGGCAATTGAAATTGAAATTGCCGCCAAAGAGATTCTGAGATTAAAAGAGCAGGTCAATAAAATTTTGGCAAAACACACCGGCCAGCCGATCAGCAAGGTGGAAAGAGATACTGACAGGGATTATTATTTGACTGCCCTAGAGGCCAAAGAATACGGCTTGGTTGACGAAGTCATCAAAACAAAAGAATAAGAACCTTGCCCTTGGCAATAACCTTTTTTTCCGCTTATGCTTTAAAGAAAAAGCCCCGCGTTTGACACGGGGCTTTTTAATAGTATTTTTATTTTTTATGATATAATGAATTAATGAATTTTAAATTTATGCC
>JBDRLH010000022.1:0-15412 GCA_043813215.1 Parcubacteria group bacterium
AGAGAGAGTTCAAATTTCCTTAATTTATGGCATTTGGCCTCTCTCCAAACCAACGCCAACTATCTTATTTTCTACCTTAATTATAGCATATTATAGTTAATTTGTCAAGGATAATTGCTTACCTAAAAACGGCTTCCGCCGTTCTCTTAAATTTTGAATTTTGATATTTGAATTTTAATTTTTTAGCTGTATCTATCGGCAATAGTTGAAGCCACAAAGCTTTCCGGCTTGATTTTAGGTTCAAAACCGTTGCCTCTTATCAAGCCGACGATTTCTTTGATCATGTCCCTGGTTTGACCCCTCTCACCGATATCGGCATGGATGTAGCGGAACTGCCAGTTTGGAGAAACATTTTTTCCTTGGCCGTTTATTTTCTCAAGCACCTGCAAAAATTCATTTTCTAGATTTTCCCGCAAATAAAGCGCGAATTCGCAGGAAATCAGTACCTCTTCTAAAATCCTCTGCTTCCAATGGGAAAAAATCCTTTCTTTGTAATTTATTTTTTTGATAAAAAATCTTCCTCCCTCGCCCACCCGCCAAGCCACCACCACCAAAGGAAAATCAGGGGTTTCTGAAGAAGAAGAGTCGCAGCCAACGATAATATCGTAAAAATTCTCCGGCTTTTCCAAAATATAAGACACCAGTTCCTCCAGAACCTGTTTTACGTTTAAATTGCCCTTTGTTGGATTGTAAAAATTTCCTTCTAAAAACTTCGGCATCTTATTTTGATATAAAATTAAAAAACGCCTGCTTGCGCCTTCTTAAAACCTGCAATTTATATGTTTTTTACTATTTTGATGAATTCTTCGCAAACCAGCGAGGCGCCGCCGATTAAAAGACCGTCAAATCCAGCTTCTTTAATATAGCCCAAAGCGTTTTTAGAATCAATACTTCCCCCGTAAAGAATCTGTTCTTTTTTTCCTATTTTGTTTTTTATTTCCATAAGCATTTTTTTTGCGTCTGCCTTATCACAAGAACTGCCCGTTCCTATGGCAAACAGCGGCTCAAAAGCGACAATCGTTCCTTTTTGCCAAACATTGTCAAGTTGGGAAACTTTATCAATACACAATATCGGAATCATTTTTTCCTTCAAAACCGCTTGTACTTTTTTGGAAATATCCTCGCCCGTCTCGCCCAGCACCCTTCTTCTTTCTGAATGCCCCAAAATAACATATTGGCAACCCAAATCTTTTAACATTTTTGATGAAACCTCGCCGGTGTAAGCGCCCGATTCCGCCCAAAAACAATCTTGCGAGCCGAGTTTAAGATTCAAATTATTAGATTTAAGATTAAAGATGAATGGAAAAGGCGGACATATGACTACTTCTATATTTTTTGTATCTTTTATCCCCTCTGATACCCCATCAAAAAGCTCTTTGGCTTCTTGTAAGGTCTGGGGATTCATTTTCCAATTTGCGACAATTAATGGCTTCATTGTTTTCTTAAATATTCGGCAGCTTTTTCCGGCTCAATAGTTGATATTTCAATGCCGGCTCCCAATTCAAAGCCCGCCCAAATTTGAGTTTTCGGCAGAATCTCCAAATGCCAATGGTAGTGGTTGTAATCTTTGCCGTCGCAAGGCGCCGTATGAATGAAAAAATTATAAGCCGGATCGGCCAAAGCCTTGTAAATTCTGTTCAAAGCAACCCGAAAAGCTTCGGCGAAATAATCCTTTTGACCGTTGGTAATCCTTTCAAAATAAGCGTGATGAACCTTGGGATAAATTCTCGTTTCAAAAGCCACTCTTGAAGTAAAGGGAACCAATACCACAAATTCTTCGTTTTCAAAAACAATCCTTCTCCCGTCTTTTCTGTCATAAGCCAGCATATCGCAATGAACGCATCGGCCATATTCCTTGAAATAAGCGGCCGAACCGTCAATGCTGGATTGAAGATCAGGATCAATCAAAGGAAGGGCGATTATCTGGGAATGAGGATGGACAACCGAAGCTCCGGCTTCCCTGCCGTTATTATGAAAAATTGAAATATAGCCGACAAGCTTTTCATTCATTAAGTCCAGATATCTTTCCTGATAAACATTGACGACCTCTTTTATTTGATCGTCAGAAAATTGAGCCATTTGCTTTTCATGATCTCGGGTAACGACAACTTCATGGAAACCAACTCCGTCCATAACATGATAAGGACCCTCGATGCGCTCGTTAAAAGAATCGGATTTTGAAAAAGCCGGGTATTTGTTGGGTATGACAACGGTGGTCCAGTTTTTAGGAACTCTATCTCTGGAAACTGTTTTTTTACCCCGATTAAAAACTAAAATCGGTTTTTCTTTGGCGCCCAAATTACAAAACGGGCATTGGCTTTTGGGCACAATTTCCTTTTTTTTCTTTTCTTTTTTGAACATCTCCGGTCTCTTGGCGCGGCCGGTGGCTATTAATACCCAGTCTTTGGAGACCAAATCGTAGCGAAGCTCCGAAGGAAACTTAACCCCGTTTAATTGTATTTTTTTGTTATCAGATTCCATTTGATTTTTAATAAATCCGAAGCCATTTTAATTATTGAGCCGGGTTTTACTTTAGAATCCAAATCATTTTTCCAGACGACGGGAATTTCTTTTATTTTATATCCCGCCCGCTTTGCCAGCAACAGAATTTCCGAATCAAAGGCAAAATGATCTATTTTTGACTTGGGAAAAATCTCTTCTGCAGATTTTTTGGTAAAACCTTTAAAGCCGCACTGGGTATCTTCTATGCCCCAAAGACCGATGATTATTTTCCTGTAAAATTTAAAGCCCTCTCCCAAAAGAATTTGCCTCAACCAGGGCTGAGGAGGATCCAAAACCGCGCCTTTTATATCTCTTGAACCGATGACGACATCATAGCCCTTTTGGAACTCAGGCCACATTTTTTCTATCTGGTCAATGGAAGTGGAATTGTCGGCATCGGCAAAAACCCTGAAATCTCCCCGCGCCGACATCATGCCCACAGAAACCGCCCTGCCTTTTCCTCCGCCATTGTTTTCAACCAATCTCAAACCCTTAATCTTTGCCTCCTGCCCGCGTACAATTTCTCTTGTCCCGTCTTTTGAACCGTTATCTACCACCAGAATTTCGTAATCATACGTTTGTCTGCTCAAATAATCGTTAATCTCTTCTAAGGTTTTTTCAATCCGTTTTTCTTCGTTATAAGCCGGGATAATAATTGATAGCCGCATATTGATTTATTCTACTATAATTATAATTTTGTTAAAACTAGATGGCCGCTTTTTACTGCTGCTATCGTGTGTTCAAAATGGCAAGACAGACTACCGTCTTTGGTTTTAAAACCAAAACCATCGCTTGCCCGCTTAATGTGCCAATCGCCGACTGTGACCATGGGCTCTATGCACAAAACCATGCCTTCTTTTAAAATAGTATTGGCAACTCCCTGATAAGGCACCCTATCAACCGTTGCTTTATCAAAAGATACTGAATTTAAAATTTCCGGGTCTTCGTGGACTTTTCTGCCGATGCCGTGGCCGCACAGCTCCCGCACCACCCCAAAGCCCTGGCCCTCCACATATTTTTGAATAGCTTTACTGATATCCCCAATTTTATTTTGCGGCTTCACCTTATCAATTCCTAATTCCAGCGCTTTTCTAGTAATTTCCAATAATTTTTTAATTTCCGGTTTAATTTCTCCTACCGCTACGGTTATCGCCATATCGTTATGAAAATTTTTATATTCCATACCCAAATCAAGGGAAATAATATCTCCCTCTTGCAAAACCCTGTCCGAAGGAACGGCATGGACGATTTCTTCATTTACAGAGGTGCACAGACAGCTGGGATAAACTTTATCGGGCGCGGCATCGTCAGGAGCATTATAGCCTTTGAACGAACACTTTCCTCCAAATGACAAAATCAGACTCTCGGCGAGTCTGTCTAATTCTTTTGTAGTAATTCCCGGCCTGACTTCTTTTTTTAATCTTTCTGTTATTCCCGCCAGGATTCTCCCGCCCTCTGACATTACCTTAATTTCTTCCGGGGTTTTAATTGTAATCATTGAAGGGCTTTTAAAATCTCCTTAAAAACATTTTCAATGCTTTGTTCGCCCTTTATTTTTATAAGTCTTCCGGTTTTCCGATAAAAATTAATTACCGGATGAACCTCTGATTTAAACCATTCTAATCTGTTTTTTACTCCCGAAGTCGTGTCGTCGGCCCTATGCATTAATTCTCCGCCGCATTTCGGGCACTTTTTAACTTTTACCCATTCTCCCACATAAGGAATGATTTTTTCGCATTTTTTACAAATTCTCCTTTTGGTCAAGCGCCAGATCACTTCTTTATTAGAAATATCAATCAGCATTATTTTCACATTTTTATCCCAATCATACCACTTCAAAACTTCATCAATCAAATGAGCTTCAAAAATCTTTCTAGGGCTGCCATCCATAATAAATCCTCTAAAATTTTCTTTATTTTTAAAATCTTCGAATTTATCCAACCATAATTTAAAAATAATCGGTGTTGAAACTAGCCCGCCTGCATCTACAATCTTCTTGATTTTTTTTCCGGTGAAATCATTTTTTGTTTTTCTTTCTCTCAAAAGATCACCGCTCCCGACATAATCTAATTTTAATCTTTCTCCTAAAAGTTCTGCTTGGGTGCCCTTGCCCGAACCGGGCTTCCCTAAAAAAATAATAACCGGTATGTTTTTTATTTTATTAAAATGTTTCATATTCTCTCATTTGCAATTGGGCTTTAATTTGGCGGATGGTCTCCAAAACCACCGAAACGACGATAAGCAAAGATGTCCCTCCCACCAAAAACTGAAACTGTTGAACGTTGGTTATACCCTGAACGATGGAGGGCATCACGGCGATAATACCCAAGAATAAAGCGCCGATCAGTAGAACTCTGTTTAAAATAAAATACATAAACTTGGCGGTGCTTTCTCCGGGCCTAATTCCCGGGATGAATCCGCCCATTTTCTGGAGATTCTGAGAAATGGCTTTGGGATCAAAGGTGACGGCGGTATAAAAGAAAGTAAAAGCCACCACCAAAATAAAATATAAAACTCCGTAAATCCACGGGTTCTGGAAAAAATCAGCCAGACCCTTGGCGATACCGCCGATTAAGCCGGGATTGCCGGCCAAAAAATTACCAACCATGCTCGGAATCATTAAAATTGACAAAGCAAAAATTATGGGGATGACTCCGGCCGGATTGATATTTAAAGGCAAATAAGTTGACGCTCCTCCGTACATCTTTGATCCTCTTACTCTTTTGGCATAAGAAACCGGAATGTTTCTTCTGGCTTCGTTAATTAAAACTACTCCGGCGATAGCTATCAAAGAAGTGCTGAAAAAAAGTAAATAAGAGAAAATTTTAGAAGAATCGTAACCGACCAGCATTTGTCTAAGATTGTTCGGAAAGTTGGCGATAATACCGGCGAAAATCAGAAGAGAAACGCCGTTGCCGATTCCCTTTTCAGAAATCAGCTCTCCCAGCCACATTAAGAATAAAGAGCCGGCTGTAATCGTCACGATCGAAGTGAATAGAATTGACGGTGTTAAATTGCTGATTACTCCCTGGCGTTGGAAAAGATTGAGCATGGCAAAGGCCTGGAGAGCCGATAAAGGAACGGCGGCAATGCGGCAATACTGGTTGAATTTTTGACGGCCCGCTTCTCCCTCTTCTTTATATATTTTTTCAAGTTGGGGAAAAATCATGGTCAGCAACTGGAAAACAATTGTCGCCGTAATATAGGGGCCCAATCCCAGCATAATGATGGATAGTTTGTCCAAAGCGCCCCCGGTAAAAGCATTCAGCAAGCCGAACATTTGGAATTGGTTAAAAAAATTTTTAATATTTTCGGCCGAGATTCCCGGAATCGGGATATTGGCCATCACTCTGAAAATAATAAAAACTCCCAGAACAAAAAGAATCTTTTTCCTTAAATCGGGGATTTTGAAAATTTGCGTAAATTTATCAAGCCACATGGAATGAAATTAAATTATTTGATTTCTCCTATTTTATTTCTCCGCCGGCTTTCTTGATTTTTTCTTTTGCGCTGTTGGAAATCAGAAAATCTTCAAAAACCAAGGCTTTTTTTATCTCGCCTCCTCCTAAAATCTTAATCCGGGGCACCTCACTTTTTATCTTACGCACCAATCTCTTTTCTATCAAGATCTGAGGAGAAACAGTTTGGCCCGTATCAAATTTTTTATCAAAAATATCCAAATTTAAAATTACCGTATTTTTAGATAAAGCTTTGGATTTATACCCTCTGAGTTTCGGATATCGTTTCAGCAATTCGCGGACTATCGGCTTGACGTTGGTGGCTCTCGATTTTCCCTTCGCTGCGCCGCCACCGCAGAAATGACCGTGATCGCCCCCTCTTCCCACTCTCTTTGGTTTTTCTCCTTTATGAATTGGTTTTAATTGATGTAATTGCATGTTTTGTTTTTATTTCTGAACCTTTGGCGAAGAAACAAGGTTCTTGTCAGAAGGCGAGGTTCTTATCTTTTTTAAAGCCAGAATGGTCGCCATGGCATTATTCAATTTATTTCCCGTCCTTCCTAAAATTTTTGAGGAAATATTTTTGATTCCGCCCAAAGCACAGACAATCCTGACGGTCCCTCCGGCTACCAAGCCCCTTCCCTTTCTCTGCGGCCTTAATAAAACTTTCGCTGCACCGAATTTTGCATAAACTTCATGCGGAATAGTTTCATTAACAATGGGAACCTCCATCATATTTTTCTTTGCCAGCCTCGTCGCTTTTTCCACCGCCTGCTGCACATCCAATCCTTTGGCTACGCCCAAGCCGACTCTTTTTATTTTATCACCCATGACTATTACCGCTCTGAATCTAAGTTGTTTTCCTCCTTTGGTGACACGAGTAACTCTTGAAAGATCCAAGAGCTTGGAATCAAATTCGGAAATTTCTCTTTGTCCTGAAAAAGGCCGACGCGATCTTCTGAACGCTTCACGCCCAAATGTTTCCGAACGAACTTCCCGCCCTAAAGGAGCGCTATTTGCCAAGGGCTGAGCGACATCTGTTTTGGGCACAACTGTTTTTTGATTGTTGTTTGTATTTTCCATTTTACTTTAATCTTAAATCTAAAACTTTAATCCTCCCTCCCTGGCTCCGTCGGCCAAAGCTTTTACCACTCCGTGATATTTAAATCCGCCCCTGTCAAAAACGACCTTTTCTATTTTCTTTTCCAGACCCAATTTCGCAATAAGCTTGCCCACCTCTCCGGCTTTTAAAATTTTGCCAGATTTTACCTTTGACTTCAAGTCGTTTGCCGCAGCTATTACCTGACCCTTTTCATCATTAATTAATTGGGCATAAATATGAGAATTTGATGCAGAAAAGCAAAGCCTGGGCAATTCTTTCGTGCCAAAAATTCTTGATCTGATTCTTTTGTGGCGTCTGATTCTTTTTTGTTTTGTTTCTAGCATGTTTTTAAGCGCCGGCGGCAGTTCCTGATGTCGCTGCCACGCGTTTACCGACTTTTCTTATTATAACCTCTCCAAGATATTTGATCCCTTTGCCCTTGTAGGGTTCGGCGGGTTTCGCCTTTCTGATTTTGGCGGCAACTTGACCGACTAATTCTTTATCAATTCCTGAAACGGTAATCTGATTTTTTTCAACAGAAAATTTTATCCCCTGAGGAGCTTCAATCGAAAGCGTATTGATATAGCCCACCTTCAGTTCAAGATTTTGACCCGATACCTTAGCCGAATAACCCACTCCTTCAATCTCCAATTTTTTTTCATAACCATCCGTTACGCCCAATACCATATTGGCAATAAGAGCTCGCATCAACCCTTGCATGGCTTTTGTTTTCTTTGACTCGATTTGAGGGAAAACAAAAAGTTTTCCTTCTCTTATTTCAACTTTGACCTCTTGGAGAACATTCAAAGACAGCTCTCCTTTTTGGCCTTTTATGATAATTTTTTGCAAACCAGGCGAGGGATTCTCAATCTTGACTTCTACGCCTTGTTTAATTTGAATTGGTTTTTTGCCTATTCTGGACATAATTTTATTTATAGTCAATAAAATCGAATTACCAAATTTCGCAAATTAATTCTCCGCCAACTTTTTGAAATTTGGCTTCTTTATTGGTTCTGAGACCTTTAGAAGTGGATATTATTGCTATACCATAACCGTTTTTTATCGGCCGAATCCGACCGTAATTTATATAGATTCTCTGGCCGGGCCTTGAAACTCTTTTTAAACCAGAAATTGCCGGGACTTTATCTTTATATTTTAAGCTAATTTCAAGAGTTTTTTTATTTTTTTTGCCTTTTTTCTCAAATTTTTCCAAAAAACCTTCTTTTTCCATAATTTTTACAATCTCTTGTTTAAAATCGGAAAATGGCACAACCACCGTCGGCTTTAAAACAGCTTGGGCGTTTCTTATTGCGGTTAACATTTCTGAAAGTTGATCCATGTGTTTAAAAATTATGCTTAATTACCAGGATGATTTTTTAACTCCCGGGATTAATCCTTGATTGGCCATTTCTCTGAAACAGATCCTGCACAACCTGAATTTTCTCATATATCCTCTCTTTCTGCCGCACTTAAAACATCTCCTGACCAACCTTGAGCTGAATTTCGGTTTTCTTTTTGATTTTGCTATTTGTGATTTCTTTGCCATAGATATGTTAGTTATTTTATGGGCAAACCCATTAACTTTAAAAGGGCCGCGCCCTCTTCCTTGTTTCTGGCGCTTGTTACTATGGTTATTTCCAGTCCGAAAATATTTTTTGCCTTTTCCGGAGAAACCTCAGAAAAAACTATGTGCTCTTTTATCCCTATAGTTAAGTTCCCCCTTTTGTCAAAACCTTTTTGATCAATACCCCGAAAATCACGAGATCTGGGCAGGGTTATTTGGATTAGTCTTTCTAGAAAATCGTACATTCTTTTTTTTCTCAAAGTAACGGCCACGCCAATAGCCTGGCCCTCTCTTGTTTTAAAACTGGCGATTGATTTTTTGGCCATTTTTAGCATTGCTTTCTGACCGCAAATTAAGTTTAAATCATCCAAAATGGCCTTCTGAATTTTTTTCTGTTCTTCTCCGCTTTTTCCGGCAACGCTCCGGCCAAAACCGGTGTTGACCACCACCTTCTTTATCTCGGGAACGGCCATAGAACTCTTGTAAGCGAAATTTTTGACCATAGCCGGGATTACCTCATCTTTGTATTTTTTTAATAAATATGACATTTTTCAAATTTTATGAAATAAAATTCCAGGAGGCTCCAAGCAAGCTTGGAGGAATCATAATTCAAATTTCCTGGCCGCATTTTTTACAAATTCGGTATTTTTTCTTTTCATTTATTTTATAACCTACCCTTACGGGGCTTGCGCATTTCTGGCAAATCAACTTTACGCAAGAAACATAAATCGGCGCCGGCTTTTCTACGATTTGGCCCTTTTGGCCCTCTTTTTTCGGTTTTTGGTGTTTCTTTTTTAAGTTTATTCCTTCAACTAAAATTTTATTTTCTTTTGGAAAAGAAATTAAGACTTTGCCGCGCTTGCCTCGGTATTTGCCAGACATTATTAAAACTGTGTCGTTTTCTTTGATCTTCATATAATTATTTAAATCAATTCTTCCGCCAAAACGGCGACGCTTTCAAACCCTTTTTCTCTGATCTCTTTTGCTACGGGGCCTAAAATTCTTCCGCCTTTTGGATTTTTTGTTTTGCCATCTAAAATAATACAGGCATTATCGTCAAATCTGATATAAGAACCGTCTTGCCTTCTGTACGGTTTTTTCTGCCTGATAATTAAAGCTCTGGTTACTTCGTGTTTTTTCACTATCTTTCTGGGCTCGGCATCTTTAATCACGCCGACAATAACATCGCCAAGCTGGCCGTAATTCCTCTTGCTGCCCACCATAATATGAAAACACTGAAGGATCTTGGCCCCGGTGTTGTCGACAACGTTTAATCTTGTTTTTAGTTGTATCATATATTTTCTAAGGGTTCTGAATCAATTAACTTGGTCCCTGCTATTTTTTTAATCACTCTCCATTTTTTATCTTTTGAAATCGGCCGGCATTCTTCTATCAGAACGGTGTCTCCAATATTGTAATTCTGCTCATTTACATGGGCTTTATATTTTTTCTGCACCTTGTATCTTTTTTTGTATTTTTTGCTTTCCTCTACCCTTCCAACGCTTACCACCACCGTTTTTTGCATTTTATTGGAAAAAATTATTCCTTTTTGCTGCCTTTTTGCCATATATTTTTTAATAAATTAAGGTTTTATCTTTAAAAATGTCATGATTCTGGCAATTTCTTTTTTTGTCTGACGGATCTCGCGGACATTCTTAATTTTACCGGCTTGCAAGTCAAATCTCATCTGCCTTAGCTTATCTCTGGCATCTTCCATTTTTTTCTTTAATTCTTCTTTTGATAATTGTTTTAATTCTTTGATCTCCATGGGGATATTCTATCTTTTAACAAATTTTGTTTTTACCGACAATTTATCCGCTGCTATCCGAAAAGCTTCTCTGGCTACCTCTTCTTTTATCCCTTCTAACTCGAAAATCATCCTGCCTGGTCGTACTGGAAAAGCATAATAAGAAACTGCGCCCTTGCCGCTTCCCATGGGAACTTCCGGACCCTTGCTGGTTATGGGCTTATCGGGAAAAATTCTAACCCAGAACTTGCCGCCTTTTTTTAAATATCTAAGGATAGAACGCCTGGCAGCTTCTAATTGCCTGGCGGTAATACGGCTGGCGCCAAGACTTTTTAAACCGAAAGTCCCGAAAACCAACGTCGTCGCCCTGGTATCAATACCCCTGGGACATCCTTTACTCCATTTTCTATGTTGTACTCTTTTTGGCTGCAACATGTATCTTTGGATTAAAATTTAAAACTTTTCGCCTTTATATATCCAAACCTTAATGCCGATATTCCCATAAGTGCAATGAGCGGTGGCCGTTCCGTAATCTATGTCGGCGCGGATAGTTTGACGAGGGAGCGGCCCTTTTTTCATCACTTCTTTTCTGGCAATTTCGGCGCCATTTAATCTACCGGCCAAGCCCATTCTTACCCCTTTTACTTCTTTGTTGGCCATTATTTTAGCCAAAGCCTGTTTTAAAACCTTCCTGAAAGGTGTTCTTTTTTCCAGTTGTTGGGCGATGAATTGCCCCACCAAAGCGGCCGAGACCCAGGGATTTCTGATTTCCTTTACTTCTAGTCTTAATTCTGAAGTCTTGCCGGCTATCTTTTTCAGTATTTTTTGAACTATCTCTTTCTTTATCTCCTCAATACCCGCTCCTCCGCGACCGAAAATCAAACCAGGGCGCGCACTAGAAATCATCACGTTTAACTTGCCCGGAGAACGCTCTATTTCGATTTTTTCTATTCCGACTCTGGCCAGTTTATTATTCAAAAATTCCCTTATTCTGAAATCTTCTTCCAGATTATCAGAGAATCTTTTCCTGTCCAGCCATCTTGAATCCCAATCGGCGGTTTCTTTTATTCTAAAAACTTTTGGGTGAACTTTATGCGACATATTTTTAAAATGTTTGTCTTCTGAAAATTTTTCTAGTCGGCTTTTGAGGCTGCGGTTTTAAAATTTCTTTTTCCTTGCTCTCCGTAGCCTTAGCAAAGGAAGGTGATTTTATTTTTTCTTTTGTCGGCTTCAAAATCTTATCGGTTTTCTCCGGAGAAGATTCCTTGGTTTTTTCTATTTCGTTTTTTTCTTGTTCCTTTTCAATTTCTTTGAGAATGATTGTTATATGAGAGGTTTTCTTTTGAATTTCATAAGCCGAACCTCTGGCTCTCGGCCTAGATCTTTTTAATATTGGACCGCCATCAACTATGATTTTTAAAATATAAAGATTGTTTTCCTGAATTTTAAAATTATTTTTTGCGTTACTTACGGCTTGGTTCAAAAGTTTCAATATCGTATCTGCTGACTTCTTAAAAGTAAAACCTAAAATAGTCCGAGCGTCTTTTACTCTTTTTCCTCTGACCAAATCGGCCGCTAATCTGACCTTTCTCGGAGCCGTCCTCGTATATTTTAATTTGGCGCGAATCTGCATATTTTTTAAAAATTTCGGAGACCCGCAAGGCGGGAATTATACTATTTTGTCGGCTTTGTTTCGGTTTTTTTTACTTCACCAATTTTTACTGCTTCTTTTTCCACTTCTTTTGATTCCAGCTCTTTTTGCATTTTTCCTCCGTGTTTGCCGAATTTTGTCGTCGGCGAAAATTCGCCGAGTTTATGCCCCACCATCTCTTCAGAAACTTTTACCGTGATGAAATTTTTTCCGTTATAAACTCCGAAGGAAAAACCGATCATTTCAGGCACGATAGTGCAGGATCTTTTCCAGGTTTTAATAATTTCTTTTGAATCAGGGCCCGACTTTTTAATTTTTTCTATAAGTCTCTGGTCTACGAATGGACCCTTTTTTAGCGATCTTGGCATGATTTTTTAAATTATAAAATTATACTTTCTAAAATTTTTACTGGCCGTCTTTTCTTTTTCTTCTTTTTAAAATAAATTTGTCCGTCCAAAATCTTTTCCGGGTTCTCACTCCGCGAGCCGGTTTTCCCCAAGGAGTTTTGGGATACGCCAAGCCGATTGACGTTTTTCCGTTGCCCCCTCCGTGAGGATGAGAAGCCGGGGTCATCGCTCCTCCGCGGACTTTCGGCCTTATCCCCATTTTTCTTGACCTGCCTGCCTTCCCTAAAATTTCAAAAGCGTGTTTCTCGTTGGAAACCACTCCTAAGGTCGCGAAACATTCTTGGGATACTTTTCTGCTTTCTCCTGAAGGCATTTCTAAATGAACGAATGGCGGCTCTTGAGCCATCACCTTTGCGGCTGCGCCCGCTCCCCTTATTAATTTACCTCCCTTGCCGGGTTCAATTTCAATATTAAAAACTTCTGTGCCTATGGGAATATGTTTTAGCTTGGTTCTGTTGCCTGATTTTAATTCAACATCATCTGAACAAATTATTTCATCGCCGACTTTTATGCCTCTTGGTGCCAAAACGTATCGTTTCTCACCATCTCTGTATTCAACTAAAATAATAAATGAAGTCCTGTAAG
Organism: Parcubacteria group bacterium; assembly: GCA_043813215.1. Classification (GTDB taxonomy): domain Bacteria; phylum Patescibacteriota; class Minisyncoccia; order Minisyncoccales; family JAQTPW01; genus JBDRLH01. The sequence continues at coordinate 13,017 of JBDRLH010000022.1, forward strand.
GATCGTATTCTATGGCGACAACTTTCCCGGGAAGGTTAATTTTTTCCTGACCAAAATCAACTATCCTGTAAAATCTTTTTACTCCTCCGCCTTGATGCCTGACGGTAATTCTTCCTGAAGACGACGATCTGCCGGCATGCTCTTTTAGAACCAAAAGCAATTTTTTTTCCGGTTCTTTTTTTGTAAAAATTTTATTCAAAGACATATAATATATTTTACTTGGGCATTAATTCTATTTCCTGCCCCGATTTTATTGTGACAATCGCTTTTTTGAAACCGGATTTCCAGCCTTGGCTTTTGCCCAGCTTTCTTTTCTTCGGGTGTGTCTTTATGATATTAACTGACATAACGTTAACTCCATAAATATCTTCTACTGATTTTTTTATTTGATTTTTATTGGTTTCCGGATAGACATTAAAAATATATTTATTCTTTACCGCCGAATCGGTGGCTTTTTCTGTGATATGCGCCTTTTTTAGAATATTCCAAGCTAAACCTGCCTTTTTTTCTTTATCTCGCCGAAGCTCCGGAGAAGCAGAGGCGGACTTAGCGGGAGCAGATTCTTCTTTCTTAACCGGTTCTTTTGTTTTCTTTCCAAAAAGTGCCATAGCTATTTATTAAAAGTTTCTTTTATCACTTTTATGCTGTCTTTGGGCATTATCAAATATTCAAAAGTCATAACATCCAAACAATTCAAATCTTTAGCCTGGACGGTCGAGATGCCCGCGATATTTTTTGAGGCTCGAATCAAATTCTTATCCATAGACGATAAAGCGAGCAATGCGCTCTCTCCCTTTGGAGGAAGTTTTCTCAAAATCTCGGCCATTAACTTGGTTTTTGCTTTTTCCAATTTTAAATCTTCCAAAATTATCAAAAAATTATTTTTTACTTTATCCGAAAGCGCCATAAAAAGCGCCTGCCTTTTCATCCTGCTTGGAATTCCTTTTTTGAAAATAGCTTCTGCTTTTGGGCCAAAAGTGATTCCGCCATGGCGCCAGATGGGTGATCTGGTGCTGCCGTGCCTTGCCCGACCCGTTCCTTTTTGTCGCCAGGGTTTTCTGCCTCCGCCTGAAACTTCTCCCCTGCCCTTGGTATCGGCCAACACCTGCCTCCTGTTTCCTGACTGCGCCACCACTACCTGATGCACCAGGTCGCGGTTCATTTTCACGTCAAAAATCTCCTTGGGCAATAAGACTTCTCCAATATTTTCTCCATTTTGATTGTAAGCTGTTGTTTTCATATGATATCAGAGAACTTACCCTCTGATTTCAAGCAGCGTTCCTCGCCTTCCTGGCACTGCTCCTCTGACGGCGATTAAATTATTTTCTAAATCAATTTTTGCAATTTTTAAATTTTTAACCGAGACTCTTTCGGCTCCCATGTGACCAGCCATCCTTCTGCCTTTATTGACGTGCTCGGGGACCGAAGACCCCGTAGAGCCCGGCGTCCTAAGTTCATGTTTTGTACCGTGCGAAGTGGAAGATCTGCCGCGAAACCCATGCCTTTTCATTACTCCTTGGAAACCCTTTCCTTTTGAGATCCCGGAAATTTTCACCCTGTCCCCTTCTTTAAAAATTGATGCGTCAATTTTTTTCCCTAATTCATAATTCTTAATTCCCTCTTCTGATTCCCTGAATTCTCTCAAGCATTTAAAGGGTTTCTTCGCTTGCGGCTTTTTAATCCTGTTTTGTTTTTCAATCTTTAAAAAACCCAATTGGATCGACTCGTAGCCGTCTTTATCTGAGGTTTTTAACTGTAAAACTTCGCAAGGGCCCGCTTCAATTAAAGTCACCGGAACTACCTTTCCGTTTTGGTCAAACATCTGCGTCATGCCAATTTTTTGGCCCAATATGGATTTCATATAAAAACGGGGCACTAACCCCGTGAATTTGTTTCGGATTAGTACTTATTCTATTTTTCAGTCATCTGACCTACTTAATAGATAGTATACTCATACATAGAAGTATATATTAAGGCAAACATAATGTCAACAGTTAAAACTAAAACCCCCCACCATTATGTGGTAGGGGGCTGAATTATTTCTTCACATTTTTATCTCTATATCCACTCCGGCGGGAAGATTAAGACTCATGAGCGCGTCGATGACTTTCTGGCTTGGCGATAAAATATCGATCAGGCGTTTGTGCGTTCTCATTTCAAATTGTTCCCTGGCATCCTTGTGGACGAATGAAGAACGGTTGACCGTGAATTTATCTATTTCGGTCGGCAAGGGCACCGGCCCTAAAACCTCTGCGCCGTAGCGCAAGGCCGTTTCAACAATTTGTTTTGCCGAACTGTCAATTACTTTATGGTCGTAAGCTCTCAATTTTATGCGGATTTTTTGTTTCTGATCCGTTGTTTCTTGTGTGCTGGTTTTCTTTATCATCTCGCGCTCT
>JBDRLH010000023.1:0-24748 GCA_043813215.1 Parcubacteria group bacterium
TCGGCTGCTGCCTCCCGTAGGAGTAGGACCCATGTCTCAGTGTCCTTGTTGGGGAATAGACTCTCATCCCCCCTACCCGTCATAGCCTTGGTGGGCTGTTATCTCACCAACTAGCTGATGGGCCGCGGGCTCATCGACAAGCGACTTGCGTCTTTACCCTTCAGTCTTGCGACCTCAGGGATTATCGAGCATTACCTAACCTTTCGGCTAGCTATTCTCGTCTTGTCGGCAGATTACCCACGTGTTACTAACCGGTTTGCCGCTAGCATAAACCTTGCGGCCTATACTCGCGCGACTTGCATGCCTTATCCACGCCGCCAGCGTTCATCCTGGACCAGGATCAAATCCTCAAATAAAATTGATTTATCGGGACAACTCTAAAAAACTAATTATGAACAACCTTTGATACTTTGTGGAATAAAAGTATAAAGGCTATTTAATTTACAATGTCCTATCCCTTACTGTCCCATCAGGATGCGACGAACAAAAATCAGGACGAGATCCTGATTTGATCAGCTACGTCAATTTTTCGCAATCAGCTTAGCAGCACTTGCATCCGCAAGTACAGCCGCCTTTCTTTTTTGCTTTTTTCTTTGCCATGTCAATAGAACAATTATGCTTATTATGCTCTACAAGAACCATTCTACTTTTTTCAAAATGTTTGTCAAGCCCTATATTATTTTACTCAAACCGCCGTTTAATATTATTGGTTTTACTCCTAGAATTTCTTCTTTATAAGAAATTTCCGGAACCTCGTTCAAAAGATATATCTTCTTTTTTAGAAAAAAAGCAAGACCAATCTCCATTAATGTATTACCGCCGATATAACCCTTGATATTGTTTTTATCATAATTTGTTACCAAAATAGCGTCTGCCCAAGCGACTTTTTCAAAATGTTCAAAGATAGCTTCGGCTTTCTTGTCCCAAACCCATTTTTGATCCGCTGATGCCGCGTGTCTAATATCGTAATAATCGGCAACCGAAATTGGCTGTCCTTTTTCATCTTTCAGACTAATTGGCCACATCTCAACTTCATGTCCTATTTTTTCCAATTGAGCTTTCACGACAAGAGCTTTATCTGTAAATTTACAACTTCCGCAAATAGTAATTTTCATATAAAACAATTGAGCCGACCCGGGGACTTGAACCCCGAACCTACGGTTTACAAAACCGTTGCTCTGCCATTGAGCTAGGTCGGCATTTGCGTTACGAGACTTCGCTTCGGCTCGCAAAACAATTGCTATTTTTTAAAATTCTTGGAATTTTTAATGTCTTGCCAATAGTTATCGTTTTCCAGTTTTTTCTTTTGAGTTTTTTGGCGCAGGGTCTTTAACCAGTTGGCGGTTTTATGATCGGCTTTTAAACTCCAGACTCTGGCTTGGGAGATTATTTTTTGCAGAAAAACTTCAGGAGAAAAATTTTTCAGGGCGGGAATGTTTTTAATCCTGCTTTTTATTTTCAAAAAAAATCCGTTCTCTGCGACAGTATTGTCAATCGGTAAAGAAGTCAGAACCGGAATTTTTCTGCATACCAAAACAAGCAATCCTAAAAAACTAACAATCAGTATTGCCAAATTTATCGTTTCAAAGTTCATATCTGATGAATTTTTCTAAAACTATATTTTCGCCGAGTTTGGCGATATGTTCCTCGATAAGATCTTTTATGGTTTTGGACTCATCTTTGATCCAGGGCTGGGAAAAGAGAGACATTTTGTCCGGAGAAATAGCGGCTATCTGGAGACAAAGCTCATGAGATAAATTTTTGAAATCATCGGATTTGGCCACAAAATCGGTTTCACAGCGAACTTCGATCATCACGCCGACTTTTTTTCCGGAATGTATATAAGAATCAATTATCCCCTGTTTTGCCACTCTGTCGGTGCGGCTTTGGGCGAATTCCTTACCCCATTTTTTTAAAATTTCTTTTGCTTTTTCAAAATCGCCGCCGGAATCATTTAAAGCCTTCTGACATTCAACTACGGAAATGCCGGTAGCTTCTCTAAGTTGCTTAATTTGATCTATTGATGCCATTTTATACTTTTGATCTGACCTTAAGTATTGCTTCTTTTGTTTTTTCTAAAATATATTTTAAAGACGAAGCAGAATCATCGTTTGCCGGAACAGGATAATCCGCCAGCGTCGGATCAACATTAGTATGGGCGATGGCAATTATCTTTACTCCTTTTGCTCTCGCCTCCTTTAAAGCCAGGGCATCTTTTTTCATGTCCAAAACAAATATGGCGTCGGGTAATTTTTGCATATTTTTTATTCCCCCGAATTTTATTTCAAAATCTTTTAATTTCTGATCGAATTTGGCTCTTTCCTTTTTGGTGTATTTTTCAAGAGCACCTTCGGCTTTATTTGTTTCCAAATCCTTAAACGACTGAAGCCTTTTAAGAATAGTATCAAAATTGGTAAAAGTCCCTCCCAACCAGCGTTCAGAAACGTAAAATAGACCGCATTCTTTGGCAATTTCCTTTACCGTGTCACCTGCCTGGACTTTAGTGCCGACCAAAAGCAAAGTTTTGTTTTCCACGATCAAATTTTGAATAAATTTTAAAGCTTCCTCCAATTTTTCTTTGGTTTTTTCAAGATCAATAATATGAACGCCGTTTCTGACACCGAAAATGTAAGGCTTCATTTTGGGATTAATGCGAAAAGTCCTGTGACCGAAATGAAGGCCAGCCCGGCTCATCTCTTCCACGTCTAATTTAAATTCATTCTTTTTGTTTTTTTCTTCTGTAATCATATAATAATGAATTGTTTTATACTTTTTAATTTTAGCACCAATCGCTTTTCATATCAAGCCTCGTTCTTGATTTTTAAAACTTATTCTGATATATTACATTTACCATGAAAAAAGATATCCACCCCAAATACTACGAAAATGCAAGAGTTCAGTGCGCCTGCGGCAATACTTTTACTGTAGGATCAACCCAAGAGTTTATTGAAGTTGAAATTTGCTCAAAATGCCATCCTTTCTACACCGGAAAAGAAAAAATGGTGGATACAATGGGCAGGGTTGAAAAATTCAGAAAAAAACTGGCAAAAAAAATAGAGCGAAAAAAGAAAAAAAGGCAATAAAATGCAGGAAACAGAGTCTTTTAAAAAAGAATATGAAAAGATTTTAAAGCAACTCGGCTCGCCTGAGTTGCTTTCTGATTGGGAAAAATTTCAGGAGCTATCCGGCCGTAAAAATTTTCTGGAAAAAATTTTTGACAAAGAAAAAGAAATTATGGAAATCGAGGGCAAAATCAAGGAAAATCAGGGATTAATTGGCGCTAAAGAAGACCAAGAACTCATTTCCTTGGCTGAATCAGAAATTCCTCAACTAAAAGAAAGGGAAGAAAAATTGAAAAATGAACTGGAAAATATGCTAAAAAAGGAAGCCGGCGACGAAGAGCCATCGGATAGTCAAAATACGACTAATGACAATATGGCGGCCATAATTGAAATAAGGGCGGGAACCGGTGGCCAGGAGGCCAGTTTATTTGCCGGAAATCTTTATAAAATGTATTCCAGATATAGCCAAAACCAAGGATGGAAATTAAAAGTTTTGGATTCCAGCCCGACAGAATTAGGCGGATTCAAGGAAGTCATTTTTGAATTAAAAGGTGAAAGTGTTTTTAGAAAGCTACAATACGAAGGAGGCGTTCATCGTGTCCAGAGGATACCAGAAACCGAAAAGACCGGGAGAGTCCACACCTCAACGGCTTCGGTGGCTGTTTTGCCAAAACCGAAAAAAACAACAATTAAAATAAGGAACGATGATATAAAAATTGATTTTTATTGCTCTTCCGGTCCAGGCGGCCAATACGTCAATAAAAGGCATACGGCGGTCAGGCTGACCCACTTGCCGACAGGCTTGGTGATAACCTCCCAGACAGAAAGAGACCAGTTCCAGAATAAACAAAACGCCATGGCAATTTTAGAGGCAAAACTTCTAGAAAAACAAATTGAATCAGAAAACGAAAAAATGTCAGGTAAAAGAAACATTCAGATCGGCCAAGCCTTACGGGCAGAAAAAATCAGAACCTACAATTTCCCGCAGGATAGGCTGACAGACCACAGGATAAAAAAAAGTTGGCACAATCTGGAAAAAATAACTAATGGAGAAATAGACCAGATAATAGAAGACTTGCAAAAGAAAATAAAATAAAAAATTATTTTGCGCTTTCGAGGTCTCTTATATCTTGTTCATATCCAGAAGCTATCTGAAGAACCGATCTTCCGTAAAATTCCTCCCATTTTGCCCAGGAAGCTCCGGAAAAATAATGCATGGCAGCATCAAATTCATTTTTTTCTCCTCCTAAATCTTTTAAATAAAGACCAGTTGCCAAAAAGGCATCGGCTATGTCCCAAGGGCTGGCTGTTTTTCCGGTACTCGCTTCAATCTGCCCACTATAGTTTAGCCAGGTGCGAGGTATAAACTGGCTCGGGCCCATTGCTCCGCCCCAGCCGTAAGGCTGTCCATTGTTATACATAACGCAAGAAACAGGCGTCTGATAGGCGTCCATTGCCAATCCCCTGCCTTTATTTATTGAATCAATAATTTGCAGAAAGTAAGGAATTTGGCTGGGGCTCATGGTTTTTGGCGCCAACGTCCCGCTTTTTATATAAACGCCTTCGCCAGTTTTTGTATTTTTTACATAGCATTGACCGACATTTTTGCCCAAATTGGATTCCTGTGTCAGCATAGCCAGTAAAAATGCCGGTCTGATTCCGGTAATTTGCGAAACGTATTTTGCGATATCGTAAGCCTGACCGAAATTCGGAGCATTTGATACGCCGATTAATTCAAAAATTCTGCTCCGAATCGCTGCCGCTTTTTTTTCAGCATCTGCTTTATTTTTCAGACTCTGCTGATATTGAGCCTCAGTTAACCCCAAAAGGTACTGCTGACTTTTTTGATTAGTTTCATTCTGCTGTTTTTGTATGGTCTGTATTTTAACCACTTTTTCCAAATCAGTTTTTTCCTCATCAAGAGATATTTTTTGAGCTTCCAGTTCCACCTTTAAATTCTTGATTTCTTTTAAGAGATCCCGTTTTTCTGAATTCAGCACTTGAAGCGCCACTAAATTGTCGAAAAAATCAGATAATGTTTTACCTGACAATAAAATTTCGGAAATAGATTTTTGGTCTTCTTCGTAAATTGTTCTCAAAATATTAGACAATTTGTTTTTATTATCTTCTATTTTCAAAGAGGTTTGTTCAACTGAGTTTTCGGTGTCTACAATCTGCACTCCTAAATCCTTTATCATGACGTTACTCTGCTTGATTTGCAAATTTAATTTATCTATTTGTTTTTTTAAAAGAGAAATCTGGTTTTTAAGAGTATTTTTTTCCTGAGCGGTTTTAGTTATATCTTGTTCATATTCTGCGATCTGATCTTCTAGCGCTTTTAACTCTTCTTCTAAAGAAGCTTTCTCCTGATCGGGATCGGAGCTATTTTGCGAAAAAACTGAAAAACTCGGCGCAATCAAGGCCAAACACACTATCAAAGAAAAGAGAAATCTAAAAAAACGAAAATTTCTCATTTGGCAGTTTTTTGTTTTTCCTTGCCCTCCGGAGCCTGGGCAGAGGAAGACTCTTTTATTTCCTCGGTTTCTTCTTCTTTTTTGGGTTTTTCTACTTTTTTAACTTCTTCTACTTCTTCTTCAATGGGTTTTTGCAATTCTTCCTCTATTTTTTCAGGAGAAGCGACAAGCGCTACGATATCATCCTGGCCCCCCAGGATTTTTACGCCTTCTTGAAGCTTTAAATCTTTAATCAAAATGCTGTTTTCAAAGGTTAAAAGCGAAGAAATGTCAACCCTGATTTCATGGGGCAAATTCTGAGGCAAAGCTTTAACTTCTACCTCGGATAGGTTTCTGACAAAAGTTCCGCCCAAATCCTTTGCAGCCGGCGCCTCTCCTTCAAAAACAAGGGGAACCTTGGTCACGATTTCTTCTTTCAAAGAAGGTTGGAAAAAATCTACATGAATGGGATCCAACGTTATCGGATCTGTCTGTAATTGATGGATTAAAACTAAATATTTTTTAGCATCTGCCTCAATGGAAATCAGGGAGCTTCCTCCGGCCTGACGATAAACTTCCTCAAAATCCTCTCGACTTATCTCCAATTGTTGAGATTCGATTTTCGGCCCGTATAAAACTCCCGGGATCATCCCCTTCTCTCTTAATTTTTTCACTTTTTTACCCGTCTCTTTTCTAATTTTAGCTTTTAAAGTAATCATACTTATTCAATATAGAGGAATTTGGTTTTTAGTCAAGATTCCGGAGTTTTTCCCGTAAAACTTTGACTTTGGGAAAAGACTGATTTTTGAGCAAAAGACCCTCTTTTGCGCCGATCTTTCTTAAATTAAAAGACGAATTGGCCGTTGCCAATTGCATGGCAAAAATGATATCGTTTTTTTTGATAAACCCGGAGATAAATCCTGCCGAAAAAGAATCGCCGACGCCGGTCATGTCTATTGCTTTTGTCGGCAAAGCCGATGCTTTGTACATATATTTTCCGTCTGAAGCGCAAGAACCTTCTTTGCCCTTGGTCATGACACAAATCCCCGGCACCAATTGATCCAATTTCTTAAAAATATTTTTTTCTTTTTTATAAGGAATTTTAGTTATTAAAGAGGCTTCTTCCCGATTCAGAACCAAAACATCTATTTTTTTAAAAATTCTCTCAAGGGTTTTAAGCGGCAAAGATAATTGTTTGTAGCCCGGATTCATTGCCACTTTAATTTTATTTTTCTTTGCAAAATCAACAAAAGTTTCCGTCAGCGCGGCCAATTTTCCGGAAAAAGGAGCCAGATAAAACCATTTCGTATTTTTTAATTTATTCCACGGGATATCTTTTTTTTCTAAAAGATCTGAAGCCCCCCGATAAACCAAAATTGTCCTATCTTTGCCCGGATAAGTTAAAATAACCGACATATTCGTCGGCCTGCCTGATGTCCGGCCGACTAAACTCGTGTCAATCTTTAATTTTTTAAGCTCTTTAATGATTGAATCGCCAAAAGAATCCAGCCCCACTTGGCCACAGTAGGCAGATTGGAACCCTTGTTTGGCAAAAGTTGCCGCAGTATTTGTTCCCCCGCCGCCGGAAAAAAAGAAAACGCTATCTATTTCCGTCTTGGAGCCCAAGTTCAAGCAAACTCCCTCCCCTGTGATAAATTTTTTTCCGTAAACCGGCAGAAACTTCTTTGACGTAAAATAAATATCTTGCGTCGCCGATCCGAATGTTATGATATCGTACATATTATTAATTAGTAATTAGCGATTAGTTTTAAACGTTTTCCCATGTCCGGGAATTACCCAATCGGCCATTTCTAAAACTCTTTTCCGACTTTCTTTTAATTTTTCTTTATCGCTGGCATAAGAATCGTTCTCGGGAAAATTCTCCTTCCAAAAAACATCACCACATATTGCAATAATTCCTTTTTTTGTTTTTACCAAAAGAGTCAATCCATCGTAGTTGTGTCCTGGCGTTTTTATAATCTTGATATCATCTGTAAATTGGCTTTCCCAATCTCTAACTTTATTTTTATCCCATAATCCCCAATATTCCAATGTTTTTGCCAGGGGAAACATCCCGATGTTTCTGTAATGATCAAGGTGAGAATGACTAATGAAAACCACATTAACATCATTTGGCGTCAAGCCTTCTTCATTTAATTTATCAATAAGCATCTTTTGATCTTCCAATATGCCCGGGTCTGTTATCATTATTAAATTTTCATCTTTCACCAATGTTGTTGTGGAGCTTGATTTTTCTTCTCCATCCGAAGCAACTGAATCTGAATTTGTGTACCCCTCTATTAAAATTTTAACCTCTGCCATAATTTATTTTAATTTCTTTTCTGCTTTGGCGATTAATAATATTGTTTTTATGACAGCGTCAGGGCTCAATGACATTGAATCTATGCCGAGCTCCACTAAAAACTCAGCAAAATCAGCGTAGTTTGACGGAGCCTCCCCGCAAATGCCTATATATTTTTTCTTTTTTTGACAAATATTAATCACCTCTTTTATCATCTTTTTTACAGCCTCGTTCCTCTCGTCTCCTATGTCAGAAATCTGCGCCGAATCCCTGTCCAAACCGAGCACCAATTGCGTCAGATCATTTGATCCTATGCTCATGCCGTCAAAAATTTCCAAAAACTCCTCCGCTAGAATTATATTAGAAGGAATTTCGCACATCATAATGATTTTTAAATCGCCCTTTTTTAAGCCGTTCTCTCGCATTATTTTTAAAACTTTCTTTCCTTCGTCAACGGTGCGGCAGAAAGGAATCATCGTCCAAATATTGTCAAAGCCCATTTCTTCTCTCGCTCTTTTTATGGCCCGGCACTCCATTTCAAAAGCCGGTTCAAACTTCTCGTCATAGTACCTTGACGCTCCCCTCCAACCGATCATCGGATTTGATTCATGTGGCTCAAATAAACTGCCTCCCAAAAGCTGGGCATATTCGTTTGTTTTAAAATCTGAGAATCTGACAATCACCGGTTTGGGATAAAAAGCGGCGGCAATTTTCCCGACGCCCTGGGCGAGCTTGTCAACAAAATATTCTTTTTTGCTTTCGTATCCTGCGGTCAGGTTTTCAATTTTTTCTCTTGTTTTTTTATCTTTCAGTAAAGAAAAATTATACAAAGCCAAGGGATGAATTTTTATCTGAGAAGCAATAATAAATTCTTCCCTGGCCAAGCCGACTCCGTCATTGGGTAAAAAAGAATTGGCAAAAGCAATGTCGGGTTGGCCGATATTCATCATTATTTTGGTCTGGGTTTTTGGAATTTTTCCCAGATTGATTCTCTTTATTTCAAATTTTAATTCCCCGGACCATATTCTGCCAATTTGGCTTTCGGAACAATCTACAGTAACCGATTCGCCGCTATTTAAAACGCGGGTGGCCTTGCCCGTCCCGACAATGCAGGGAATGCCCAGTTCTCGTGAAACTATTGCGGCATGACAAGTCCGGCCGCCCTCTTCGGTAATAATTGCCCTGGCTTGCGACATGACGCTTGCCCAGTCGGGGTCGGTCATGCGGGTGACTAAAATTTCTCCAGGATTGAATTGCTTAATCTGCGCAACATTAGGAATAATTTTGACTTTGCCCGAAACAATTTTGGAACCTATTGATTTTCCTTCTAAAACTAATTTTCCCGCTTCTTTTAAAAAGTACCGTTCGTAATTTTGTTCGTTTCCTAAAGCGTGAACTGTTTCGGGCCGGGCCTGAACGATAAACAATTTTTGGGTCTTGCCGTCTTTTGCCCACTCGATATCCATTGGTCTTTTATAATGATCTTCAATATCTACCGCCCATTTCGCAAGCTGTAAAACTTCGTCGTCAGAAATAACAAATTTTGATTGATAATTTTCAGGAACCGCCATTTCTTTTACGTCTGTTCCCTTATATATCAGTTTTATTTTCTTGGTCCCCAAATTTTTTGAAATAATCGGCCGGAAACCCTTTTTTAAGGTGGTTTTAAAAACCAAAAATTCGTCAGGCACCACCCTGCCCTTTACAACCATTTCTCCCAAACCCCAGGAACCGGCGATCAAAACCACGTTTTTAAAGCCGCTTTCTGTATCAATGGTAAAAATTACTCCCGAAGAAGCCAAGTCCGACCTGACCATCTTCATCACTCCGACGGATATGGCAATCTTGAAATGATCAAAACCTTTTTCAGCCCGATAAGATATGGCCCGGTCATTAAATAACGAAGCCATGCATTGCTTTACCGAAGCCAATAGTTCCTCTTCTCCCTGAACATTCAGATAGGTCTCGTGGGCACCGGCAAAACTGGCGCTCGGTAAATCTTCGGCCGTTGCCGAGCTTCTTGCCGCAACATCGGTATCTTCCTGGCCGTATTCTTTTGACAACTTTTTATAGGCGCTTATTAATTCTTTTTTAAAATCTTCCGAAAATTCACCGCCTAAAATCAGTTCTCTCGCCTGTCTGCCGGCCTGCTGTAATTTTTTTACATCTTTGACATCCAAACCCTTAAAAATTATTTTTAATTCGGGTAAAAAATTATTTTCTTTTAAAAACTGCCAATAAGCCAATGAGGTTGTGGCAAAACCGTCAGGCACGACGATGCCCTTTTTGCTCAACTGGGAAAACATTTCGCCCAGGGATGCGTTTTTGCCGCCGACTAAAGCAACGTTTTTGTTGGAAATTTCTTTGAACCAAAGAATGCGTTTTTGTTTTTTATTCATTTTATTTGATATTTCTTTCTTCTTTTTTCTTTATGATATTATTATACGACATTCAAGAGCAATCGTCTTTTCTCCTGCTCCTCTCACTGCGAGAGGATTAATGTCAAGCTCAGATATTACGGGAAAATCCGTAACAAGTTGCGAAAGCCTGAGAAGATATTCGACGATAGCATTAATATCCACCGGCTTTTGTCCCCTCGCTCCGGCAAGGAGAGGATAACTCCTTGTCTCGCGTATCATTTCTATGGCATCTTGTCGGGCAATGGGAGCCAATCTGAAACTTACATCTTGGAGTATTTCCACATAAATACCGCCTAACCCGAACATAATAAGGGGGCCGAATTGGGCATCGCGCTTCATGCCTATAATAACTTCTCGTCCTCCTTTTATCATCTCTTGTACTTCTATACCCATAATTTTTGCCTGAGGCATCAGATCATTAGCGCTCTCTATAATTTCCTTATAAGCATTTGCTACGGTTTCAGCATCTCTTAGGTTTAATTTAACCCCGCCGATATCCGTTTTGTGCAATATGTCTGGCGAAACGATCTTCATAACGACAGGGTAACCGATTTCGTCGGCGAACCTCACGGCTTCCTCGGAATTATGTGCCAAACAGGAGCGAGGCGAAAATAAACCATAAGCACCTATCACTTGCCTGGCTTCAGCATCTGAAAGACTGCGTCTATTTTCGTTTAAGGCTTGCGTCAAAATAACTTTGGTAGCTTGATGATCTACGGGAAAAGTTTTAATTTTATCAAATTCCCTTTTGCGCCAAAGTCGATAGCGATTCATGGCTTTGAAACTATCTACCGCTCGTTCCGGGAAGGCGTAATTTGGAATACGGGATTTCATAAGATCTTTAATTCCTTTATCAACCGTAGGACCGCCCATAAAGCTTGAAAGAATCGGTTTTTCGTAATTAGATGCCGTATCTATAACGGCACGGGCTGTATTTTCCACGTCGGTTATCGCCTGTGGCGTGAGTATAACCAATACTCCGTCAACGTTAATATCGCCAAGCACAGCTTCAAGGGCTAATTTATATCTATCGGGAGTGGCGTCACCGATCACGTCCACCGGATTAAGGAAATTGGCAGTAATCGGCAGGCCAGCCCGGAGTTTTTCAACAGTCTCTTTTTTGAACTGGCTGAGTTTTAGCCCTGCCCTCTCTACGGCATCGGTGGCCATAACGCCCGGACCGCCGGCATTGGTCACGATGGCAATCCTGTCGCCACAAATCAACGGCTGATAAGCCAAGGCAAAAGTAAAATCAATGACTTCTTCCATTGAATTTACCCTGATAACTCCTGTTTGTTTAAATATGGCGTCATAAGCGACATCAGAACCCGCCATGGCTCCGGTGTGAGAAAGGGCCGCCTGCGAGCCGACGACGGTACGTCCAGACTTCATAACAATAAAAGGCTTTTTCCGCGTCAGAGCAGAGGCGGATTCTCGGAACCGCATCCCGCTGGTAATGCCTTCGAGATAAGCTATGACCACGCTGGTGTTGTCATCTTTTTCCCAGGCCTCAATAAGGTCCGATTCGTTAATATCTGACTTGTTTCCGAGGCTTACAAGTTTACTGAAACCAATCCCTGAATTTTTTGACCAATCCAGAATCGCCTGACAGAGGGCGCCCGATTGAGACATAAAAGCAACATTTCCTTTTGACGCCATACCGGAAGAGAATGTGGCGTTTAATGAAGAATGCGTATTAATAAAACCGAGACAATTGGGACCCAGAACCCTGATGTTATATTTTCTGGCAATTTCCATTATTTTATTTTCCAACTCGAGGCCGACGGGTCCTATTTCCTTAAATCCCGACGAAATAATAACGGCTCCTTTTATTCCTTTAAGTCCGCAATCATTCATAATTTCCGGCACCGTCCGGGAAGGAGTGACAATAATGGCCATATCTACTTTATCCGGGATATTAGTGACCTTAGGATAAGATACAAGATCGAGTGCTGTGCGAATACTTGGATTTACAGCATATACTTTGCCTTTAAAACCGTATTGAATGATATTTTTAAGAACGACGCAGCCGAGCTTGCTAGCATCAGAAGATGCGCCGACTACTGCTATTGAGTCGGGGCTGAAGAAAGAATCATCAAGTTTTTTTCGTGCCGATGTTCCGCTAAAAATTTTTCCCTTCATTTTTTATTGATGATCACCTTAAGCTTATCAACGCTCTCCGGATTGGCCAAAGTTGAAAGATCTCCCAATTCCTCCTGGGTGAATAATCTTTTTAAAATTCGGCGCATAATTTTGCCTGAACGGGTTTTCGGCAGATCTTGCGCCAGATAAATTTCTTTTGGCAGGGCGATGGGACCGATTTCTTTTTTAATAAGATCTATTACTTCTTTTTTTATTTGGTCAACAGATTCTTGGCCCTTGTAAACCACAAAGACGACAGGAACCTCTCCTTTTATTTCGTCCGGAATCCCCACAACCGCGCATTCGGTAATGTCGGCATGAAAATTAACTGCCGCTTCCAGTTCGCCGGTTGAAACCCGGTGGCCGGCCACTTTAATCACGTCGTCAACCCGGCCGATAATCCTGATTAAACCGTTTTTATCGTAAAGCGCGCCATCGGAAGTGAAATAAATTTCTTTGCCATATTGGCTCCAATAAGTTTTCAGATATTTTTCCGGATTTTTATAAACTCCTCTTAATATGCCCGGTGAAAAAGGCGGCAAAATTACTAAATTTCCTGGTGTATTTTCAGGGCAGCTATTCCCTTTTTCATCTAAAATATCGGTCTTTACTCCGGGAAAAGGAAGTCCCGTAAAAGCCGGGCGAAAAGGCCCCAATCCCGGCAAAGAAGTGACAAGTATGCCGCCGGTTTCCGTTTGCCACCAAGTGTCCAAAACCGGACACTTCTTTTTGCCCACTTCTTTAAAATACCATTGCCAGGCCGATTCATCTATCGGCTCGCCGACCGACCCTAAAAGCCGCAAACTGTTTAATTTATTATTTTTAAAAACTTCGATGCCTAATTTTTCAAACATTCTGACGGCCGTGGGGGCGGTATAAAAAATACTGACGCCGTATTTGTCTATAATGTCGCACCATCTGTTGGCTTTGGGATAAATCAACAATCCTTCAAAAATAATGAAAGTGGCCCCGCAAAGCAAGGGACCGTAACAGCTGTAAGTATGGCCGGTTATCCAGCCGACGTCAGCCGTTGACCAGAAAATATCTTCCGGATGTATATCAAAAATATATTTTGTCGTAGCATAAGCCTGGACGGCATATCCCGCCGTGACGTGAATACAGCCTTTTGGCTTTCCTGTGCTCCCGCTGGTGTATAAAACAAACAGAGTGTCTTCGGAGTCCATAATTTCCGGTTCGCAATCTTCGGATTCTTTTGCGGTCAAATCTGACCACCAAACATCCCTGCTTTCTTGCCAGCCGACGGGATTTTGCGCTCTTTTGACCACAATCATTTTTTCAACTAAAGTCTCTTTTATTCCCTCGTCGGCATTATTTTTTAAATTAATCATCGTTCCATTCCTGTAATAGCCGTCAGCCGTAATTAAAATCTTGACTTCGGAATCCAGCAATCTGCTTTGCAGGGCTGTCGGGGAAAATGCCGAGAAAACAACCGCGTGGACTGCACCGATTCTCGCGCAAGCCAGCATGGAAATTATCGCTTCCGGAATCATGGGAAGATAAATTCCGATCCTGTCGCCTTTTTTGACTCCGAGTTTTTTTAAGGCATTGGCAAATTTGCCAACTTCTTTTTTGAGCTGCAGGTATGTAAAAGTTTTGGAAGATTCTCCTGCAGGCTCCGGCTCCCAAATCAGGGCAATTTTATCATCGGCACCGGAACGGAAAATAGTTTCTGTAATATTCAGCTTGCCTCCCAAAAACCATTTAAAATAAGGCGGATTATGCTCAAAGCTCTTTTCCCATTTTTTGCTCCATTGCAAGTCACCGGCCAAATTTTCCCAGAATTTTACAGGATCTTTGGCCGCCTCTTTATAAATTTTTTTGTCTTTTATCCAGGCCTTCTCTTTAAATTCCGGCGACGGGTAATACGAATCTCCTTTTTTAATCATATTTTCTTAAATTATGTTTTATGTTTTATTATACCAAAAAATAATGCCCCGCCAAAATGGCGGGGCTGAAAATATCTTACAAGAGCTACATTTTTTTTCCCATGAAATCGGCAAACTCCGCCAGACGGCAGGAGTAGGCCCATTCGTTGTCGTACCAGGCCGTGATTTTTATCAGATTTTCATTGACCATCGTCAAAGATGCATCGACTATGCAGGAAAATGAATTACCGATATAATCCGAAGACACCAGCAAGGCGTCTTCTATCCCCAAAATACCCTCCATTTTCTTTTCCTGCGAAGCTTTTTTAATAATGAAGTTGACCTCCTCGGCCGTTGTCTTTTTCTCCACTTGACAAACCAAATCCAAAACCGAAACCGTGGGCGTCGGCACCCGGAAAGCAATTCCGTCCAATTTCCCAGCGAGTTCCGGAATAACTTTACCGATTGCCGAGGCGGCCCCTGTGCTTGTGGGAATTATGTTTATGGCAGCTGCTCTCGCCCGCCTGAAGTCTTTATGAGGCAAATCCAGAATCCTCTGATCGTTGGTATAGCTGTGGACTGTCGTCATAAATCCCCTCTCAATCTTGAAATTATCATTAAGAACTTTGGCCAAAGGCGCCAGGCAATTTGTCGTACATGATGCCATTGATACAATACTGTCATTTTTTCCGTCGTAATTTTCTTCGTTTACCCCCGGAACAAAAGTCCGGATTTTTTCCGATTTTGAAGGGGCTGAAATTACCACTTTTTTTGCCCCGACCGCAAGATGTTTTTTTGCGTCTTCAAGTTCGGTAAAGTTGCCCGTGCATTCTAAAACAATATCTATGCCCGTTTTGCCCCAAAGTAAATTTAAGGGGTCCTTTTCGGCTGAAATTTTTATTTCTTTTTTATTAATTAAAATTATCCCCTCCTTTCCTTGGACGTTCTTATCGTAAATACCGTAAATCGAATCATATTTTAAAAGATGAGCAAGAGTTTTGGTATCCGTCAAATCATTGATTGCTTCCAAATCCAAATTCGGGCATTTTTCTAAAATGGCCTTGGCGCAATTCCGCCCTATCCTGCCGAATCCGTTGATGGCAATTTTTATCATTCTTGTATGCCTAAAAGATTTAATATTTTTTCCCGGTCAAAGCCGATAATCATCTGTCCGTCTATTTCCACCACGGGCACCCCCATTTGGCCTGATCTTTTTATCATGTCGTCTTTTACTTTTTCATCTTCAGACACGTCAATCTCTTCAAATTGAATGCCCTTTTCCTTAAAAAATTCTTTTAAAGTGTGGCAATAGGGGCAAGCCGGCGTTGAATAAATCTTTACAATCATTTTCTATACTTTTTAAATTATTGGCAACTGGCGGAATTGTCGGAAGTTCCGGAGCTGGTATACGCCTCAGAAAAACTTGCCGCTGCCGAATCCGTTGTCAGCGCCTGAGAACAGGCGTCAGGTTCTGTTTGGGCTCCGCAACAAATCATGGTTTTTATCGCCTCAGCCGTCCTTCCGCCAAAGTCAAACTCGCTTACTGTCTTTCCGTTGAGAACCAAGGTGGGCGAACCTGTTACGCCATACTGGTCCGACAGGACAAAATCAGCTTTGGCGTACTCTATCCCCTTGGTTGCATCGGTCATGCAGGTATTTAATTTTGTTTTATTGACGTCCGAAGTTGTCAGACATCCTGCGGAATCACCAGCCTTGATATAACAACCGACATAATCCCAATACTTGCTTGCCTGCTCTTCTCTTATACAGATTTGCCTTAAATTTTCTTGAGCCTCCGCGTCACCATGCATGGCAGTTATTTTATTGTTTACTATGGCTCCGATATATTCAACTTTTATAGCTGTGGCCAAAGACGGAATATTTTTCACTATTTCGGCCAAAATTCTCTGCATCTGCAATCCATAGGGGCAGGCACTGACCACAAAGGCCGCCAAAAGCGGTTTTTCAGTCTTGGTTAGGGTTTCGCAGGTGGCTTTTTCTGTTGCGCCTTGACCCGTCTGATCCTCGGTGGTTGTTGCCGGACTCATGTCAATCGCTCCTTGGATGAATAATAATTTCCCGTTCTTGGTGATGTAAACTTCGGGTTCTTGAGTCCCCACTTTTACTTTGAGCTTATAAATACCGCTCTCCTCCACCATGCTGACGAAAGTCGCGACGGTTCCCTCCGAAAGGAGATTTTCATTGATAAAGGTTATCGTTTTATCTGAAACCTGCTTTGCCTCCTTCTCTCCTTGAAATTTTATTCCGTAAAAAATTCCCACTGCGGTCAAAAAAACTGCGGTTATTGCGATAATTAAAATAGTTTTCTTTTTCGGTTTGATCATTTTGTTTTGTCTGCTTAATTATAATGAATTTATTATATCAGATCTGTTTTTTATTCTCAATAAACCGTCAAATTCATACCTTATAATCCCGCCGTAAGGAATTTCCAAATCGATGATGTCCTGGTCGGAGATTTTCTCAATATATTTGACAATAGCCCTTAAAGAATTATGACTGGCGACAATCAAAACATTTTTTTCTTCCCTTAAATCTTTTTCCGCAAATTTTTGATAAAAAGAGGCTGTTCTTTTTACCACGTCTTTTAGGCTTTCTCCTCCGGGAGGAGCCACATCATAGCTTCTTCGCCAAAGATGGACAAGCTCCTGGCCGTATTTTCTGGCAGCCGTATCTTTATTTTCTCCTTGGATTTTTCCGTAATATCTTTCGTTTAAGTTCTCCGTAACAAAAACCGGCACATCGTTCTGGCTTAAATCAATAAAATTTCCCCATTTCTGCGTTTTGCCTCCGTCAAGATGCATAAAAACGGGATATTTTTTGTTGGCAAATTCGAACATCCTGGCAATCGTGTCTTGGTTCCTGAAAAGAGACGAAGTATAAATTTTATCAATCCGGTACTTAAATATTTTATCGGCGAGTTCTTTGGCTTTTAAGATTCCGTTTTCATCCAGGGGCACGTCCACCCAGCCGGTGAATCTGTTTTCCTCATTCCACTGCGATTTTATATGCCTTAGCAAAAAAAGTTTTGCCATATTATTTTACGGTTTTTAAAACGGCCAGCTCCTCCTCTATTTTAACCAATCTGTCATATTTTGCCATCCTTTCTTCCGGGAAAGGGGCACCGGATTTTATAAAGTCGGCGCCGATGCCTGCGGCCAAATCGGCAATAAAACTGTCTTTTGTTTCGCCCGCCCTGTTTGACACCATGATTTTCCAACCGTAAGATTTCGCAAGTTTTGCGGCGGCAATTGTTTCTGAAATTGTGCCGATTTGATTGGGTTTTAGTATCAAACCGTTGCAGGCATTTTTTTCTTTTGCCATTTTCATCCTTTCCACATTAGAAGCCAGCAAATCATCTCCAAAAATTACTGAAAATCTGTCCGTCAACGCAAGGGTCTGGCCGAAATCTTCTTCAAAAAAAGGATCCTCAACGGAAATCACGGGGTAATGCAAGATAATATACTGGTAAAGTTCTGATAATTTTTCTCTTGAAATATTTTTATTGCCGAGCTTATAAAGACCGTTGTTATAAAAACTCGAAGCGGCCGCATCAAGGGCAATTTCAATATTGCTGCCGCCGGCCTGGCATAAAAAATCCAATGATTTTTCAACGCTCAGGGGTGCGGTAAAAGCACCTTCTGTACTTAATTTTATCTCTTTGAATTTTTTCTTTAAAATTTCTTTTAATTTTTCGTAAACTTCTTTTCCCGTCTCAAGATTTTCTTTAAAACTTTGGCCTTTGGGAACCGCCATGAATTCTTGGAAGGCCGGGCTCGCCTGCCCCGAGACCATCAAAGAGGTATGCCTGCCGCCCTCTATCATATTAAATGAGGGTTTTGGCATCTCTTTAATGGTCATTCCGGCGATTTCAGAAATGTACCTATGAAGAGGGACATTATTGGCCGCCGCACCAGCCCGGCATACCGCCATGGATACGGGTAAAATGGCATTGGCCCCAAGGCGCGATTTGTTTTTCGTGCCGTCGAGTTTTATTAAAATTTCATCAATTCTTTTTTGATCGTTTAAGTCTTCTTTTTCCAGGGCGGGAGCAATAATTTTTTCTATGTTTTTGATCGCCTCTTTTACGCCCTTTCCGTCCGCGTCCCTTAGCTCCACCGCTTCGTATTTCCCAGTCGAAACACCGGAGGGCGTCGAAGCCAAAAAAATACCTGAACCGTTTTTAAGCTCAACCTCAACAGTCGGATTTCCTCCCGAATTTAAAATTTCACGCGCTTTAATTTGTTTAACGGAAAAATCCATTATTTAATTCTACTTTTTATGTATTTGCTAGCTGAAAGGGCAGCCTTTGCCCCTTCGCCGGCCGCCACCACAATTTGTTTGTATTCCAGGGAGGTAACGTCACCAGCCGCAAAAAGACCGGGAATATTTGTTTGACTTGAACCAAAATCTATTATTATCTCTCCCCTTTCATTAAGACTCACTAATTCCTTTACAAAATTACTGGCTGGCTTATAACCAATTTCAATAAAGACGCCCTCAACTTCCAAATTTTTTATTTCTTTTTTCTTCTTGTCCTCATACCTTAACCCATTAACAAATTTATCTCCTGTGATTTCTTTGACAGCAGCGTTTGTTAAAATTTCCACGTTTTTTTCTTTAGCAATTAATTCCTGATTTCTTTCATCGGCTAGCAGTTTTTCGCCGTATTCCAAAATGTATATTTTTTCTACCGTCTTTGACAAGGCAATGGCTGACTCAACTCCGGCGTTTCCTCCACCGACAATAGCAATTTTTTTCCCAGCAAAAAATGGCCCGTCGCAAACGCTGCAATAGCTGACGCCCTTGCCTACCAAATCTTTTTCACCAGGCACGTTGAGCATTTTCTTTTCGCTTCCCGAGGCGACAATCACGCTTAAACCCGAAAATTTTTTGCCGCTTTCGGTCAGAATGGAAAAAACCTCCTTTTCTTTTTTAACTTCTTTTGCTAAATCTAGTAAAATTTCGGCGCCGAAGCTTTTTAACTGCTCGATCAATTTTTTAATCAGTTCTACGGACTGGATTTCTAAAAATCCCGGGTAGTTTTCAATGACAACCGCTTTTGAAGCAACCTGACCGCCAAAATCTTTAGTTATTAAGAGTGTCTTTAAATTTCGGCGCCTGGCGTAAATTCCGGCGGTAACCCCGGCCGGCCCGCCGCCCAGAATTATTAAATCGTAAATGTTTTCCATGGAAATTATTTTAACTTGGATTAATCCTACCACATAAAAATAGCATTGCCAATAATAAAAACCGATGCTAATATAAGCCAATAATATGGAATCAAAAATAATCGTTATCTCTTTGGGGGGCGCGATAATTTGCCCCAAACCCGGCAAGATAAACACCGGTTTTTTAAAAAATTTCCGTTCTCTGATTCTGAAATTCGTCAAAAAAAATTACCGGTTTGTCATCGTCACCGGCGGCGGAAAAATTTGCCGAGTCTACCAGAATGCGGCCAAAGAAATTTCAGCGCTTTCTGCCGAAGACAAAGATTGGTTGGGCATACACGTCACCAGATTAAACGGCCATCTTTTAAGGACGATCTTCAGGAATGTCGCTTATCCCGTTGTCCTGGATAACCCTCATAAACCCATAAAAAATCACTGGAAAGTTTTAATCGGCGCCGGCTGGCGGCCGGGATTTTCCACCGACTTTGATGCCGTCTTGCTCGCCAAAAGATTTGGCGCAAAAGAAATCATCAACGCCAGCAACACTCCTTATGTTTATGATAAAGATTTCCGAAAATATAAAGATGCCAAGCCGATTAAAGAAATCCGATGGGAAGATTACAGAAAATTGATCGGTTCCCGCTGGGTTCCGGGAATGTCGGCTCCCTTTGATCCGATTGCCTCAAAAGAAGCCCAGAAATCAAAAATCCGCGTCTTTATCATCAAAGGCACGGATATTAAAAATTTCAAAAACTTATTCTCCAAAAAACATTTTCGGGGAACGATTATCGCCTAGAGAACCTTCCTTCTCCTCAAAAAGGCCGGAGTTTCCCAAACTTTTTCGCGGGCAAGCATCCCGGCTTCTATTTCTTCGGTCTCTTTTTTTAATTGAAGGGCGTTTTTTCTGATTCTCACCTCGGCCTTGCCTTGGGCAAATTCGTTCCCTGACGGCTGACGGGGAGCTTTTATTTTTTTCCTGGATTTTACTTTCGCTTTTTTTACGATATTTTTCTTTACCGTTTTTGCTGTTTTATTTTTGACAACGGATTTTTTCACAACAACAACTCTTTTGGCTTTCTTTGGCTTTCTGTTTATTGCTTTTTTTACAGCCGTTTTCTCCGGCTCGGATTTCTTTTTGGCGGCCGGGGCTTTGCTTTTTGCCCTTATCGGTTTATCATCGGTAAAAATTTTAGTGCCGCAACCCGTGGCCAGCAATGTCGTTTTGATCAGGCTTTGGTATCTTTGATTTTGGGAAATGCCGAAAATAATCTTCGCTTCCTTATTGGCCAACCCGGAAATCTTTTCTGAAATCTGGCTGATTTCCGACAGCGCCAGGCTTTTTCCGCCGGCAATATTATAAAGCACGCCCCTTGCTCCTTTGATGCCGTAAGGATGCAGCGGAGAATTTAATAATTTTTCAATTTCTTCCTGGATCGCCCCTTCTTTTCTGCGGACATTGACGCAATTCAAATAAGTCAGCTTTCCCTGTCCTTCTAAAATTGTTTTCAAATCGGCAAAATCAATGTTTATCAGGCCGGGCTCGTAAATTATTTCAATCAAGCCTTCTAAGCTTTGGGCCAGTCTCTCATTTATAGCCGAGAGAGCTTTTTTCAGCGGCGTTTCTTTGCCGATGATTTGGAATATTCTTTCATTGGGTATGACGGAAAACGCATGAAGCCTGGGTTTTAAGCGCTCCAAAGCTTCCCTGGCGATTGCCGCTTTTTTTTCTCCTTCAAAATTAAAAGGTAAAGTAAAGATTCCGTAAGTCAGGCAGCCCGTACTCTTGGCTATTTTGGCAAAAATCGGCGCCGCTCCCGAACCCGTCCCTCCGCCCAGGCAAGCTACTATCACGCATAAATCCTGGCCTGCGAATATCTTTTTTATCTTATCTTTTTCGGCCAGCGCCGCCATTTCTCCAATATTGGAATTCATGCCGGTTCCCAAGCCGCGGGTAAAGCTCTCGCCAAACTGAAAACGCGCGACATTCCTGCCCGCTCCCTTTAAAGATTGCTTGTTGGTGTTTGCCGCCAAAAAAGTTGCTTTTTTCACATGAGAAGCAATGCCGGAAACTATGGAGTTCCCGCCTTCGCCGATTCCCACAACTCTGATTTTGGTTCTTTTTAACTTAATTTCTTCCTTTGGAGCTTCGGGCAAAACCGCCGTTTTTTTAGTTTTTGTCTTTTTCTTTGCCATTGATGAATATTAGTTTTATTAATCCATCATATTATATCTCCCAAAAAATTCAAATTTGATTCATCTGATTCCCGTATCGCAAGACAAGTTTGCCTCACGCATTACGTCCGGCTTAAAGTAAAACGCCCGTACAGCGCCAGTTTACTTCTGCCGTTTTTGTATCTTCCCAAACAACGCAAGCGGGATTGCAGCCGTCTTTTTCAAGTTCGGGAAATCGCTCAAGGTCGATCCACCAGGTTTTTGTAATGCCGTTATAGGAAATTCTATCGGTCAGGACTCCGGCGTCAGAGCAATCTTTGCTTTCCTGCGCTATGCCGAGAGCTTCTTCTCGGGAAATCTGGGGGCTAAGTTCTTCTGTAAATGTTTGATCTTTGTGCCGGCACTGGCGCGGGTAGGATTCCATCACAAGATTTCCCACGGCGACGCATTCTTCAAAATTGGTTACGGGGAGCTCTTCTTTTTTATTCAGCTGCCGCCACGCTAAAAAACCGATAATGATTAGAATGACGATGATAGTTGGAATTGTTTTTTTCATAATCTGTTTTCTTTTTTAAAAATTTTCCTGAAAATTTCTATAAAATTAATCCTGTCGACTAAAACCTCGCCGAGAAGGGCAAAGGGAATGGCGATTAAAACAACAATGCCTATCACGTGCCAGGTAATGGGCACGTCAGTCAGCACTTTCACGGCAATTAAATCTTCCGCTACGCCGACAATGATTCCGAAAATTAAAAACTCTAAAAACACTTCCAATCTTCGCCATTTTGTTGTATTATTGTTTTCCATGGATAGGTCTTTGTCCCGCACCTCCGCCCTGGACGAACGGCGCACGGGTTGATCATATTTAAAAATTAAGGTTTATTTGTTTCTTTTTTGTATTCAAAATAAGAATAAAAAAGGGTAAAAATCGTGACAGAAAATACCGGTATAATTACGAAAAAGGAAGCATGGTCCGGGAAAAAAATTCCCAAAATAGCCGCTACGCCGGCGAACTTAAAGAGCTTTCCGCCAAGCTTGTGGGTTTTATCCCAGACGCCGTCGCTGCTTAGCGTCCAGGGAGTTCTGATGCCGATAAACCAGTTTCTCTTGGCGTTTTCTATCAAAACTCCGCAGTAATAAAAAAGTATTGCCAAAGCCGGCATCATCAGCTGGCTCAGGTTGAACCGGAAACCGGCGTTCCAAAAAAGGGTCAAAAGATAAATATAAAACAGAAATGATATCATCAACACGATAAACCAATCGAAATATTTTCTGAACTTTTCAATGTTGTTTTTCAGGGGATCAATCTTGGGAATGAGAATAAAAAGGAAAAACATCCCCAAGGATACAAGGGGCATCAGAAATAATCCCCAGAATTTTGGTATATAGTCGTCAACTTCCCCCCGGAAATTCCAGTGAGAAGCCATGCTGTCGGGCATCTTGGGATAAAAATAAATGCCGACGGCAAATGATAATAAAATTATCCCTAAAATTATTATTTGGCTCTTTTTCATGTTTATTTGGTTTAAATTTTGATTATTGCCTCATTCTACTTTGTTTTACCGAAACTCGCAATTAGATTATTTTTCTTCTTTTATCAGAAATAAACGTTTTTTGAAACTCCCACGCTTTTTTCTTTTGGCTTCTTGAAATTTTTTAACTTCCGGTCTTGTTATTTTCAGCTCCGAGGCCAAAACATCAAGCAATTCCTGGATATCTACGATTTCATTGATAGTTTCTTCTTTGTCTTTTGATTGAATCAATTCTTTTGCTTCTTCGGCAACTTTCTTCTTTACCCTGCCTAAAAATTCTTTCTTCTTTAAAATTCTCATCGTCGGGCGCCATCCGGCCGCCCTGATTATTTTAGGAATCCCGTCTCGTATTAATTTATTGTATCTGACAACTTTTTTCATCGGTCAGGCAATGTTAAAATCTGGCATATTATTCTTCCTCTTGGTCGTTTTAATTTATCTCGGCAAAAAGCACCACATAATTCTTGCCGTACACTTTGGCGCATTTCGGGCAAGTGATGTATGAAAAATACAGCTTTTTTAACATCCTGCCTTTCTTTGCCACGTATTCCTTCATCTCCTGCGCCCACTTGCCGGCATTTTGATACGGCCCCTCAAATACTTTGGTAAGAAATGTCCCTGAAAGCGTTGCCATTTGCGCGCCCGGAACGTTTCCGGAAACATCAATGTAAATATCCGCGCCCCAGAGAGATTTTTCATCTGTCAGCATCAATTGCTGCGGCGGTTTGGCATTTGCTTTTTCAATCAGTTCTATATTTTTAATTATTATTTTCCCCATATTGACGGGGATATGCAAAAAACTGGTGACATGATCCTTCACAAAAATTTTATCTTTCCAAACGATCTCTTTTTCCTGCCACGGTTCAGGATTAAACCTCATGCAACATCCTGTTTCTGATTGTTCGTAAAGTTTATCCATATTATTATTTTATTATTAATTAAATTGTTTTTTATTCTAATGCTAAGCGTATCCGAGGGGTTGGTTATTTTTTAGCCAGAAATCTTTCAACGTAAACCTTCTGCCACCAAAAAAGCCCCAGTAGGAATCCGCCAATCGCGCCAATTAAAAAAAGCGCAATTTGCAACCAGGGCTTTAAGGTGCAGCCACCGTAAAAAGGCACAATCTGCCCTTGGCTTTCAGCTTTTTGCAAATAATTGATTTCGATAAGGCCGTGGGCAATAAAACTCAAAAGCACGCCCAGAATCGTCGAGGCGGACAGAGAAACTACTCTTTTTAACTTGCTTGGGTTTCTCGGTGTATTAATAAACATTATTTTATATTATTGCTTGATGATGGTTTCGTAAATGGATGTCTTGCGAAAAATGATTTTATAAAGGTTTTCAATGAAATCCCCGCCGGCGTAGCCGGCAATCAGGGCGATTCCCGGAGAAAAAGGCAGAGTCAGCACGTTGCCGGCAATGTCTTTCACGGCCACGGCCACCATGGTCCCGACAATTCCGGAAATGAACATCATGGTGAAAAAATACGGCAGTTTGAATTCCACGTTCTTGTAAGAATATTGGTATTTTATAAAGCCCACCAATCCCCTGACCATTCCCCCGCCGAATCCGGCGATTAAAATAGTTAAA
>JBDRLH010000024.1:0-3051 GCA_043813215.1 Parcubacteria group bacterium
GCGATAGCTACAAATTTTTTCGTTAATTTACTCATTTTGTGTTTTAAATTGTAAGTTTAATTTAATTGATAATTTTTTATAACTCTGTCGTGTCGACCGCCCATTTATGACTTTACGTATTAGCCATAAATGGCGACTTTCAAAATTATATTATAATCCCCATCTTTAATGGGGAATTCAAATTTTAACCTATCTTAAAACTATTGCGGATGACTCAGCAGTAATATTTTTTCAAGCGAATCAGAATAATTTCCTGCCTCAAAATCCGCTACTGCCCGGGCAAAGATTGTCTTTTGTTCATCAGTCAGTGAGCTAACCTGTAAATCTTTTATCTCGTTTTGAATCAATAAAAGCAAAGCGCTGTCTAAATCCGGAGTGTCGCCAATCACGATTCCCAAAGACTCAATCGCCTGTTTTTTCTCGGCTATCTTTTTGGTTTCAGAGACTGTTTTGGCTACATCAAGATTCTGAGCATTGGCCAAATCTTTGGCGGCTTGTGAAACACTGGCTTGAAACTCCTGAATGGCTGACGCTATCTTTTTTACCTGATTTCGCTGAGCAATGGTATTTAATTCTTCCAGTCTTTTGTTGGCCAGTTCCAATTGGACGTAAGGAAGATCTTTTTCCGAAACAAAAGCCAAGTGAGTTTTCTCGCTGATTCTTTTTAAAGCGTAGATCGGGTCACCCGGCAAGGCTCCCTGGGCAAAACCGAAGGCACCGGCTACAAAACCGAAAATAATCAAGCTGGCAAAAGCTAATTTGCTGTGCTTGTAAACCAGTCTGGGGAAAAATTCCAAAACAGAAAGCCAGTTTACTTTCGGTTCCTCTCCTAAAACTTTCGCTTTAGTAAAAGACACCCAGTTTTGGCTGGGCTTGATGTTGCGAAGTTCCTTTATCTTGCCAATGAGTTCTTTTTCTTGCATCACACTTATTACGACGTAAAATAAGCCGGAGTATTACACCGAATTTACATCTTTTCTCAACATCTCCAGCGCCCTATGTAAAAGCACCCTGGTGGCATCTTCAGACCTATCTAAAAGTAAGGCCACCTCGCTAATAGGCAAATCATCCAAATAATGCCAAATAATCACATTTTGGTAATCGTCGCTTAATCCTGTCAGCCTTACCTTAATCTGGTTGATATCAGAATCTAAAGCCGCTTTTTCTTCTATTTTGGAATTAATGTCAATAATAGGAAGGTCATTAGCAGAAACAATTTGTGTCCTACCTTTCTCCCGATAATGATCAATAACTAAATTTCTGGCTATTCGATATAAAAAAGCCTGAGGGTTATCAATTTTTTCCCGTTTAAAAGCTTCCCATCCCTTAAGAAAAGTTTCAGAACATAAGTCTTGAGCAATTTCTACCGAGCTGACTTTTAAAACGACAAACCGATATATCTTGGCGATATATTTATCGTAAATTTTAGCAAATTCTGCTCTTTGATTTTGCATTAACATCAAGTAGGACAATTGTCCTACTATATATAAACGTATGTCCTATCCTATTTTAACTTGATAATAAGTATTATTTTTTTCGCCCATCCTATCAATTACTCCTTGTTTAAATAAAAACTCAAAATCCCTTCTTAAAGTTCTTTTGCTTATCTGGGGAAAGACTTGTTTCATTTCCCAAACCTGAGCCTTGCCCCTTTCTTTGAGAATTGCCAAAATTTTCTCATGTCTCTCAATCAGCGTCTTGGCAATTAAAGGCCGGGCTTTGGATTCAATCTTTGTTTTATCCTGAACCGCGTCACCTTTTAAACTTTCAGAATGACCTTGAAAAGTCGAAGGATCAAAAAGCTTTTCTTTCTGTTTCGGCTCTATTATTTCTCCACTCAAATTAGCATACTCTTTCTGTATTGCCAAGATATCGTCTGATTTTACCCAATTCTGATCTCTGGCTACTTCAAAAAAATTATTTAGCGTTTCAAAATCCTGCTCATCGGGTTTCTGTAAAATCTCAATGGCCAACTCTCTCATTTTATAACGCAAAGGCTCTTTTTTGGGAAAAAGCACAGTCAAATGATAAATTTTTTTGGCAAGCTGAACTAAAAAATCCTTATCCATAAGGTTCTGAAATATTAGATATTATAACAAAAAAAGAAAAAAGGTCAAAACAACCTGATTATTTCTGCTATTTTTTCTGCAACATATTTCCTGCCTTTTTCATTAAGGTGTTCATTGGGATATTTTTCCCAAGCAAAAAAATCCATTTCCAAGTCTTCCGAAAAATCTAAGACTTTGAAATGGTTTTCCGAAAAAACAGAATCGCAAAATATAGGATGGTGACAATCGGGAAAAAAATCAGAAAATCTATTGAGTTAAAAAGCATAATTTTAAAATTATATCAAAAAACCGGCCAAATGGCGAAATCTATGGGAGGGAAACGCTATTTTTTGCCCTTGGTGTGCCGCCGGAAGTCGTGCTTGAAGCCCAATTGCCGGAATCACTTCCTGGCAAGGCTGGGTTTATTCTTTCCATTGTTTCTTTTGTCTTGTTATCTCCGGCAAACCAGCCGTAAGAACAATCAACCGAATCAATCAAGGTGCCAGAAGCGTCTTTTAACTCCAGCTTTTCTCCGCCATTCCCTAGGGCGCCGGTATAAATTAAATCCGCAAAAATTTCCGGAACAGTGCTGTCATTGATTCTTTCTAAAAGATAAAATCCGCCAGCTGAAATTATGGTCGTTGAGCCGTTAAAATTTATTTCCGGAGTCCCGTCTGCGGCAACCAATTTCCAGCCGGCCAAATCAACATCCTTATTCGTATTGTTATAAATCTCAATCCACTCGTCAGTCGGGCTGGCGTTTCCCATCCAGGCGATTTCATTTATTAGCACGGTTGTTGTTGATATTTCCAAAATCGGCTGAGATGGAGGAATTATATTAATCGTCGCCGTCGCCAAAGAGCTGGTAGCGCCAAGATTATCCGTAACAAAAAGAGTTATTAAAAATTGGCTTGAAGTGGCAAAAGAATGAGTTGTAGTGGCTTGAATTTCTGTCGCGTAATTATTATCTCCAAAATCCCAACCATACATAGTGATAGTGCCA
>JBDRLH010000025.1:0-27514 GCA_043813215.1 Parcubacteria group bacterium
TAATAGTTGAGTTAAAAGTTTCGCTGAATTTTTTCCCGTTTTTTTGGGAAAAAGCCAGGCTCAATGCGGGAAAGGCGGCAGTGGAATAAGAAACAGCAACGAAAGTAAAGAGGGGCCTGCTTAAACTCTCCGATAAATTCAAAACCGCTATGCTCCCGCCGGCCAAAAGCGATGCGATAACATTGACAACAATCAGGTTAATCTGAGTGGCGGCCAAGCCTACTGACCTCGGGATGGTCAATTTTATAACTTCTTTTAACCCGTTTTGTTTGAAGTTTATGATTTTTAACGGCCTGAATCCGACCTCAAAAAGCACCGGCAATTGAATCAAAAGATGCAAAGCTCCGCCCAGAACCACTCCGAAAGCCAGGCCTTTTAAGCCGAATTTGGGGACAAAAAATAAAATTCCGAGGATTATTCCCAGATTATACATTACTGGACTTAAGGAACTGATGACAAACCTGCGGAAGATTCTCAAGATGGCCGAGATTATGTTGCTCATCCCCAGCAAAAGTGGCGAAAACAGCATAATTCTCGTAAGAAGTATAGTCAACTCCCTTTTTTCCTGGGCAAAACCGGGGGCGACAAAAGGGATAATCTGGGGAGCAAAAACAATCAAAAGCCCGCAGATTGCCGTTAAAGAAATTAAAAATACATTCAAAAGATTGGCCAAAAAATCAAAAGCTTCTTTGCGTGAACGGACCAGATATTGGCTGAATATAGGCACAATGGCTGCCGCGATTGCTCCTAAAATCAGCACGGTGCTGATGAAATCGGGAATTCTGAAAGACGCGTAATAAATATCTAATTCGTTTCCGGCACCGAATCCGGCGGCCAAAAGCCGATCGCGCAGCACCCCCAAAACCGCACTGACAAAAGAAGCGCCGGCTATCACAAAAGCGGCCGAATTAACGGTTCTAGTTTGATGGTTAAAAATATTTTTAATATTTATTTTCATTGGCAGTTATCTCTGCGCAAAACGATCAGAGGCGTCTGTTGCCTGCCTTGGCCGGCGGGATTGTCTTTTAGAATTTCCAGTATCATTTTTTCTTTTCCCTCCAAATCAGAGCTTCTGCCCAGAATATTTCCCCCCAAGTCGTTTACATCGGCAATTAAAAAAGGAAGCCGATATTTCTCTTTGAGAGTTTGACAGAAAGCATCGCCGTCTTTCGGTCCCAAAATTCCCATTTTTAAATACTGCCCAAAAGCCTCTCCGTAAAAGCCGTCTATTTGACTTATTTGATTTCCGGCAATCCTATAAAACATGCCCGAAACCCCGAAAAGCTTAAAAAAAACATTGCAAAAACCGGCGAACAAAATGCGCGGCAATCCCGCTAAATTAAGGGCCAATTGCATTTTTTTCGGGTTGCCGACAGAAAATCCGTATGGCGTCTTGATGGCGAATTTGGAAAGAAATTTTGCCCAAAATCCCACCCTGACGTCTTTTTCGTAAACTATTCTTTTTTGAAGTATGGAAACTATTTTTTGTCCCAAAACAATGATATCAGAGTTTTGAGCCAGAGGCAAAACATATTTTCTGATAATATTGTCCGGATTATCATCAACGGTGATAAAGTGAGTTTTAATGGGAATTCTTGCCCAGCTTTCGCCGTTTATTTTGATTATTAAATTCTTACCCGGATTTGGAATAAAATCCATAAAAAATAAATTAAATTGAAAACCAGACATCATTTGTTCTTAGGCCAGATGTCAGCATGCCGCCTAAAAACCAAATCTTATTTTGAAAAACCAGGCAAGCTGAATCTTCCCTGCCCGGCCATAAAGAATCTGCCAAGGTCTTGTGCCAAAGAAGGCCGTCTTTTGAAAACCAAACGTCATTAAATCCTTCGGCAAAACCCGACCATCCGCCGATTATCCAGAGATAATCATTGTAAGAAATAAAACAATGGCCATGCCTGCCCCGCCAAGGAATATCTTCTGCCAATTCCCAGTTTGTGCCGTCTTCTGTAAACCAAACTTCTTTTTGGCCCATCTCTCCAGGCAGAACTCCCCCGGAAAGCCACATCTTTCCGCCAAAAACCTCCACGGCTAAATCATATCTCGGAGGCCACTTGGCGCGATCTGTCGCCAACTGCCAGTTAATTCCATCTTCTGAAAACCAAACATCATTAACTGCCCCACTGGTGTCAACTCCTCCCATTATCCATATTTTGTCTTTAAAAACAACGGCTTCAAATCCTTTTCTCTTGGTCCAGGCCGACTTCTTTTGAATTTGCAGCCAATTTTCCCCGTCTGGAGAGGACCAAACATCATTTAAATAAACTTCGCCCGTGGTCACTCCGCCTAAAATTAAAATCTGATTATTAAAAACTAAAGATTCGTGCGCTCTTCTGGGACCCCAGGGAGCATTTTCTGAAACCAATATCCAGTCTTTGCCGTCTTCGGACGACCAAACGTCGCTTTTATTTTTGCTGTAATCGGGAGCATTGCCAGAAACTCCGCCCAGCAGCCAAATTTTATCTGAAAAAACCAGGGCAGTGTGGGCATCTCTTTTTTGCCAAAGGGCGTCGAAAGTAGCCTCCTGCCATATCAAAAAACTCGGATCAAATACGGAAGTTTCTTTTTCTTTTATTCTTGAATTTATGACGGCTGACGGCAAATTATTTATTTGATCTTTTTGCCAAATAAGCAAAGAGCAAAAAAGAATTATCGTAAACGATAAAACAGTAAAAAATATTTTTTTAGAAATAATCATTATTGAATATATTTTAGTATTTAAGGAGGTATTTTACAAATACTTTACAGACCGCTTAATTTCCATTATATTATATGTAGAAATCAGTCAATTAACTTGGCTATTTAACATAGATAATAAAGATAGATTCGGAGGGGAAATGAACTGTATGGTGATAAGCGAAAATAATGCATGGATTTTCCCGGCTTCTGATTTTACTGAGGGGGCAAAAAGAGCCGGCCAAATCTTGCTGCTGGAAAAATTGCCAGGGGGAAGAGGTTTTTTTGATCCTAAGTCGGGCTATTGGGAAGCAACGCCCATCAAATTGGAGGAGGCAATACAATTGGTAAAAAAGAATGAATCCAACGGTGTTTGCAAATCTTTCTTACTAACGCGGGAGAGAAGAAAAAGAGGGAAATCGTCAAAGGTGCCGCCCACTTAATGGCGGCTTTATTTTTAAACTTGACAAATCCTATTAATCTTTGGTAAAATATAATCGTCCCAGCAAATCGGGTGATCGGGACGTACAATTTTGCTTTGCAAAATGTTACGTTCAGGAAAGTCCGAACTTTTACTCCCAGAAATGGGGTTAAAAAGGTAGCGGGTAATACCCGTCGGTCGCGAGACCTGAGATGCGAACAGTGACGACTGAGGCCGAAAGGCCAAAGAAGTCCTCTGAAGCTCGAAAGAGCAAAGAGGATGAGTTCAACTATAAAAGAAGGTTGAAGTGAAACGGCTAAATTCTTACCTAAAAGCAAGAACAAGCGAAAGTTCTGGTTTTTATCTGGAGCTTTTGTGAAAAGTAGTTCGCAAGACCCCGAGAGCAATCGAGGGGCTAGATAGATGATCACACAAATACAGAATTCGGCTTATAGATTTGCTGGGACACAAAAAATCAGTCGTCTGACTGATTTTTTGTTTAGATTAACGCTTGATTTCTGGCCTGATTATTCAAGCATTCGTTGACCAGGCGGTCCGCTTCTTTATTTTTTTCGCGAGAAACGAGAACAAATTTTATTTTTTTAAAATCGATTTTTAAATTCCAGATTTCCAGAAAAAGTTTTCCGATTTTTTCCTCAAAAATCTTGTACTGCCCGTTTAATTGGCGCACCAAAAGCTCTGAATCCGATTTTACTTCAATTTCTGCTCCCTCGGCAATTTTTTTTCCAAAAAGCGCCTTGAATTTTTTTAAGGCGAAAATTACCGCCTGATATTCGGCATGATTATTAGTTGTTTGGCCCACAAATTCCGAATATTTTTTGAAAGCCTCTCCTTTTTCATTGTAAAAGACAATTCCTATTGCCGAAGGTCCAGGATTTCCCCGCGATCCTCCGTCGGTATAAATTGTTACTTTCTTCATATAAATTCAAACATTTTAAAAGTTTTTAATCAGACACTTTTTGAATTTCTCCAAATTTTCATTTTTAATCCTGAAACCGGAAGCCAAAGCGTGGCCGCCAAAAGCTATTAAAAGTTTTTTGCATTTTTTCATCAAAACAACGCTGTTTACGCCTTCGGGAGTTCGGACCGTACCCATGCTTTCATTTTTCAATCTTTTGTAAATAAAAACCGGCTTTTTGGTTTCTTGGCACAGAATTGAAGCAACCGGGCTTATCAGTTCGGCATCCCAAGAGGCTTGCCCTTCAAAAATAATAGAGCCCTCATCTGAAATTTTCTTTCTGATTATTTCCGAAATTTCTTTTATTTTTTCCCGGCGCTGTTCGCTTTTTGCCAAAAGATTTTTTATCAGAATCTTTGACTCCTCCAATGAATTATTCGTCAAAACTCGAAAGGAAACCGGCATTTTATTTTCAGCATCCCTTGAATTCAAGACTGAAATTATTTTCTGAACTTTTTGCCCCAAGGTCGGACAATTTTCAAAAGTCAATATTTCGAAAAAGGCCAGGATACCCGGACGCCAAGAATCATCCAAATACTTCAAACCCTCAGAAATAAAAATTTGGTTCTCCTCGATTCGCGGCATCATGTCGGCCACTGTTGCCAAAGCCGTCAGCTCTAAAAAATTTTTCCTTAAATTCTCTATCATCAGCTTTCCCAACAAAATTTCGGAAAGTTTAAAAACAATGCCGGCATTGGCAAAACCCTTAAAAGACCTGTCTCCTTTTTGCTTCGGGTCAACGACTATTTCGGCTTTGGGAATTTTTTCCAAAATTTCATGGTGATCGATAATCATTACAAAAAAGCCCATTTTTTTTGCCAGCAACACCTCTTTGACGTTGCCTATGCCGCAATCCAAAGTTATCAATAACGCCGGGGAAAAATTCTTCAAACGCGCCAGACCGTCCTTACTGATGCCGTAGCCCTCGACCTCCCTGTTTGGGAAATAAACGGCGGCCACCCGGCCACCCAGATTCTTTATGCTTTCCTGAAGAATGATGACCGAAGCCGAGCCGTCCAAATCGGCATCAGCGTAAAGAATTATTCTTTCCTTATTTTTAATGGCCTTTTTAATCCTCTCGGCCGCTTTTTTCAGATTTTTAATTTCTGACATAATTCTTATTTTAATGCCTCTATGCCCGGCAATTTCTCTCCCGCCAAAAATGCCAGCATAGCTCCCCCGCCGGTAGAAACGTGATTAAATTTATCGATCAGGCCGAGTTTATTGATAAACTCCACCGTTTCGCCACCTCCGGCAACAGAGAAAGCTCGGCTTTTGATAATCGCCTTGATAATTTCCTCTGTGCCTTTTTGAAATTCCTTTTCTTCAATTTTACCAAAGGGGCCTGACCAAAAAACGGTTTTTGCTCCTTTGATTATCTCCTTGAAAGCATTAATTGTTTTTTCGTCGATATCGGGGGCGCCAAGATTTTCCGACGGACTTATTAATTTTTGAGGGTATTTTAGCAATATTTTTTTCTCATTAATTTCTTTCTTAATCAACCCTGAAATCAAAACAAAATCGGCAAGTACGGAAATCTTATCGATTACCCGAGATTTATCTTCCACTTTTTTGCCGCCGATAACCGCCACCAGAGGTTTTATCGGATTTTCAAGAAGGCATTTTAAAACTTGAATTTCTTTTTCCATTAAAAATCCGGCCGCCGAGGGCAGAAAATTATTTATCCCGGAAATTGAGGCAAATGCCCGATGGGCTTGGCCGAACGCCTCCATGACAAAAATATCGCCAAGATCCGAAAGAGTTTTGGCAAAAGCCGGATCATTGTTCTTTTCTCCGGGATTAAATTGAATGTTTTCCAAAAGAATCATTTCTCCGGGTTTAATATTCTTATTGCTGATTTCCACTCGGCGGCCTAACAGTTGGGACAATCTTTCGGCCACAGGCTTTAATTTTAAAGATTCAATCACTTTACCGTCGGGCCTGCCCAAATGGCTTATCAAAACCAGTCCGGCGCCTTGATTTAATAAATAATTAATTGTCGGCAGAGTTTGTTTTATTTTATAATCATCTAAAATATTCCCCTCGTTGTCTTGGGGAATATTGAAATCGCATCTGACCAAAACTTTCTTTCGTTGAAAATTAAACTCCTTTAGTGTCTTCATTATTGCTTGTCGTTTTCTTTAGAGATTCTTCTAAAACCCTTTTTAATTCATCTAAATTGACTTCTTTTCTCTTTATTTTTTCTCTTATTTCCGGCGCTTGATTGATTTTTTTTTGAGGCGAGAAAGAAACCGGCTCATTTTTTACCGCCTGATCAAGGGAAATAGCGGAAACCTGGGCAGGCTTTTGAACCGAAGCCTGATTCGGCGCCGGCGCCCGTACATTGCCATTATCTTTATTTTTTATTTTACTCAAGCATGGTTTGCAATAGACCGGTCTCTTGCCGTCGGGAGGAAAAATGACTTTTGTCCATTTTCCGCAGGCGGCGCACTGAGCGTCATACAAAACAGGATTGTCTTTAAGGGCAGCCCTGTCGGAAGATGGCGATGTTTTTGCCGAATCTATACCTAGCGTCCATTTGGCGATTTTTTCTTCAACAATATTTCTGGGAGTGCCGTATCTTTCCCTGGAAACCTTGATAATTTTTTCCTTACTCGAAACGGCGGGCGCGGATAGAGGAGTAAGGGTTTGTGCCGAAAACGGCCTCTCGGCTATGCCGTCAACCATAAGTTTCAAATAAATATTGTATTTGGCCAGGCTGACCAAGTCTGTTGCCTCAAAATCGGGTAAAAATTCCCTTTCCAGAAATTCAGCATCTTCGGCGCCTATTCTGAACAAAATCATCGTTCCTACGTTGCCAAAAACCGCATCTCTGACCTGAGTGCTTCTTCCGCCAGTAGCTGTCATTTCTTCTAATTGACCCAGGTATTGATTGGCCAAAACCAAATCCAGCCTGTATTTCCTGGCTTCGGATAAAATATTAATGAAAGATTGCGTAGCAAAATTCTGAAACTCGTCAACATACAAATAGAAATCTTTTCTTTCTTCTTCGGACGTATCAACCCGCGACATGGCGGCCAACTGCAGCTTCGTTATGGCCAAAGCTCCCAATAACCGGGAATTATCCTCGCCTACCCGCCCTTTGGAAATATTGGCAATTAAAATTTTGCTTTCATCCATGGCTTTTCTCATATCAATCAGGGTCTGGACCTGGCCGATGATATTTCTAATTAAGGGGTTGGAAATAAATTGGCCGATTTTATTTTGTATGGCAGCAGTGGCTTCGGTTTCATATCTTTGAGTATATCTGGAAAACTCCTGCACCCAGAAAGATTTGACAACCGGGTCTGAAACTTTATCGACAATTTTTTTGCGATAGTCCGCGTCAGACAGCATCCTATTGATGCCCAATAAGGTTGAACCGGGATATTCCAAAAGAGCTAAAATAGAATTATTCAAAATATATTCCATGCGGGCGGACCAAACATCCGGCCAGATTTTTTTAAAAACCCCCATCAGTCCGGCGGCCACCAAATGACGGTGGGACTGATCCACTTTTTCCATGACGTTAAAGGCGATCGGAAAATCGGTATCGGCTGGATTAAAATAAATAACATCGTTGACTCTGGAGGAAGGAATAAAATCCAAAAGCTTTTCCGCCGTTTCGCCGTGCGGATCTATGTAAGCCACCCCTTTACCGCTCTTAATGTCCTGTACGGCCATTGTCTCCAAAAGATTGGTCTTGCCCATGCCGGTTTTACCCAAAACATAAATATGCCTTCGCCTGTCATCAATTTTTATGCCAAACTTTTTCTTTTGGTTTCGGAAAGTGGTTTCTGCGAAATAATTTATTTCTGAACTTTTCTCCATGTGTTTATTATATAAAAACGGTGAAACAAGAGGATTATTTATTTAATAAATCAGGCGCCGGACCCTTTTTGGCATCAATCCTGGAAACACCGGGGACTGGCGAAACGATCCAAGACGGGAAATGAAACAAAGACGCCACTTCTTCGGTATTCAGCATAAAAGTCCCGCCCGGTTCCGGAAAATAAGGGGAAAGCCTGTCTACATATTGTCTGAAAAGCCTCCTTCTCCTCATATAATATCTGCGCGGGCGGAGCGCATCTATCGGCCAGAACCAGTGCTGATGGATTTTTGTTATGGTCTTGCCGGTCGGAAACATTGAATTCATATTCATTGTTTCGTATTGACTGAAAAAAGAAAAAGCCAGTCTGAAATTGGGTTTGTACCAAACACTCTTTTTCCCCAAGTAAATAAATCTTATATAGGTTGTAAATAATAATTTTGACATTTTTCGCTCAATGGCCGTAACAATATCTTTTTCACCGGGAGTCAGCCTCATTTCAGGAGGGAAGGCCTCCTCTTTTACTTCTTCCTCTTCTCCCGGAATTTTTCCTGTAAAAAAGAGGTCGGCCGCTTCTTGGGCCATTGGTTTTGCTTGTGGTTTTTCCTTCCGTTTGGCTAATTTATCTCTAAACTCTTCCCCTTTTTTTAACCACTCTCCCACACTCTGGCCCTTCTCATTAGAAGTCGGCTCAATCCCGAATTGAAACCAAAGCTGCTCTTCGGGTTTTATTTTAGCCAATGCCTCCAAAAGCGCCGAGACCGGATCTACTCTTTTTTCCTCTAAAGCCTCGCTCTCCGTCTCAAATGTGGTGTAGGTTTTAATCGGATACCAATCTTCCCGTATTGGTTCATAACTAGAACCGAAAAGATCCCACTCTTTATTGGGTATGTCGTGCGGAACTAATTTTGTATAATCCTCGGCTTGGGTGATTTCGGCTTCGGGAAATTGAGAATAAATAGCCGCCTCAACGGCATCTTTGTAGGCCTTGTGGATTCTTATATAAAAATGGATTTCACCGCCCAAAGAAACGATCTCCAGTGAAATAGAGGTTTGAAGCTGGCCGTCTATCCAATATTCCCACCAGTCGGGCGGATGATAAATTATCGCATGTATGGAATTCATCACTTCCTCCATCGCTCTGATCGGTTTTAAATTATCCCTGGGAATTTTTATTTCAAATAAAGTGGGCCTATAAACCTTATTCAGCCAGATATCCACCCTCCACCAATGCCAAAGAAATAAAAAAGGCTTCCAAAGAATAAAAGGAAGCGGAACCCACCACCAATCTTTTAAAAATCTCCACGCAGGCAAAAGTATCGGAGACAAATACCCCCCTATATTGTTTAATAAGTCTGCTACTTCCGGTGGCAACATAAAATTTTAGCCGTCTTTTTGTTAAATTTCGCGAACCGTATATTTGCCTTGATTGTTTCTCAAAAAATAATCTTTATTGCTCAAGTTAAGCAAAATTGTGTTTTCTTTTACCATTCTCTGCTTTAAAACTTGATTTAAAACCTCTTCCTTTGTCAGAGGTTTTTTAGATTCTTTCAAAACCGTGGAAATAACATCTTTTACCTGCCCGGGGGCGTAGCCCCATTCCGAAAGGGCGTAAATGCCCCTGCCAACCAGAACAAAACGCGAATCTCTGATTAATTCATTGTGAACGGTTTGAACCAGAGCTCCATTGATTTGCCTTGTCACTTCCGTAAAATGAAGTGGTTTCCCCGTTTTTTTGAAAGCCAAATAAGCTTTATCTTTGACTCCCTTGGGATTGATTTCCGGCCAGTCTTTTAAGCCGAATAAATTTTCAGAATTTTTCTGGATTTTTTTAGAAATTTCCAAATATGAAATCAGAGAGGCCTCATCAACCGGCTGGAAAGCTTTTAGTTCTTTAAATTGCAACGGTCTTTTAATCTCTTTTAATTTATTAAAAAGAGTACTTATTGTTTTTTGCGCCAGATTTAAGCAATTTTTGTCAATTAACCAAAGCGGATAGAAGTCTTCGCTTTCGCCCAACCTAATAAAGTTATTATTCAACGATAAAAGAAAATAAACCTGCGCCGATTGCTTGGTACCTCCAAGATCTTTTAATAAATTTATTTCTCTTTTTAACCCGCCGTGCTTTTTGAAATAATCGCTAAAGCTCTGAAAAACATCCTGGTAATTTTTTATCTCCGGCCTTATTTTTTCCAATCCGCCTTCTTCAATCTGGCGGACCCTCTCGCGGGTAATGCCAAAACTGTCGCCAACGGCCTCTAGCGTTTCTCTTTCTCCGGTTTCCAAACCAAATCTACGCAAAACCACGCTCTTTGCTCTGGGAGGTAAATTAGAAAGTAAATTAGAACATATTTTTGCGTAGTTTTTATTCATAATTCTTAATTCTCTGGGTTAGAAATTATAAAAGTAATTCACTATTTGATTATTAAATCATTTTTGAATATGTTTGTCAAGCTTTCTTGCGATTTCCCAGCCAGCTGACCAAGACGGGACCAGCCAAAAATATGGACGAATAAAGGCCGGCCAAAAGCCCCAACATTAAAGCCAGGGCAAAATATTTTAAAGTTTCTCCGCCCAAGAGGTAAATAAATGCCAGCGGGAACAAAGTCGTTAAAGAAGTATTAAGCTGGCGGATTATAGTCTGCTTTATCGCGTTGTTTACAACGTCTTCAAAAGAAACAGACAACCTTTTTGAGAGATTTTCCCTTATTCTGTCAAAGACTACCACCACGTTATTTATGGCATATCCCAGAACGGTCAGCAGGGCGACGATTATCGGGATGGTTATCTGGACCCCATAAAGCTTGCCCAGGACCGAAAAAACGCCCAAAGGTATCAAAATATCGTGAAAAAGGATAAAAAATGTGGCCATGCCATACCGCCACGATTTGACGGGAAAGGATACTTTTCTGAAAGCGAAAATAATATACAAAACCATCGCCAAAAGAGACAAGGCTATAACCTTGGCGGTTTTACTCTTTAATTCCATGCCAACGGAAGGGCCGATTGATTCAAATCTTTTTTCTGTGACATTACCCAATTTCAGGATAATTTCCTGGCGAACATTTTCGTCTATATTTTTCATTCTTAAAATAACCCCTTTCTCGCCGGTAGGCTGTACGGAAAATTCTCCCAAATCCGAATCGGAAATCTTTTGTCTGATTTCTTGATTAGATGGTCTTTGATCCATATAATCTACTTCCAGAATACTCCCGCCCGTAAAATCAATTCCGGGTTTTAAGCCGAACAGAAAAAAAGACATTGCGCTAGCCACAATTAAAATTCCCGTAAAAATATAGTAAATTTTTTTATATTTAATAAAGTTAAAAGTCATATTTATTTCCAAAGCCATTTTATGTTTTCTAACTTCCCTCCTTCAAACAGCCTCATAAAGTTTTTGGTAATCACCAAGGCAGAAAACATTGAGAGCAAAACTCCGATGCTTAAAGTCATGGCAAAACCTTTTATAAAACTCGTACCCAGGGCGAATAAAATAAACGCCACAATCAAAGTTGTCAGATTTCCGTCGCGGATAGCCGGCCAAGCTCTTTTGAATCCTTCTTCCAAAGAAACAGAAAAATCTTTTTGCTGATTTAATTCTTCTCTCATTCTGGAAAAAATAAGAACGTTGGCGTCAACCGCCATGCCAATTGACAGAATAAAACCGCCGATTCCGGCCAAAGTCATGGTTACCGATATCATTTTAAAGAAAGCCAAGACGAGCAAAACATAGATTACCAAGACGAGAGAGGCCATGATTCCCGGCAGCCTGTAAAAAATTATCATAAAAATAATCACCGCCAAAAAACCGTATAACCCGGCTTTTAAGGATTGGCTGAGGGAAATTTTTCCCAAAGTCGGACCGACGGTTTGCTGGGAAATCAGAGAAATCGGCACGGGCAGAGCGCCGGCATTCAAATTTCTGGCCAATTCTTTGGTTTCTTCTACCGTAAAACTGCCTGAAATTTGAGCTTTACCTCCGGAAATAGCTTCGTCCACCCTGGGGGCTGAAATCAACTGGCCGTCAATATAAATGGCTAAAATTTTACCTACATTTTTTGCGGTCAGCTCTTCAAAAATTTTCGCTCCTTCGTCGTCGAATTCAATGGAAACCAAGGGATTATAAGTGGTTTGATCAAAACCCACTTCGGCTCTCTTTAGATATTTTCCGGTTAAATTTGTCGCCAAAAAAGGATCTTCTATGGTTCCGGTGGCATTTCCCTTGGCAATCTTCTGGTTATTTTCCGCTATTTCTTGGGCATTTTCTTTTTCCTCTTTGAATTCCAAAAAAGGAGTCTGGCCTATCGTCTCAATGGCCTGAGAGACATTAAAAACCCCGGCCAGCTCGACAATTAATTTTTCTCCCTGTACCTGAACAACGGGTTCGGAAATCCCAAAAAGATTAACCCTTCTTTCAATGACGTCGCGAAGTCCTTCCATGGCGCTAGTCTTATCTGCAACCGGCACATTGGATAAATCCGCCTGATATTGCAGTTGCGCGCCTCCCTGCAAATCAAGGCCAAGCTTAAAGGGTTTTTCCCAAAAATGAGGCAATTTTAAGTTTAATTTATTGTTTAAAAAATCAACTCCGAGATCAACATATTTCGGATAGACAAAACTCCCCGCCAAAAAAGCAAGAATAATTATCAGAATAATATTTATCCAAATTTTCTTTTTGTCAGGCATGTCTTTTGACAATAACACGATCTTAAACTTTCTTCAATGGCTTACTCCAGCTCAAACGCTATCAGGCCATATTTTTTGATCTTTTTATGATAATCGGGAAAACTGTAGCAAATTTTCTCCAAATCAGCCAAAGATTTTGCCGAAGGGATTATTTCCCCTACTCTATACTTTCCCAAAACATCTTTTATGGTTTTGAAAATCTTTACTCTTTTTACTCTTTTTTTAATTTTTTCTTTGCCGCAAACTAAAAAAAGGCAATCACCCTTCTTGATATCCCTGAATTTTCTTGTAGCGGCCCTTGTTTCGACCTTCTTCGTCCCGTCTTTTATCGCTTTAAAAATATCCCGGTTCTTTGCCCTGAATCTCAATTGTTTTGGTTTATTTTTTTTATCCATCTATATCTCCTCAACCTCTTTTAATTCTTGCTTCAGAACATTGTCTAATTTATCAAAAAGAAAATCTCCCCTGAATTTTTTATTTCCAAGAAACAAAGGATACCAATATTTGTCGTCAGACCACATTTCTTGAAAATTGAGCTCATCTTGACCAAACCATTGCGGCTTCATTTCTTCGGTTTCCTTCGGCTCTCCTGAAAAAATTTCAGAACGAAAAATATTAACTTCCATTATTTCTGATTTATCTTCCCAATGAAAATCAATAACTCCGATTTTAGCCAATCCTAAAACCTTCACACCTGCTTCCTCGCGGACCTCTCTTTTTACCGCTTCCTCCATTGTCTCGCCGGCCAAAACTTTTCCGCCAAACCCATTCCATCTCCCCTTTCCAAAACCACGCTTTTTCATACCAAGCAGTATTTTGCCATTTTGCAAAATTAAACAAAGGGTTGTCACGATTTTTTCATTTTCCATAGTCTCTAACATCACTTGAACACTAGATTTTTCTTTATTTTTTTAGCGAGAGAAAAATCTTTTAGAATCTTAGGG
This sequence comes from Parcubacteria group bacterium, assembly GCA_043813215.1. Lineage (GTDB taxonomy): Bacteria > Patescibacteriota > Minisyncoccia > Minisyncoccales > JAQTPW01 > JBDRLH01. The sequence continues at coordinate 13,554 of JBDRLH010000025.1, forward strand.
CCGTACTGGAAAAGATCAAAACCCTGTTCTTTATGCCGGGGAACTAAATGCCAGTGGACATGATTGGCTTCATCCATATAAATTAAATAAACTTTTTTAATTTTCAGGGTTTTTAATAAAGCGTTTCTTGCCGCAAAGACCGTATCCATCAAATAATCGTAATCTCTGTCCGGCAATAAGCTTAAATCGGGAACTTCTTTCTTCCAAACTATAACAATATGGCCCCTGGCGATATAATTTTTTGCCAAACAAACATATAAATGCTGGTCATTATAGATAATTGATTTTTTTAGCGGTCTTGGAAGCATGCTCATATTTTTTTATTATTTATTTTTATAGAATAAATTTTATCGTCTGATGTGTCACACCTTTTCGAATTAAATTTAGCATTATAATGCTCCGACAATATGGCTCTTGCAGTGCCGTCGTGAATGACTAATAAAATTTTCTTGAATTTTTTTTCAGCTAGTTTTTTGATAAATGAAATTACTCTCTTTTTTTGTCCGTTGAAACTTTCGCCATTTGGCGCCCTTTCGTCGGGATTGTTTAAATCAAGCATTTCTTTAACTTTTCTGTTCGGCAATCCGTTAAAATCGCCAAAATTTCTTTCGCGCAATTCTTTTGCCCTAATTACTTTCACTTTAAGCCATCTGTTTATGGTTTTGGATGTTTGGACGCATCTTCCGAGGTCGCTGGAATAAATTATTTCAATATTTTTGGTGCGCAAAATTCTTCCTAATTTTTCGGCATTTCGCCTTCCCTTTAAAGTTAAAGACGAATCTTTATGACCCTGAACAATCTTTTTTTTATTCCACTCTGTTTCTCCATGACGGACAAAATAAATAATCATATCAATAAATTACTCATTGATTTGTTATTTGATAATAACATAGAAAAAGGAAAAGAGAGAAATAAATTTTAATATATAAAAAAGCAGTGACTTTTCGCCACTGCTTGGTACTCCTAAAGATTCAATTCCTTCTCCAGAAACTCGATCTCTTGCCGAAGCTCATCGGAGGTTGTATATTCTCCTTCGAGAATCAATGGAACCTTTTTGGCAGAAAGCACTCGGCCGACAAATTCAATAATACTTTTGGCGTTTGTCGCCCTGCAAACCAACGAATGAATGCTGTCGGATGTTTCTCCGCTTACATGGAGATGCGCCAATCTGTTTTCAAGAGAATCGAACAGCTCGCCGGCATACTTCATTTCTGGATCATGCTCATAAGCATGCTGAACGTCCAAAACGAAGCGGCAATCGACAACTGTCACCAATTTTTCCAGCTCAGCCGGATTAAAACCGCTGTCTTTTCTTGAGTCCATGTTCTCAATCGCCAGAGGAATGCCACCGGAAATCATCTTTTTGTAATGTTCCGTCGGATAATCACCCTTTACTTTCAATGGGTGAGTTAAAGCAATAGTTGTGCCGCAACGAACAACGGCCTTTTGTACCATTGCGAGTTGATGTTCTATTTCTTGGCCGTTAACGTCCGGAAGGTGCAAAGATCGGTAGATGAAATTTTGGGCATCAAATACTTTGCCCTCTTCCAGCGAGAACATTCTTTTGTCGTTTCGATCCCAGTTGGCCAAGCAAATTTCTACGCTATTGGCTTTAACTGTTTCTAAAATAGTTTTTTGCTGGGCCAATGAATAAATTCCTTTCGCATACAGCCAGCCCGTAGAAGGGCCGATCATCAATCTTGCTTGGGTGGAATCCACTTATCACCTCCCTTTCCTTCTCCATATTTAATTCATTTTAAATTAAATCTATATCAAAGGTTTTTAAGCTTTTTTTAAGGTACATAATATTAAAACAATACCACGCTTCTGTGGTATTGTCAATGTTTGAGAATAATTTTCCTATGCGCCATGGCAACGTTACCGTTTTTTACCACACCCACATGGATTTCGTTTGGTGGCGGCACTGGAGCACTTGACAAATTCTGTGGGTTTGCTACAATACTAGTATAAGATGGGGGGAAGGGGCTGGGTCACCACCATCGCCTCTTCGGAGGCCTAAGCACCGGGGGGTTAACTGAAAAAGTTGCCCCTTTTTATTTTCCTCACGCTCCATGACACCTCTTGTATTTTTTTCCAGATCCACATGGACACGGGTCGTTACGGCCCACGTTTTTTAAATTCTGATTTTGAGATTTGTTTGGATTTTGGATGTTGGAATTTGGAGCTTCCATTTTGGTTGTCACCTGCGCTTTCATTATTGTGCTAGCCACTTGCTGTTCAAAATTCTGCAATAACGCCTGGAAGGCTCTATGGGCTTCATTTTTATATTCAACCAACGGATCCTGCTGGCCAAAAGCACGCAATCTGACCGAATCTCGCAGATACTCCATATTCTCCAGATGTTCCATCCAAAGCATATCCAAAACTCGTAGGCTGATAATTTTTTCTATTTGTCTCATATTTTCTGCGCCCAAATCTTTTTCCCGTTTTTCGTAATCCACCTCTGTGAATCCCGTTTTTTTAACAAGTTCTAAAATATCTCCGCTTAATTCGGTTTTGGAATTTGGATTTTGGATTTTGGATTTTTCGAGTATTTCACTCCTTTTTTTATAAATCACTTCCCTATGCTTATTTAAAACATCGTCGTAATCTAGAACGTGTTTTCTGGCATCAAAATTAAATCCCTCAATTTTTGACTGGGCCTCTTCGAGTGATTTAGAAAGCATGCCGGCTTGTACGGCCTCATCTTCCGGAATTTTTAAAATACCCATTAAAGATTTTATTCTGTCGCCGCCAAAAATCCTCATTAAATCGTCTTCCAAAGAAACGAAAAACTGGGAAGATCCCGGATCTCCCTGGCGCCCCGTTCTCCCTCTCAGTTGATTATCAATTCTCCTGGCATCGTGGCGTTCGGTACCGATGACATGCAGACCGCCCGTTTCTTTAACTTTTTGAGCTTCCTCGGGACTTGACGGATTTCCCCCCAGAACGATATCAACTCCCCTGCCCGCCATATTGGTGGCAATGGTCACTTGACCGACCTTGCCCGCCTGGGCAATAATTTCTCCTTCTTTTTCATGATATTTTGCGTTCAATATCTGATGGGAAACACCTTCTATGTCCAATAATTTTCCCAAATACTCATTTTTTTCAACAGATCTCGTCCCGACCAAAATCGGTTGGCCATTTTCATGACGCTCTTTTATCTCCCTTAAGAGAGCTTTGTATTTTCCGGTTTCGGTTTTATAAATCTTATCCTGCAGATCTTTTCTGATATTGGGTTTATTGGTCGGCACAATCACGGTATCCAATTTGTAAACTTTGAAAAATTCTTCGGAAGAAGTGGCGGCGGTTCCGGTCATGCCGGCTAATTTTTTATACATTCTGAAATAATTCTGGAAAGTGACAGAAGCCAGGGTCATGGATTCGGCCTGGACTTGCACGCCTTCTTTGGCTTCTATCGCCTGATGAAGGCCCCCTGACCACCTGCGGCCCGGCATCAGTCTGCCGGTGAATTCATCTACAATAATAATCTGACCGTCTTTTTGCACATAATCCCTGTCTTTTTTAAAAAGCGCTTGAGCACGCAAAGCCTGCTCCAAATGATGCAAATATTTAATCCCCTTTTCTTCATAGATGTTTTCTGAATCCAGAATTTTTTCTATTTTATTAATTCCGACTTCAGTTAAAGTGACGGCTTTTAATTTTTCGTCAATTTCATAATCTGTTTTTGCATCCAGACCAGGGATTATCCTGGCGAATTCCTGATACCATTTTGAACTCTCTTGGTCGGGCGCCGAAATAATCAAGGGGGTCCTGGCTTCGTCAATTAAAATGGAATCCACCTCATCTATAATGGCAAAATTATGCCCCCTTTGTGATTGCTGCGCTAATTCATAGACCATATTATCCTTTAAATAATCGAAGCCATATTCATTGTTGGTCCCGTAAGTGATATCAGCCGCATAAGCCTCTTTTCTTGAGCAGGGCCTGAGATAAGATTGTTCTACTTTAAAACTGCCTAACTTATCCCTTGCCTCATCTCGTTCGTCATTTTGAATTTCGGGCTTGTAATCAGGATCATAGATAAAACTCTGCTCATGGTTAAGGACGCCCACGCTTAATCCAAGAAAATTGTAAATCTGGCCCATCCAGACGGCGTCCCTTCGCGCCAGATAGTCATTAATCGTCACCAAATGGCACCCCTTGCCCTCTAGGGCGTTTAAATACAGGGGCAGGGTGGCTACTAAGGTTTTTCCTTCGCCGGTCTTCATTTCAGCGATTTTTCCCTGATGCAAAGCAATTCCGCCCATTAACTGGACATTAAAATGACGCTGTTTCAGCGTCCTTTTTGCCGCTTCACGAGTCAAGGCAAAAGCTTCGGGCAAAATATCGTCCAGGGTTTCACCTTTTTGAGTTCTCTCCTTAAATTCAGCAGTTTTTTCTTTTATTTTCTCGTCAGAAAACTTCTCAAATTCCGGCTCCAGAGAATTTATCTCATCTACCGCAGGCCCGACAGATTTTAAGTATTTCTCATTGGCATCCCCGAAAATTTTAGATAAAAACGACATAATAAAATTTTATCAAAAAATTTGACAAATTTCAAGTTTAAACTTACAAATAAAAGTGTGCTAAATCAAAAGAAATGAAAAATTGGGAAAAAATGCGCTCCAACGCCGAGCTTAAAAAAAATTATATTTTGTGCGGCCGAATCATTGATTTAATCCGCGCTTTTTTCAAAGAGCGGGGTTTTTTTGAGGCGCACACGCCGGCTTTGGTGGCATGCGCGGGGCAAGAGCCGTACCTTTTTCCGTTTAAAGTGAGTTTCGCGGATGAAAAAAATAAAAAATACGAAGGTTTTTTAATAACTTCTCCCGAGTATTCGCTGAAAAAATTACTGGCGGCGGGTTTTGACAAAGTTTTTGAATTGGCCAAAGTATTCAGGCAAAACGAAAGCTTCGGCGGCACGCACAATCCGGAATTCACCATGCTTGAGTGGTATCGGACAAATTTCGATTACAATAAAATAATGCAAGATACCGAAGAATTGGTCGGCTTTCTTTGCCAAAAAATCAAGGGCTCAAATATAATAGAGTATCGGGGACAGAAAATAAACATCACTCCGCCCTGGCCAAGATTACTCCTCAGAGATTTATTTTTAAAACACGCGAACATCGATCTGGATGAAGCCAAAACCCTTGAAGATTTTAAAAAACAAGTGAAAAATAAAAAATATTCCCGTCTCAAAGACTGGAACGATATTTTTTATCTAGTTTTTTTCAATGAAATCGAGCCCAATTTGCCAAAAGACAAGCCCGTGTTCGTTTGTGATTATCCCCTGCCCCAAGCTTCTTTGGCAAAGAAAAAAAACTTGCCTGTCGGCAGGCAAAACAAAGACAGCTTTTATGCCGAACGCTTCGAAATGTATGCGGGCGGGATGGAACTGGCTAATGCTTTTTCCGAACTTATTGATCCGAAAGAACAACTAGAGCGTTTTAAAAAAGAGCACGCTCTCAGAAAAAAACTGAAGAAAGACGATATTTGTATTGACAAAGATCTCGTCCATGCTTTAGAATTACAAATTGCGCCTTCGGGCGGCATCGCCCTGGGGATAGAAAGATTGCAAATGCTTTTATTGGACACAGAAGACATAAATAATTTATTGCCGTTTCCCGCAAGCCAATTGTTTTTATGATTTCAACTTCTGACTTCGAAAAAGGAATGATATTAAAAATTGACTCGCAACCTTGGATGATTGCTGATTTTTCATTCATGAATCCGGGCAAAGGCGGCGCCGTTTATAGGATGAAATTAAAAAATTTAAAATCAGGCAACTTTATAGAAAGAACTTTCAAGTCGGGGGAAGAATTTGAAACGATGGAGCTGGAATATAAAAAAGCGACGTATTTATACAGCGACAAGCGTAATTCAGTTTTTTTGGTACCGGACGCAAACCAGAGGATTTCTTTACCCCTTGAAACGGTTCAGGATAAAATCGGATTCATTAAACAAAATTCCGAAGTGAAGTTGATGTATGTCGACGCTGAATTGCTGTCGGTTGAAATTCCCATAAAAGTTGAACTCAGGGTTATTGAAGCCGAACAGGCTATAAAGGGAAACACCGCCACCAACACTCTTAAAAAAATTAAGGTTGAAACAGGAATAGAATTGGATGCGCCCATGTTTATTGAAACGGGCGATGTCATTAGAATAAATACCGAAACAGGAAAATACGCCGAAAGAGTTAGTAAATAAAAGAGAAATATCCTTTGTATTTTTTATAAACAAAACCCCGTCCTCTGTGCCGCGCGCTGTTATAAAGCGAATTTTTACGCGAAGCTTAGAGGACGGGGTTTCGGAAGAGACTATCTCTTCTTCTTCTTTTTTTTCTTTGCTGGCATAGGTTTATTTTTCTAATAAGCCGAAGACCTGTTGTGTCTTGGTCGTTGATAATTTCAAAAATCATTACCAAATAGTCGACCGCTATTTGAACACTTTCATAAAAGAAATTTTCTATTGAAAAATACCAACTTATTAATTTATTTTTTCACGCCATGAAAGTTTGTCAAGTGTGTATAACTTAAAAATTCAAAATTCATTGATTCTAAAAGCCTACGTATTGAATTTCTTCATGTAAATTTACGCCGAATTTATTTTTTACCGATTTTTTTGCAAAATTTATCAATTTTTTAACATCTTCTGCTTTTGCGGCGTCAAGATTGACAATAAAATTAGCATGCTTTTTTGAAATTCCGGCCCCACCTATTTTTTTTCCTTTTAAACCGCATTTTTCTATCAATTTGCCCGCAAAAAATTTACCGGGATTGGTAAAGACGCTTCCGGCGGAGGGAAAACCGAGCGGCTGGCTTTCTTTCCGGTATTTTAAAAATTTTTGCAACCTATTTTTTATGATTTTTTTGTCATCTTCTTGAAACTTCATTTTTGCCGACAGAATGATTAAATTTTTATTTTTCTTAAAAATACTTTTCCGGTAACCGAACCCGCAATTTTTATTATTTAAAAAAATAATTTTCTTTGTTCTAACATCAAGGACTTCAACTTCGTCAATAATATCTCCCATCGATCGTCCGAAAGCTCCGGCGTTCCCGAAAATTGCCCCGCCCACTGTTCCCGGGATTCCTGCTGCCCACTCCAAGCCCGCCAAACCGTTTTTTACCGAGACTCTTAATAATTCTGGCAATTTTACCCCAGCCTCGGCAATAATCCTTGAATTTTTAATTTTCAATTTACAATTTTCAATTTTAATTATAATCCCCGGGAATCCTTTATCGGAAACTAAAAGATTTGACCCTGCTCCCAAAATAAAAAAGGGCAGATTTATTTTTTTGACCGCCGAAATTGCCGCCACTAAATTCTTTTTCGTTTCTGCCGTAAAAAAATATCTAGCGTTACCCCCAATTTTAAAAGTTGTATAATTCTTTAACGATACGTTTTTTTTAACTCCTTTTGACAAGTCTTCTATTTTCTCCATAATTTTTGAATAAATTCCTTTTAAGGGATGAATGAAAAAAAATTATCTGAGAGATGCGTAGTATCCAGAAAGTATTATTTAATAATAGCTTTTATTCTCATGAATTCAAAACCCCCACCAAGTGGGGGGGGCTTGAATGGCCAGAAGAGTTAACTCCTAGTTAAGATTTAGTGAGTGCTATCCTTCTGGCCAATTTCATTTTATCAATATCAAATAAAAAAACAACAGACCTAGCCATGGGCAGGTCTGTTGTCTACTTAACCAAGAATATCCTTTCGGATATACTCACAATCAGATGATAGCAAAATGCAGTTATTTTGTCAAGCGATTAGATCCCTAAGATGCTTTTGATATCGGGCTCCCACGCAGGGTTGATCTCCAAAGCATTCTTAGCTTTTTCCTCAGCTAAAGTTTGATTTCCCGCTATCTTGGCTATTTGTATAACTATTAGATGAGACGTCTTTAATTTCGGCTCCAAATTTAAAGCTTTTTCGGCCGAGGAAAAAGATTCGTCTATTTTCCCCTGATAAATTTGAGTCTGAGCCAGCGCCCAATACCCTTGCTGATTTTTGGGACTAAGCTCTATGGCTCTTTTTAAAGTCATTTCTGCATTGGAAAGTTTTGAAATATTCGTCGCGACCGTGTAAAAATTGTAAACTTGGCCCAATTTTAAATAGGCACGGTAATCCATGGGAGATTCTTTTGTGGTATTCTCAAGTTCCTGAATTATAAAATCTAATTCATCTTTTGCGCCTCCTGTGGAAATTTCTTCGGGTGCTTTCCCCTGGATAAGCTCAATTGTTGACTGGGCGAAAAAATCCCTTATTTGATATTTCCCTATAGAAGAAGCTTGAAGCGTTTCTTTATATAAATCAAGCCTCTCTAGGGAGCCCGCCGGAAAACCAAGGGCCTTGATGATATAATTGTCTGTTTTCGCAGATTTTATTACGGATATAGAAAAAGAAAAAATAAACAGAATAAGAATGACCGCGGTCAAAGGAATATTGACGGGCTTTTCTATTTGCGATGAATTTTCTCTATTTTGAGAAATGCTGCCGACAAAAGCTAAGACCAAAAAAAACATCAGATAACTATTTATCATATCAAAGACCGTCAGATTCTGAATAAAATAAGATATTAAAACGACCGAAAAGATACCGGCGCACCAAAAAGTAATGTTCTTGCTGAAAAATTGCTTCCATAACACAAAAAATACTGAGAAGAAAATACCCAAGTAAGATAAAAAACCCAAAGTCCCCGTGGTGACCAAGGTGTCGAAAACAATATTATGCGCCCGGTCATACCATATATCGGCACCGCATTCGCTCGTGCCCATGCAGGGGTTATAATTTTTGGTGAATGAAATTTCAAAATTTTCCGGCCCCCAACCCAGCCAAGGTTTTGCCAAAAAACCTTTCCAGGCTCCTGACCAAACTATAAACCTTCCGCCAAAGGTGCTCCCGATATATTTCTCATAAATTTCATCGTGCAAAAAATTACCCGGCTTTGTAAGAAAAAAAGCCGAAACGATGACGCCGACAATTAAGCATGCAGAAAGGACAAGAACCATTATCCTAATTCTGCCTTTATTTTGCGAGATTAACCAAGATGAAATTAGCAGAATCAACCCGCCGATGGTAGACAAAAGTGCGGCCTGGGCGGTACTTAGGAATAAAGCTATACCAATAATTATCACCCCGATAAGCGATAAAATTTTAATTAATTTTTTTGAATTAAAAAATAGATAAATCGCAAAAAAGAAGTTAAATAACAAATAAGTGCCCAAAAAAGAACTGTTGCCAAGAGTCGCTCCTCCTCTGGTCAACTCGGCCATCGGACCCATTACTTTTGGATAGAAATTTATAAAACTCATCAAAACTGCGGCAAAGACCGAGACGCCGAATATTCTAAGCCAATCTTCTTTTTTTTGAAACACAGAAGAAACTGCCAAAAAGAAGCCGCAAAGATGAAGTTGCATCAAAAGTCCTGTCATTCTTTCATATTTTGACCAAAATGAACGAGAAAAATCTACCCCCAAGATCGAGCTTAATATAAAAATAATAAGGAATAAAATTATAGTCAGAGTTAAAATGTTAAGCTTGGGACGATATTTTGGAGCAAAAATTATCAGAATCAGCCAAGCGGCAAAAATTATTTCCGAAAGAGCCATAAAATAAATGCTTTTGGGTCCGACAAACGGAAAAAAATATTTAGAACTGACTATAAAGGGAGTAAATAATGTCAAAATAACTCCCACAAAAATAACCCACCAAAGAATCGGAGCGGCGTTTTCCCCGATCCTCTCTTTTTCTACTGTAAAACTGCCCTCTCTTCTTTCTTTTTTTTCTCGTGATTTTTCTCCCATAATTTTTGAACGTTAGTGAAAAAATTAATGAATATCCGACTTATATGAAGGAATAATTTCTTCCAATATTTTTATTATATATTTTTTGTCAGCGGCAGCAACCGCCTCTTTTAATCTGCTCAAACTCAGCATCAGTTTTTCCTTATTCGCGGGAATCAATTTGGCGGCCAAAATTTTTTGATTTTGAGTGGCTAACGTTCCTTCTTCGGCGGTCAAGATTTCTTCAAAAAATTTTTCACCAGGCCGCGGCCTCGTATACTCTATGGCAATCTCTTGATAAGGCTCAAATCCAGAACGCCTGATCAATTCTTTTGCCAAATCTATTATTTTAATGGGATCTCCCATGTCCAAAACAAAAACTTCTCCTCCCTGGCCCATCGCCCCAGCCTGCATCACTAGAAGACAGGCTTCGGATGCCACCATAAAATATCTTTTCATTTCTGGATGGGTAATCCTTACCGGCCCTCCGTTATCAATTTGTTTCTTGAATATCGGAATGACGCTTCCTCGGCTGTTTAAAACATTACCAAAACGAACAGAAATAAATTTTGTTGTGCTATTGCTTAAAAGTTGGCAAAGCATTTCACCTGCTCTTTTTGTTGCACCCATCACTGAAGTGGGGTTAACCGCCTTGTCGGTGGAAATAAAAATAAACTTTTCAGCTGAAAAGGATACCGAAGCTTCAGCTATAACCTTTGTGCCGAAAATATTATTTTTTACCGCTTCTTCGGCCTGGGCCTCCATCAAAGGAACGTGTTTATAAGCGGCCGCATGAAAAATTATTTGAGGAGACCATTTTTGAAAAATTTGCTTGATTTTATCTTCATCTGTAATATCGGCTACCAAAGAAATAATTTTTAAATCCGGAAATTTCTCTTTTAATTCTCCTGGAATCTCAAAAATGCCGGTTTCGTCCTGATCTAAAACCAACAACAGAGACGGTCTGAATTTAGCTACTTGACGACAGAGTTCGGAGCCAATGGAGCCGGCCGCTCCGGTTATTAATATTTTTTTATTTTTAATGAAACTGTCAACTAATTTTTGGTCTAAAATCGCCGGCTCTCTTCTCAATAAATCTTCCATTTCGATTTCACGCAAAACCCCCACACCAATCTTAATTTCGCCGTTTATCAATTCATCCATCGGAGGAAGAACTTTAATTTTAAACAAACCGGCTTTTTTTCCATGCTCTACCGCCTTTTCAATGATTTTAGAGCCAGCTGAAGGCAAAGCAACAATCAGAGTTTCTATTTTTTCTTCTTTTGCGATTCTTTGAATATCGTCTATTTTGCCCAAAACCTTAACGCCATGAATTAACAATCCTTCTTTTGTTAAATTGTCGTCGATAAAACCAACCGGCAAATAAGAAGAGTATTTTGAACTAAGAATGCTTCTTAAAATCTGCTCACCCACATCGCCGGCTCCGACGATTAAAGTCCTTTCTTTTTTTCTGACCAAGCCGGCGCGGAACATCTGTAAATAAATCCTTTTTAGAAGACGAATCCCCCCGCATAAAAAAAATATTAAAACAAAACTTATAAAAAGAGTGGAGCGTGGAAAGCCGGAAAATGCCGACCAGCCGCGCAAAATAAAAATGGCGGCGCTCAAGAGTAAAAAACCGAACGCCTGGGCTTTTGCCAGAGAAACAAGTTCCTCTGTGCTGACATAAGCCCAGGAAAAAGAATATAATTTAAAAAAATAAAAAGCAGGCAGGCACAAAAGCAACGTTAAAATAACAGATCCCCAGATATTAGGAATGTGTGCGAGCGGTATTTGGCCTTCAAATCTTAAAAAAAATGAAAAATAAACCGCCAAAGCAATTAGAATAACGTCGGCGATAAAAAAAGGTATTCTTCTTTTAGTGATTGAATCAAGCATAAAATTTTCTAATAATGTCTATGACATAATCCGCTTGTTTATTTGTAAGCTCCGGGTACATCGGAAGCGAAATAACTTCCCTGGCAAATAATTCGGAATTTGGTAATTGGAAATGAAAAAGTTTCAAGCCTTTTTGCCAATGGTTGGGAACGGGATCTTTAACCAAAGTTTCAATCCCTTTTTCTTTTAAGAATAAAAACAGCTCGTCTCTTTTTTGGGCTCTAACGACGTAATTCTGATAAACATCGAAGTAATTTTTATTTGAATCTGGCGAGGGCGGAGTTTTTATCTGGGTTATGGCGCGCAAATCTTTGCCGTATCTTTTGGCAACCTCCCTTCTCCGAGTCAACCATTTTTGCAGGTATTTAAATTTTATATTTAAAATTGCCGCCTGGAGATTATCTAACCTAGAATTCCATCCATAACACATTATCTCTGTTTTTGTTTTTTGCCCGTGATCCCTTAAAAGACGGATTTTTTCTGCGACTTCTTTATTGTCGGTAGCCACTGCACCTGCATCACCTGATGCACCCAACACCTTTGCTGGATAAAAACTGAAACAGCCCGTTAAGCCGAAGGAGCCGGCCGATTTTCCTTTAAATTTCGCTCCCAAGGCCTGAGCCGCATCTTCGATGACAATTAAATTATGTTTTTTGGCAATTTTCATAATTTTTGCCATATCGCACATCCTGCCGTTTAAATGAATCGGCATTATCGCTTTTGTTTTTGGAGAAATAGCTTTTTCTATTTTATCTACGTTCATCTCAAAATCATCGGAGACGTCTATTAATACGGGCTTGGCTCCGACCTGAGCGATCACAGCGATGGAAGCAACAAACGTATGGGAAACAGTGATAACTTCGTCTCCCAGCCCGATATCAGCCGCCTTTAAAGATAAGAAAAGCGCATCGGTCCCGCTGTTTAATCCCACGGCATATTTTGTACCGACAAAAGATGCGAGTTTTTTTTCAAAATCTTCCACGTCTTTCCTCAGAATTAAGTCGCCATTTTCTAAAACCTTATTTATGGCTTTAGTAATTTCAACTTTAAGATTTTCGTATTGAATTTTATAATTTACGAACGGAATTTTATACATGTTTTTATAAAATTTATTTAACCGCCCTTTTAGTATATAATTTTTGCCAGAAGAATTAAAGGTTGACAAAAAATTAAAATTTATCTATTATACATCCACTAAAATCGACCTTTAATAATCTAATTTGGAAAAATAGAACTTAAGGAGGGACATAATTTGAGTATTGAAAAGTTTGAATTATTCAGTGGAAAATTTAATCATGGTAAGTTTCACGGCCTATACGGGCAAGGAACTTCTGAAAGAAAAGAGGACGGCTGTATAACGGAAGAAAATATTGCGGGAGTACTCGACTCTTATTCGGAACCCAATTCGCCCAAGCAACCCCAGTTAATTAAAGGGGGCAAATCTCTCGGAGAGATTAATGTCAGGATAATCGAAAAATCTCTTAGGGGATGTAATCCATTGACTGAACCGCTACCCTGTATTTTAGCAGACGCAAATAGAAACGTTTGGCTGGAGAAAAAAATCGCTTATTCCATTCCTTGGAAAATGGGCCGGCTTGCCGGCGCCTCCGCAGCAGTGGTTAAACCGAGCAAAAAAATAACCGCAACAATTACCGCCGGAGACTGTTTTTTGCTGGTAAGCTTTAAAAACGGGAGATTTTGTCTCTCAAAAAACCAAGTTAAAAAACACGACGAGATAATGCACGCCCAGATTGCTAAAATAAAATACCGAATAGCCAGAGAGTGGAAAATAAACTCCAAAAAAGCCACTCAATCTCAAAAAAAAGAAATAAATGACGAGATGTGGAATCGTTTCCAGCCGTTCCTGGAAAGGGCCAGAATAGAAGCAATGAATAACCCCAAATCCTCTTCCGGATACGCCTCGCTGAACGGCGATCCAAATTCGGTAAAAATGTGGAAAGTAAATAATTTTAACACCGAAGATATCCATAAAATTATTATATTTTCCGACGGCCTTCTGCCTTGGAATTTATTGAAAAATATGGAAATCAAGGATATGGGAAAATACATCCTTGAAATGGAGGCAAGGCTTGGCTTAATAGGAATTGCCCAATCTACCAGGAGCTATGAAGCGACTAATGATTTCGAGAATTATATTTCTCAGCACGAAATCACGGCAATAGTTATGGAGTTTTAGCAAAATAAAAACAAAAAGAGCCCGCCAGTTTACTGGTCGGGCTCGTTTATTTTTTAAAGCCTGATATA
>JBDRLH010000026.1:0-3586 GCA_043813215.1 Parcubacteria group bacterium
TTGCCACGGCAAAAAATGTTGCCAATTACAAAAAACAATTAAAGAGTTTGGGTTTATCTTTTGATTGGTCAAAAGAGATAAACACAACCGATCCTAAATATTATAAATGGACCCAGTGGATATTTTTACAGCTTTTCAAAAAAGGCTTAGCTTATCAGGCGGAAATTCCCATTAACTGGTGCCCCAAATGCAAAGTGGGTCTGGCCAACGAAGAGGTAATTGACGGAAAACACGAGAGATGCGGGGAAATTGTGACGCAAAAAAAACTGAAGCAATGGATGATAAAAATTACCGCTTACGCTGACAGATTAATTAAAGATTTAGATAAGGTTGATTATCTGGAAAAAATAAAAGCCCAGCAGATAAACTGGATAGGGCGATCTGATGGCACTCAGATCGAATTCAAAACTCAAGATTCAAAATTTAAAATCGACGTATTTACGACCAGGGCAGACACTATTTTCGGAGTGACGGCTTTGGTGATAGCCCTAGAGCACGTTTTAGTTTCGAAAATAGTAAAAAAAGAGTATGAAAAAGAAGTTTTTCAATATATTGAAAAATCAAAAAAGAAAAGTGAATTTGAAAGGACTCAATTAGAAAAAGAAAAGACAGGAGTGTTTACCGGTTTCTACGCTTTAAATCCCTTAAATGGCGAAAAAATTCCTGTTTGGGTCGGCGATTACGTGGTGGCTACTTACGGAGGCGGAGCAGTCATGGTAGTCCCGGCCCACGACAAAAGAGATTATGATTTCGCGAAAAAATATAAGTTAGAAATAAGAGAAGTTGTAAAAAATCAAAAATCAAAGATCAAAAATAAGAAATCAGAAGATGCTTTTGTGGAATATGGAAAATTGGTAAATTCAGGAGAATTCAGCGGCTTGGAGTCAAAAGAGGCAATTCAAAAAATTACCACATGGTTGGCCGAGAAAGGACTTGGGAAAAAAATTGTCCAGTATAAATTGCGCGACTGGGTTTTTTCTAGGCAGCATTATTGGGGAGAGCCTATACCAATAATTCATTGCAAAAACTGCGGGACCATTCCTGTTCCGGAAAAAGATTTGCCGGTTGAGCTTCCTTATGTAGAAAAATACCAGCCCACGGGCACTGGCGAGTCACCCTTGTCTGCGATTTCGGATTGGGTGAATGTTAAATGCCCGAAATGCGGGGGAATGGCAAAAAGGGAAACAGACACAATGCCCAATTGGGCCGGATCAAACTGGTATTATATGAGATATACAGATCCGCAAAATGATAAAGCTTTAGCTGATCCCGAAAAATTAAAGTACTGGCTTCCTGTTGACTGGTATAACGGCGGTATGGAGCATACAACCTTACATCTTTTGTATTCAAGGTTTATTTATAAATTTTTATTTGACATGGGCGTTTCTCCAAATTCTGAACCTTATCAAAAAAGAACGTCTCATGGAATTGTTCTTGCCGAGGACGGCAGGAAAATGTCCAAATCTTTCGGAAATATTATTAACCCAGACAGCATTGTCAAAGAATATGGAGCCGATAGTTTACGAGTTTATGAAATGTTTATGGGGCCTTTTGCCGATACTATTGTTTGGAGCACCCAAGGATTAAAAGGAGTTTACAGATTTTTTGAGAAAGTTTGGAAATTAGTTTTGGAATACAAGGAAAAATCGGAAAAAATAGAAAAAAGCAGTCCGGAAATTTTGAGAAGCATAAATAAATTAAACAAAAAAATAGATGAAGATTTAGAAGAAGCAAGGTTTAATACGCTGGTCGCCAGTTTTATGGAATTTGTTAATTTAATCGTCAAGGAAAAGGAAAGCGTTGGCAAAAATGAAATTGAAAAAATGATAATTATGCTTTCTCCATTTGCTCCTCATATTTCTGAAGAATTGTGGCAAGTTTTAGGTCACAAAGACAGTATTCTAAAAGAAAGCTGGCCTAAAGTTGACGAAGAGAAAATAAAAAGCGGGAAAATCATCTTAATCATTCAGGTTAATGGGAAGGTCCGCGACAAGGTTGAAGTCAAAGCTGATATTCCCGAGGAAAAAGCCAAAAAACTTGCAATTTCTCGAAAAAAAGTTGATAATTGGATAGCGGGAAAGGAAATAAAAAAAATAATCTTCGTAAAAAATAAGCTCGTCAATATCGTCGTCTAATTTTTACTATGTGCGGAATTGTCGGCTATATTTCAAAAAAAGATAATCCCAATGCTCTTCATTTGGGTATTGAGGCATTGAAAAGACTTGAATACCGCGGTTATGATTCTGCCGGATTTGCTTTTTGGGACAAGACAAAAAAAGAAATACAGCATAGAAAAACAATCGGGAGAATTTCTAAATTAGAAGAAAAAATAAAAGATGATGTTTTTTCGTCGGCCAATCCTCTTATTTTGCACACTCGTTGGGCTACTCATGGCGGAATCACTGAAAATAATGCCCATCCACATTTTGACTGCAAGAAGAATATTTTTTTAGTGCACAATGGCATTATTGAGAATTATAAGGAATTAAAAGATCAGTTAATCAAAGAAGGTCATAAATTTAGTTCAGAAACGGATACTGAGGTATTGCCTCATTTAATAGAAAAGTTTTTTAAGGGCAGCCTCGAGGATGCAGTAAAAAAAGCCCTAACTTTTATCAGGGGCACTTACGGTATAGCTGTTATTTCGAGAGAAGATCCAAACAAAATTGTTGCCGCTCGTCTTTCCAGTCCGCTTTTAATTGGCCTCGGTGACGATGAATTTATTTTAGCCTCAGATCCCTCGGCCATTATCGCTTATACGAAGACCGTTGTTTATTTGAGAGATAACGAAATGGTGACAATTACTTCAGAAAAAATTGATATTCAAGAATTGGAAAAAAGAAAAGAGCAGATAGATTGGGACATAGCTGCAGCTCAAAGAGGGGGCTATCCCCATTTTATGTTAAAAGAAATAATGGAACAGCCCGAATCCATTAAGAATTCAATGCGCGGAAGAGTATTGCCAGAAGAAGGCGGAGCTAGAATTGGAGGATTAAATGAGGTTTTAGAAAAATTAAGAGAGATTGAGAGAATTCAGATTGTTGCTTGCGGAACGGCGCGTCATGCAGGCATAGTCGGAGAATATATGCTCGAAGAGTATGCCGGCATTCTTACGAAAGTCGATGCGGCTTCCGAATTTCGATACAGAAAATCAATTTTAGACAAAAAAACGGCAGTTTTAGCAATTTCTCAATCCGGAGAAACAGCTGATACTTTAGCGGCTTTAAAAGAGGCCAAATCAAGAGGAATTTTAACCTTAGGTATTACCAACGTGACTGGGTCAACGCAAGCCAGAGAAACTGATGCCGGAGCCTATAATCATGCCGGTCCTGAAATTGGCGTTGCTTCTACCAAAGCCTATACTTCGCAACTAACTGTTTTGGCTCTTTTTGCGTTGCTTTTAGGCAGACAACGTCAATTGTCTTTAGTCATGGGACAAAGGATCGCCAAGGAATTATTAAGAATTCCGGAGCTTGTCGGAGAAGTGCTGAAAAATAACGAACAGATCAAGGAATTAGCTGAAAAATATAAAGATTTCAATAATTATCTTTATTTAGGAAGAAAATATAATTATGCCACCGCTCGC
>JBDRLH010000027.1:0-5817 GCA_043813215.1 Parcubacteria group bacterium
CACTTTTTATAAGAATATTTTACCGGAATTAGTCCAACGATTCGGCGCAGAATTTTTACTCCAAGGGACAAATTTGACTGATATTGAAGCCACTTTATCAAACAGTAAAGCGCCACAGCACAATGTATTGGAGCAAATCGGCATCAATATTCCCGGATTAAAATTAGTTGAACCGTTAAAAGATCTTCGCAAGCCGAGTGTCCGTGAAGTTGCCAAAGCCCTGGGATTACCGGAACTCATATCGAGCCGAATGCCTTTCCCCGGCCCCGCCTTGGCTGTTCGAATTGACGGCGAGGTTACTCCGACCAAAGTGGAGATAATCAGAAAAATTACTTCGATCGTGGAAGAGGAGCTGAAAAACATTGGCGCCTTCCAGTATTTTCCCATACTGGTTTCAGATAATGTTCCCAATGATAATCGGACCAAAATCGGATATGCCGTAGTTGTCAGATGCATTAATAGTATCGATGCCGTAATCGCCCAACCCACTAGAGTAGATTGGGAAGTAATGTTGAAAGTGCGAGACAAGATTTATGATGAAGTCCCCATGATTTTTAGGGTCGCTTGGGATATATCCTCAAAACCACCCGCTTCGGTGGAATGGCAATAAGCTGCAAAATATTTTAAAAAGGGTATTCTGGAAAGAATACCCCTATTTTATTTTTCATATGCCAGTTTGCCGATTAGCACTCTTGGGTCTTGACTGCTAATCTGGGTATGCTAAAATGACTGGGTAGCAAAAATATGAAGACAAAATTAACCGAAAGGCAGGAGAAAATACTTGATGTGGCGGTGCGGGAATATGTGGCAAGTGCCGAACCAGTCAGTTCGCAGGAGCTTTTAAAAAAGCATGATTTCGGCGTGTCTCCGGCAACCATAAGAAATGAAATGCAAAAACTGACAGACAAAGGATTCTTGTCCCAGCCCCATACTTCGGCGGGCAGAGTGCCGACAGACAAAGGATACAGATTTTTTGTCAATAATTTATTGGCCAAGGAAAAACCTGATAATAAGTTGGCTTTGGTCGATTGGGGAGAAAATGAAACTGATGATACTTTTAAGTTTATACAAAATCTGACAAGACACCTGGCTGAAAAAACCCGGGCTTTGGCTTTAAATTACGTTGAAGATGGGGATATTTTCTGGAAAGAGGGCTGGGAAGAAGTGTTGAGGGAGCCGGAATTTGAAGAAAGAGATAATATTATTGATTTTACCCGGCTTTTGGAAAATTTTGAGGAGCATATTGAAGACAAAAAGAAAGAACAGGGCCTCTCTGTGTATATAGGAGGAGAAAATACTTATCCCAAAGCCAAAAATTTTACCATCATCTCTTCGCGCTACCATTTGCCAAGCGGAGAAAAAGGAGTCATTTCAATAATCGGGCCGAAAAGAATGGAATATGATAAAAACATTAACTTGATTAATTCATTGATGAGATTATTAGATAATTTTTAATATATGAAAGAAGAAAATCAAAAACAAGCCGCCTCCTTGCCCACCGAAGCTTTAGCAAAGGAGGGCGCCAAAAGCTCCGGCGTGCCAAAGGAAGATTTACAGAAAAAAATTGAAGAGCTGGAAAAACAGAAGACCGAGTATTTAGCCAGCTGGCAAAGGGAAAGAGCGGATTTCCTGAATTATAAAAGGGAGGAAATGGAGAGAATTGGTCAATTGATAAATTACGCCAAGGAAGAATTGATTTTGGAAATTTTGCCTCTGATGGATAATTTTGAGATTATCTCCCAAAAATTGCCGGGGAATTTGCAGAAAGATGAAAGCATCAAGGGTCTGCTTCAGATAAAAATCCAGTTCCAAGATTTTCTGAAAAGCTTGGGAATAGAGGAAATAAAGTCATTAGGCGAAAAGTTTGATCCAAGATTTCATGAAAATGTCGGCGAAATAGATAATGGCGACCAGAAATCAGGGACCATTATCGAGGAAGTCCAAAAAGGCTACAGAATCAACGGCCGCTTAATGCGTCCGGCAAAAGTGAAAACAATAAAATAAAAAGTCGTAGAAATTTAAACAACTTAAACATTTATAATAATTTAAACAAATAAATATATGTCAAAAGTACTAGGTATAGATCTGGGCACGTCTATTTCAAAAATGGCCACAATTATAAACGGCGAGCCAAAGTGCCTTGAAAACAGGGAGGGGTCGGTTTTGACGCCCTCTGTGGTGGCTTTGTCAAAAAACAACGAGAGAATTGTCGGTGTTCTTGCTGAACGCCAGGCAATCACCAACCCAAAAAACACCATTCATTCGGTCAAAAGATTTATCGGAAGAAGATTTTCCGACCCGGAAGTGCAAAAAGAATTAAAACTTCTGTCTTATGAGACGCGGGAAAGAAAAGACGGCGAGGTGGAAGTGAAAATGGGGGAGAAATGGTATACCTCGATTGAAATTTCTTCAATGATCCTTCAAAAATTAAAAGCCGATGCCGAGGAAAAATTGGGCGAGAAGGTGAATGAAGCGGTTATTACCTGCCCGGCAAATTTTGACGATTCGCAGAGAAAGGCGACTATAGCCGCCGGCGAAATCGCCGGTTTGAAAGTAATGAGAATGATCAATGAGCCGACGGCCGCGGCTTTAGCTTACGGCTTTACCAAGAAATCAGACCAACAGATTGTTTGTTATGATTTTGGCGGCGGAACCTTTGATGCTTCTGTTTTAAATACCACTCCTGAGACAGTTGAAGTTTTGGCAACGGGCGGCGAGGCTCATTTGGGCGGACGGGATTTTGACCAGAGAATAATTAGCTGGATTGTTGATGAATTCAAAAAAAATGAAGGAATCGATTTGTCAAAAGATCCTTTGGCTCTGCAGAGATTAAAAGAATCGGCCGAAAAAGCCAAGATTGAATTGTCTTCGGCCATGGAAACAGAAATCAACTTGCCATTTATCACTTCAGGGGCAGAGGGTCCCAAGCACTTACTGCAAAAATTAAGCAGGGCAAAATTTGACGAGTTAACCGGAGATTTGGTTGAAAAGTCCATTGACCGGGCAAAGAAAACTTTAGAAGAAACCAAACTTAGTAAAAATGATATTGAGGAAATTGTTTTAGTCGGCGGCACGACTTTAATTCCGGCCGTACGAAATGCCGTTAAAATATTTTTCGGAAAAGAGCCGAACAAATCAATCAATCCGGAAGAAGTGGTGGCCATTGGCGCTTCCATTGAGGCGGAAATTTTAAGAGCGCAAAAAGAAGGCAAAGCTCCCGAAGGCGACATAAAAAGCGTCTTACTTTTGGATGTTTTGCCGCTTTCATTGGGTATTGAGACAATGGGGGCCGTTAATACCATCATGATCAATAAGAACACGACAATTCCCACAGCCAAGACCCAAATATTCTCAACGGCGGCTGACAGCCAGCCGGCGGTGGAAATCAATGTTTTGCAGGGAGAAAGGCCAATGGCTCAAGATAACAGGTCTGTCGGCAAATTCATTTTAGACGGAATTCCCCCCGCGCCCCGCGGTATTCCGCAGATTGAAGTGACGTTTGATGTTGATGCAAATGGAATTGTAACCGTTACTGCAAAAGATAAAGCCACAAGTAAAACTCAATCAATAAAAATTGAAGGGACAGTCGGGCTTTCAAAAGACGAAATAGAAAAAATGAAAAAAGAAGCTGAGATTCATGCCGAAGAAGATAAGAAAAAAAGGGAATCAATTGAGGCAAAAAATTATGCCGACAGCTTGATTTATACTTCGGAAAAAACTTTAAAGGATGCCGGAGATAAAGTGCCGGTCCAGGCAAAAAAGGAAGTTGAGGAAAAAATAGAGGCCTTAAAGAAGGTAAAGGATGGTGATAATATAGACGATATTAAAAACAAAACCGCCGAGCTGTCGCAAACTATTCAGAAAATAGGGGAGCAAATGTATAAGCAAAGTCAAGGCCAGCCAGGCCAAGGGCCGCAGAATCCGGAAGATGGTCAGAATAAAGGACCTGAAGAAGGACAATGCAAAGAAAAATAATGAAAGATTATTATCAAATTTTGGGCGTGCAAAAAGGAGCGAGTCTTAGCGAGATAAAGAAGGCGTTTTATAAATTGGCGCATAAATATCATCCTGATAAGGGCGGAGATGCCGTAAAATTCAAAGAAATAAACGAAGCTTATCAGGTTTTGTCCGACGACAAAAAAAGAAAGCAGTATGACCGGTTTGGCACGACTTTTGACGGAGCCCAGGGCTTTCCCGGCCAAGGAGGCATGCCCAATTGGGGAGATTTTCAATGGTCTTGGGGTAGCGGGCAAAATCAAGATGGCCAAGATTTTGATTTTTCCTCTGAAGGCGTGGAATTCGGAGATTTGGGAGATATTTTCGGGGAAATGTTCGGTTTTGGCGGAGGCAGAGGAAGAAGAGCCAAAGATTTAAAAAGAGGTAAAGACGTTGAGGTTGATTTGGAAATTAATTTGGAAGATATTTTGCGCGGCAAAGAAAAAAAATTCAGTTTGTATAAATATAACATCTGTATCAGGTGCCAGGGTTCAGGCGCCGAGCCCGGAACAAAAACAAAAGAATGTTTTTCTTGCCGAGGTGCGGGCCAGGTCCAGCAGATCAGAAAAACTGTTTTCGGATCTTTTACTCAGCTGGCTGTTTGTCCCGAATGCGGAGGAGAGGGATATAAACCCGAAAAGCCCTGCAATGTTTGCCGCGGAGAGGGTAGGATTAAAAACGAGGAAGAGATTAAAGTTTTTATACCGGCCGGAGTTGACTCAAACCAGGTGATTAAGATGGAGCAAAAGGGTGAAGCCGGCAGAAAAGGCGGAAGAACGGGGGATTTGTATGTCAGAATCTATATAAAAAAACATCCTGTTTTCCAAAGAAAAGGAGACGATTTATATACGTCCGCTCCCATTTTGATGACGCAGGCGGCTTTGGGAGATGAAATAGAAATTCCCACCCTAGACGCGACAAAAATTTTATTGACCATTCCGGCTGGCATTGAATCGGGAAAAGTTTTGAGGATCTCGGGTAAAGGCTTGCCGCATTTTCAAGGCCGCGGCACAGGAGACATGTATGTTTCTCTTCTGATAAAAATTCCCAAACACTTAAGCAAATCGCAAAAAGAAATTTTGGAAAAATTACGCGAAACAGGATTGTAAAATTACTTATCCTCAAAACAAAAACATCCCCCTATGGATGTTTTTGTTTTGAGGTGCCCCCAGGAGGAATCGAACCTCCACTGGCTGCTTAAAAGGCAGCTACTCTGCCGTTGAGTTATGGGGGCCAAACAAATTTTATATTAGCAAACTTTCTCCGATTTTACAAACCAAATACTTGACATAAAATTTCTTATATACTATAATATAAATCAGTTTTCCACATTGACTGAGCGATTGATTTTTAATAGTATAAATCATAAATAAAAAGATAGAAGGGGGCATAATTGAAACTTGTAAGAACTGACATTTCTAAAGTTGTTGAAGACTTGATCGGGTTTGGAGTTTTAGTTGGCAATGTACTTCCGGAGTCGCCGCCCTCACTTCCATTTTCTACGACCGTGAAAGATGTGAGGATTGAGGAAGATTCGATAACTCTTTTCCAGGAGGTCAGATTCCCGACCAAAAAATGTGTCAGTCTCTGGGACGAAGGCTGTGGACAGAGAGTATTGTTCGATCTTAATAGTAAGAGATTTTGGTCTTTCTGGCCTCCTATAGTACATTAACAACTAAAATATAAAACATATTAGCAACACAGATGTCTCAGGCACGCTATTGTCCTGGGGCATTTTTATTTGCCTCATTAGAAAATCCAGTCCTTTCTAACGGGGTTTGCTATTTTTCTTTTCTGAAAAGTATGATAAAATATTTTATA
>JBDRLH010000028.1:0-2716 GCA_043813215.1 Parcubacteria group bacterium
TTTACCCAGTTTATTTATCTCGGAACCGGCGGAGCTATTTGCCTGACGCTTTATTTTTCTATGGCTAAAACCCGCTTTTTTCTTTTCCTTTTGGTTTCGGCGGCTATCATGCTTTTAGCGGGCGCTCTGGCTTTTTTGAAAATCGGCGGAAGGTCCGTGCCAACGCTCTTGAAGAACTTTTTCTTTTTTTCAATCGGCCCGAAGATCTACCTCTGGAGAAGAAAAAATGTCCCGCCGAAAATGATAAAAAGAATAGAGAATAAGACAAAACTAAAAGACACGAAATCCTCAACTTTAAAATTCGCGGAAAAAAGCCAATTAAGAAGTTTATCAAACAGCCTTGAAACTAAAAAATAACCATGCCCAACGTAGCAACGCAACAATTTTTGGAAATTGACCAAATCAGAGAAGGAATAATCATTTTAAAAGATAAATCCTTAAGAGGGGTGATGATGGTTTCCTCTTTGAATTTTGCTTTGACTTCGGAGGAAGAGCAGAACGCTGTTATTTATCAATTCCAAAGTTTTTTGAATTCTTTAGACTTTTCCTGCCAAATCGTCACCCAAACAAGAAAATTAAATATCACGGGGTACATTGAGAAAATAAAAGAGCTGGAAAATAACCAGGAAAACGAACTGCTCAAAGTCCAGACGGCCAGCTACCGGGAATTCATTGAAACTTTGGTGGCCGGCGGGACCATTATGTCAAAAAGCTTTTTTGTGGTCATCCCGTTTTATCTCTTGAGCGCCCCTCAGTCCAGAAGCCCGGGAAAGATTTTCAAAGCGGCGGCCGCTCCCAAATTGACCGAAGAAGATTTTCAAAGATGCAAAAACCAGCTATGGCAGAGAATGGAATTCTTGGCCCTGGGATTGAGAAGATGTGGGCTTCGAGCCGTGCCCCTGACCACCACCGAGCTTATTGAGCTGTTTTGGGGACTATACCATCCGCAGGAAGCCGAAGTGGGATTTTTCCCCGAGATTCCTCCGGAACTAACTCAATAATAAGTATATTTGTAAAAAATTCGCGGATTCGTAAGGTTTATGAAATTCCCTTTTTTTAAAAAAAGAGCCCGTGAAATACCGGAAAAAATTTTTGAAGAGGATGTTATCAAGGCGACCGATATTATCGCTCCGTCTTCTATTTCCATTACTCCCAACTATTTGAAGCTTGGCGAGAAATTTGCCAAAAGTTTTTTCATTTTTTCATATCCCAGAGAATTGGGGACATCCTGGTTTTCTCCGGTGGTCAACCTGGACGCGCCCATGGATATTTCTTTTTTCATCCATCCCGTAGAAACCGGTTTTATTCTAAGACAATTGAGAAAAAAAGTGACCGAGGTTCAGTCAGAAATCATGGAAAACGAAAAAAAGGGGCTGGTGCGCGATCCGACCCTGGAAATCGCCTACCAAGACCTGGAAGCCCTAAGAGACAGACTGCAAACTGCTCAGGAAAGAATGTTTAAATTCGGCCTTTATCTGACGGCTTATTCCGAAACCGAAGAGGGCTTGAGAAACGTTGAAAACACCTTGCGTTCAATTCTGGACGCCAGATTGATTTATATAAAACCGGCACTATATCAGCAGAAAGAGGGATTTGTTTCCACGTCACCTTACGGTTTAGACCAACTGCAGATACACAATACTTTAAATACCGAACCCCTTTCTTCCACTTTTCCTTTTGTTTCTTTTGATTTGAGTTCCAATGAAGGGATCTTATACGGCGTCAATATGCACAACAGCTCTTTGGTTTTGTTTGACAGATTCAGTTTAGAAAACGCCAATCTTTGCTGTTTTGGCACGACGGGCTCGGGCAAATCCTACGCCCTGAAATTGGAAATCCTGCGGTATATGATGCTCGGGGTCGATGTGATTGTTCTGGATCCGGAGAATGAATATCAATTTTTATCTGACGCGGTCGGTGGATCGTTTCTGAACTTTTCTTTGTCTTCTCCTTTTCACATCAATCCTTTTGATTTGCCCGTTCCCCGCGAAGACGAGAGATTAGAAGATGTTTTAAGATCCAATAT
Source organism: Parcubacteria group bacterium (assembly GCA_043813215.1). GTDB lineage: Bacteria > Patescibacteriota > Minisyncoccia > Minisyncoccales > JAQTPW01 > JBDRLH01. Next base: position 2,027 of record JBDRLH010000028.1, read on the forward strand.
TATAAACCTGGTCGGGTTACTTCGCATTATGCTGGGGGGATTGACTCCCGAAGAAGATGCCATCATTGACAATGCTCTGACGGAAACCTATGCCGCCAAAGACATTACTCCGGAAACCGATCCAGCCGACTGGCAGGCAAAAACTCCTTTGATGCAGGATTTTGAGCGGGTCCTGGAAGGCATGGAAGGAGCGGAATCTTTGGTCCGGCGCGTCAGAAAATTCACCAGGGGAACATTTGCCCAATTTTTCAACCAACCGACAAATATTTCCATGAACAAGCAATTTGTTTCTTTCGGAATTAGGGATATGGAGGATGAACTCAGGCCCATGGCGATGTTTATTATTATGAGATACATTTGGAATAAAGTAAGATCCGAGCTAAAAAAGAGGATTTTGGTGGTAGATGAGGCCTGGTGGCTGATGCAGTCTGAAGACGGCGCATCTTTCCTTTTCGGGGTGGTCAAACGCGCCAGAAAATATTATCTGGGCGTCACCACCATCACCCAGGACGTCAGCGATTTCATGAAATCTTCTTACGGCCAGCCGATCGTGGCAAACTCCGCTTTGATGCTTTTGATGAAGCAAAGCACCGCCCCCATTGAAGTTATCAAAAAAACCTTTAATTTAACCGAGGAGGAAAAATATTTATTGCTGGGGGCTGAAGTGGGAGAAGGCATATTCTTTGCCGG
>JBDRLH010000029.1:0-5853 GCA_043813215.1 Parcubacteria group bacterium
AGAAACGTCGCACAAGGTATATTAATAGACGATAAATAAAACTAATCAAAATTTAGCTAAAAATGAAAAGCATAATTACAAAAAAGGTTTTTGATAAGGAAGTTGCCATGTGCGAAAAATTGGCAAAAGAAAATAAGGGCAAATGCGTCTGGGGAAAATGCACCAATTGCGGAGTAATTCCGTTTTTATATAAATTACATAAAGGGGAGCTATTAGAAAAACCCGTCGATATTAAAAAGGCCAAATCAAATATAATCAAAATTTAGTTAAATTATGAAAAATATAAAAAAAATTATAAATTTAATTTTTGAATTAGGCACGGCTAGAAACATACTTCGAGGCCATCATCAAGCTTTAAGGCAATCTAACGACACAATTTCAGACCATTCTTTCAGGGTCGCCATTATAGGATTGCTATTGGCCGACATGGAGAAAGTGAATAAGAGTAAGGTTGTGGAAATGTGTCTTTTGCATGATGTTGCTGAATTACGGACCGGAGATGCAAATTTTATTAATAAATTTTATAGAGAGGAGAAGGAAGAAAAAGCCATTAAGGAACAATGGTTTGAAATGCCCGGAGGAAAAGAGATTATTAAGCTTCTGATAGAATATAACGCGAGAAAGACAAAGGAAGCTATTGTGGCAAAAGACGCTGATAGTTTAGATCAGATTTTTCTTCAGAAAGAATATTTTCCGGAAAATTCCTATGATTTGAAAAGGTGGCACAATCATATTGCGGAAAATTTAAAAACTGTTTCTGCTAAGAAAATTGCAAAAGAGACGCTAAAGATAAATCCCTTGAAATGGCTTTATGATTTTTCAGAAAATAAAAGAAATAAATAATCAAAATTTAGCTAAAATTTTATGAGTACAATTTGTGTTTTAGGAGACAGTATTGTTTGGGGTGCTGCTGATTCTGAAGGTGGAGGATGGGTTACAAGACTTTTTATAGAATTAGGAAAGAATTCTGAGATTGACGTGTATAATCTTGGAGTTTCCGGAGATAAGACCCCGAATATATTGGAAAGATTTGAATCAGAAACTAAAGCAAGAATAGAGGAAGCAGAGGATGTAATCCTTATTTTTGCTATCGGTATCAACGATTCTTATTTTATTCAGAGTAAAAATAGTTTTAATATCCCACCGGCGGAATTCAGGGAAAATATTAAGAAAATAATAGAAGGGGCCCGAGCAATTGCTCCCAAAATTACTTTTATTGGATTGACGCCGGTTGACGAGTCTAGAACAACACCAATTCCTTGGGATACTGACAAGTCCTATAAGAATGAAAATATTAAAAAATATAATGAAATTATAAAATCTGTTTGCAGAGATAATAGTGTGCATTTTATTGAAATTTTTAATGAGTGGATAAAGTCTGATTACCAGAGTTTGTTGGAAGACGGCTTGCATCCGAATTCAGAAGGACATAAAAAGATATTTGAAACCGTAAGGGATTTTCTAAGCAAAAATAAAATAATCAAAATTTAGTCCGAAATTTTAAGACATGAAAATACTCATTTTTACAGAAGGGACGATAATAATGCATAGCTCTAATGATAAACTTGAAGATTTCGCTTCATATGTTCCCGTGAAAAACGCGGGTTCTAAAGTAAAAGAATGGGAAAATCAGGGATATGATATTTCTTATATTACTTCGCAACAAGCTCCGGAAGTAATAAAAACAATAGAAAATGTTTTAAAAAAATATGATTTTCCGGCAGGATTGCTTTATTTCAGAGAAGAGGGGGAAGAATATAAGGATACGGTGACTCGAGCAAAGCCGGATGTTCTCATCGAGGATAACTGCGAAAGTATAGGCGCAGATGAGATGATTTGTCAACATTTAGATCCAGCCTTGAAAATAACGTGTATCGTTGTCCCGGAATTTTACGGGATTGATCATTTACCGACTATATTAAATTAATCAAAATTTAGGCTAAAACATGCCCTCTTGACAAAAAGATAAAATTTGGTAAAATAAAAACACTAGAAGATTAAATTTTCTTTTTTTTGCACCTTAAATTATTAGAGAATATGAGGAGATGAAATGATTTGTTGACAGCAGGGAAAGACTTGCTGACTCTCGGGAAAGACCGAAATATTAAAAGAAGGAAAAAGGAGATTATGAGAAAAGCACTATTTCTAATAATGGCAATGTTGTTAATGTTTTCTCTGTTTGCCGTGCCCATTTCGGCCGCCAAGCCCGCAAATGCCGGTGCCCAGACGTACAGTTGGTACCTATCTGGCGACGTGATGCCGGTTCCGCCTTACGGTTCAAGGGATATTCCGGGTTCAGATACGGCTTCCAAACTGATTGTTAACCAGCCCAATGGCAACACAGTTGTTACCATGACGGGCGTGATGAAAGGCCTAAACTCCAACACAACCTACACCGTGTACCTTTCTAAAGGATATACGTCATACACCCCAACAAGTATTAGGACCGAAACCTGGGTATGGAATGTGTTAGGTACGTATTTCCATGATGTTACTATTACTCAGCAAAATCCCGACGGTACCTTTTCGGGAACTGCAGGATACCCAAGTGATGATGCACCATGGGATCAGCCTAACGAGACAACAGAGACTATTACCGGACAGATTGTAGGGAATACTTTCTATATGACCACTGTCTACCACGGACCATATAACCCGGGTTATACTGTTACAGCGGTTGGTACCATTCAAAGCGATGGTTCCATAATCGGAACTACTCCTTGGTCATGGAGTGCACCAGAAGGTACAGTAACGCTGGCAGCAGGATCAACCGGATGGCCCGGGCTATTCACCAGCACCGTGCAGCCGTTTACATTCGTAACGGACGAATATGGCGCAGGAAGCTGGCATGTTAACCTGACTGATGCAGACTTGCCGGGATCAGAATCTAGCTACAAACTCTCAGTCTGGATTAACGAAGCCGGCGCCACTATGCTCATAAGCGACACCTTTGAGGTTACCAAAGGGTAAACCTTTGCATCCGGATATATTCTCTAATATTTTTAAACCAGAGGGGTTGTAGTAAGACTACAGCCCTTCTTTATTTTTAAATTTAAGTCGACCAAAGGGCGGTTTTTTGGTAGGATAAAACATGACAAAAGAACAGTTAGAAAAACATAAAATAGCTGGGGAAAAGCTGGATTTTGTTAAAAATAGGGCTTTTGAGTTTATAAAAAAGAACGTAGGAAGAATTACCGAATATGATGTTAATAAATTTATTCTCTCTGAATACAAAAGACAGAAACTTATTACCGAGGGTCATTATTCTGTACAAATTGTAGCGGTTAACGGAAACGCTGCCATTCCGCATTATTTTCCCAAAAGAGGAAAATCAGCAATAATTGGAGAAAACTGTCTTGTCTTAATGGATATTTGGGCAAGATTAAAAAAGAAAAATTCTCCCTTTGCCGATATTACTTGGATGGGATATACGGGGAAGAAAGTTCCTTCTCAGATAAACGCAACTCTTAAAAAAGTTTTCGATGCAAGAGATTTTTGTGTAACATTCATAAAGAAAGAGTTAAAACAGAAAAAAATGCCAAAGACCATTGAAGTAGACACCGCTGTTAGAAAATATTTTGGCAAAGAAGAAAAATATTTCATTCATGGTACCGGTCACAGTCTGGGAATTAGGCAATGTCACGGAAAAGCCTTCCGTTTTAGTAAAAAAAGCAACAGTAGAATGAAAACAGAAATACCTTTTACGATAGAGCCAGGTCTGTATTTTAAATATAAATTCGGGATAAGAAGCGAGATTAACTGTTGGATCGGTAAAGATTTTAAACTAGAAATAACAACAAAAGTTCAAAAAGAATTAATCAAAATTTAGGCTAATGGAAAATAAAACGCTTAGAGTACTCGGAATATCGGGTAGTCCAAGGAAAAAAGGGACTAATTTTATGGTAAAAACCGTTTTGGAAGCTATGGGTTGTGATTATGAATTGATTAACTTAAAAGATAAAAATATTAAACCCTGTACGGCTTGCCGTGGCTGTTATAAAACCCACGAATGCATAATTAAAGACGATATGCAGGACATTTATGATAAATTAAGGAGTGCAAACATTATTGTTTTAGGTAGCCCGACATATTTTGACAACGTTACCGCTCAAATGAAAGCTTTTATTGATAGATGTCTTCCTTTTTATCTCTCAGAAAAATTAAAAAATAAAAAAGTAGCTTTAGTTTCGGTTGGAAATTTCACAGAAGGAGAAGTAGATTTTTTAGACAATTATAATCCAAATGAGGCAGTAAAAGATCCTATCCTTAAAAAAGAAATGGAGGGCAGTGTTAAAAATTGCATAAATAGTATGAAAAATTTCTGCAGGGCAATGAAATTAAATGTAGTCGGCAGTATTATCGCTATAAATGGGGACCCAACACTCCAAACTGAAAAATTGAAAAAATTAGGCAGAAAATTAACCAAAATTTAGCCGAGTAAAATTGCGTAGAAACAGAATGGTAATAAAACAAGATATTTACATTTTTTATAAATTTGATAAGTTAAAAAAATAGGAAATGCAAAAGAAAGGAGGTGAAAATGCTCTTTTTCAGGGCTGACGTGCCGTCTATTACCCGGTATGCTCGTCCTGCAACGGCTTACGGTTCCGGGCCGTAAAAGCCCTGCCACAGCTACCATCAAACCGGAGAGAATCTTCCTCTCCGGGTTTTATTTACAAGACCTTAAATCGTCTTTTTAGCGGTTTTTTGGTCCTTGACGATTTTGTTAGAAGTTGTATAATAAAAAAATGCAATATCTTCTTTTTTTTGTCGCGGCTGTTGCTATTTTTGCGAATTATTTCCTTACCAGCGAGTCCGGGAATCTGCAAAACAAGCAAGAGGCGACATTGCCTCCGACAATTGAAAAATCAATAAAGGGCGCCAGCACGGGCGCTGGAACGGAGTCGGCTCCGGGCTTTTTGCTCGATACTTTTATAGCTTCAGGCCCCGATGAAGGAGAGGTTGTTTATAATTTAAACAAGGTTGTTTTTAAATTCAGCGGCATTTCCACGCTGGCACAGGGAAATGGAGTTTCTTATGAAACGAAAATTATCGGCTTGGATTCCCAATGGCAGCCGAATAGCTCGGGAGAAAGAGTCGTTGAATTTCCGGCGAGCAGCAAAGAATACACTTTTTTGGCCCGGACAAAAGCCGGCGGATATTACGATACCACTCCGGCTAGAAGAACTTTTCAGATAAAAGTACCGGATAACTACGGGAAAGTAAGAATCTCGGGCATTTCCTTAAAATCGATCAATCTGACGGTTAATTTGAAAAAAGGAGAAAATCTTAATATTTCCGGCTGGAAAATAGTAAGCAAGAACGGAGAATTTGTCATTCCTCAAGCGGCAAAAATATACCCCTTTTCGAATTCGGGATCAGCTGAAAATACTTTCGTGGCAAGCGGTGAAAGCATTTATATCAAAAACGATATCAGCCCGCTTGGCACTAGTTTGGCTTTTAAACCCAATAAGTGTTTCGGTTATCTGGGGTCTTACAGCTCAAATTTTCCGTTTTCTTATTCAAAAATTTGTCCCAGAATAGACGAAGATGATATTTGCAATTTTAGCCCAAGCTGCCGGGCGTTGATACTGAGACTGAACAGCTGTAGTCAGCCGGCCTTTTCTACGGTAGAATATCCTTTTTGCTGGGAATATGTGAGCGATTATACTTCTAAAAATTTGAATTATAACGGTTGTATCAACAATTATATCAGAGACAGCGATTTTTTCGGAAGCACTTGGTATATTTACACCAGTTTTTTACCGGTCTGCGATTGCGGCGACGATACCGTTTACCTTTATGACCAAAACGGATTTTTAGTGGCCAAGCGGGATTATAATTTATAGAGCA
>JBDRLH010000030.1:0-13243 GCA_043813215.1 Parcubacteria group bacterium
CAGAAAAAAAGTTATTTTAATCGTAGACCGTGCCACGGCAGCCGGCGGAGCGGTCAATTGGACCTACATCAAAGACGAGATAAGGAATAAAGTCGGCCAATTCTTATTCTCTAAAACCCAAAGAAGGCCGATAATACTTCCGGTAGTCATAGAAGTGTAAACATATGCGAATATTTTCGGGCATACAACCTTCGGGCGCAATACATATCGGTAATTATTTGGGAGCCCTGAAACAATGGGTGGCTCTCCAAGAGAAAAATGAGTGTGTTTTTTGTATTGTTGACCTGCATGCCCTGACCGTCCCATATGACCCGAGAAAACTTCAGGAGTTAATTTTAGAAAAAGCAGTCGCTTATATCGCCACTGGCATTAGTCCGGAAAAATCAATAATTTTCGTGCAATCGGAAGTCAAAGAACACGCTGAATTAGCTTGGTTATTAAACACCGTTACTCCCGTGGGCGACCTGACCAGAATGACCCAATATAAAGAAAAATCTAAAAAATACGAAAAAAACCTTAACGCCGGCCTCCTCAACTACCCCATTTTGATGGCGGCTGATATTCTTTTGTACCAAACAGAAGTGGTTCCGGTTGGCCAAGACCAGAAACAGCATGTAGAATTGGCTAGAGAAATAGCCAAAAGATTTAATCAAAGATTCGGCCAAACTTTTCAAATCCCGAAAGTCCAACTGCCGGAGATGGGAGCCAAAATCATGAGCCTGCAAAATCCTTCAAAAAAAATGTCGAAAAGCGACTCGCAGGATTCTTATATCGGCTTGTTTGATGAGTCCGAAATCATAAAATCAAAAATCGCCAAGGCAGTGACCGATACCGGCAAGGCCATAAAATACAATCCCGAATTAAAGCCTGGCATATCCAATCTTTTGACCATTTATTCTTTATTTTCAAGCTTGACCATGAAAGAAGTTGAAAAGAAATTCCGAAAAAAGGGTTATGCCAATCTTAAAAAACAGCTGGCCGATTTGCTGATTTTGAAATTGGAACCATTTTCCAGAAAAAGAAAAGAACTTCTCCGAAGAGAAGTTTATGTTAAAGAGGTCTTAAAACAAGGATCTCGGCGCTCTCGGGTCATAGCTCAGACCACCATTCAGGACGTCAAAAGCAAAATGGGCTTAATTTAATTCAGGGCCTGCAAGTTCATGTTTATTTTTGATTTCCAGTCAACTTCCTCATGATTAGAGAGAAGTTTTTTTATATAATCTTTAAGAAACCCGTATTTTTCTTCTGTCTTTGCCTCAAATTTTATAGTGAGGTAGGGGGCATTTTGAGAGTATCTAACCACAAACATTCCATCTGGCAAATTAAGTCTGACTCCGTCCCCCGCTCTCTCGTCAGAAATGACTTCTGCCTCAGGAAAATTCGCTTGTAAAATCGGACCGATTTTTTTTATAAAATCGACTTTTTTATCATCGGCGCAAAATATTTTTATTTCAGGGCTGGATATATATTTGGGAAGAGAATCAACGACTAAAGACAGTGGTTGGCCAGATTTTTCCAAATAATTTAATAATCTAAGGGTTGAATAAGCTCCGTCGTCATGGTTGTAAAAATCAGCTGAAAAAAAGAAATGACCGGAAAGCTCGCCTATGAAAGCGGCCTTTACTTCTTGATTTTTTTTCTTCAAGAAAGAATGCCCGACCCGCCACATAAAAGGCTGACCGCCATGCTTTAAAATGGTTTCCTCAACGCCTTTTGAACAAAGGATATTATACATTATGGTGGCCCCAGGATGCTCAGACAAAATATCTATAGTAAAAATTGAAAGCAAAACATCATTCCAAATGATCCCGCCTCTATCATCGACTATACCTATGCGGTCGCCGTCAGAATCATAAGAAAAACCTATATCAGCTTTTTCTTTTAAAACTTTCTCGCTCAGACGTTTGGCAAAATTAATTTCTGTCGGGTCCGGCGCCCCAAGAGGAAAAGAAGAATCAAGTTTGCAATTACTTTCTATAACCCGGCAGCCCGCTTTTCTGAGCAAATCTGGTATTATTATTCCGGCTGTCGCAAAGCCAGAGTCAACAACAATTTTAAAGTTCTTTTTAAGCGGCAATCTTTTCAATAAATCATCAAAATAAATCTGCCTGACGTCTTTTTCCGAAACCTTGCCCGGGTTTTCTCCTTTTTCATAATCGTCGCTTTCAACCATGCGCCTCAGCTCTTGCATACCGTCCGAAACCAGAGTTTCTGAAAGATCGTTGGCAAATTTAAAACCGTTGTATCCGGAGGGATTATGGGAGCCGGTCACAAAAACCCCACCCCGGCAATTGAGATAATGCTGCGACCAATAAAAAGTCCCTATAAGATTCATGCCGATATCAATTATGTCAATTCCGGCAAAAGTCATCCCGCTTATCATGGCCTGGCTATACTGAGGACTGGTTTGGCGAGAATCTCTGCTGACTATTGCTTTTTTGATTCCTTGCCTTTTCAAAAAAGTTCCGAAAGCTTTGCCGATCGCCTCAACGATTTCTGGGTTTAGGTCTTTTTCCACCTCGCCTCTCAAATCATAACCGCGAAAAATATAAGGGTTGATTTTCATACGGATTTATTGTACCATAATTATATCATTATTTATATCAAAAATTATCATGAAATTATACGAACTTACTTATCTGGTGCCGCTTGACTTGCCGGAAAACGAGGTAAAATCATTGCAGGAAAGAATAAACTCTTTCATCGCCGAAAGCCAGGGAGCTTTGGACAGGATAGAGAACGTAGTGAAAAAAAAGCTAGGCGAGCCGCAAAAAAATCAAACCATGGCCCAAATGGGCATGCTAAATTTTTACATGGCTCCGGAAAAATTGGCAGATTTGGAAAAAAAATTAAAGTCAGAGAATCAGATAATCCATCATATGATTTTATACAAAAAACCCAGAAAAGCCGAAATTCCAAGAAGAATACGACAAGTGACTCCGATAATGGCGGAGGACAGCGCAAAAACAACTGAAAAACCCAAAAAAGTCGAAATAAAAGAAATCGAGAAAAAATTAGAGGAAATTTTAGGTGAGTAAAATGAACCTAAATAAAGTTTTCTTAATCGGCAATCTGACCCGCGACCCCGAAGCCCGGGCTTTGCCCTCCGGCCAGCAAGTGACTTCTTTCGGACTGGCTACCAATAGATTCTTCACCGACAAATCGGGCCAAAAACAAAAACAAGCCGAATTCCACAATGTCGTCCTCTTCGGAAGATTGGCTGAAATCGCTTCTCAATATTTGGCAAAAGGCGCCCTTGTCATGATTGAAGGAAGATTGCAAACAAGAAGCTGGAAAGACGCCAGCGGCAATACCAAATACAGGACGGAAATAGTCGGCCAGAGCATGCAGTTGGGGCCGAGAACCGGGAGCAAGTCAGCAACGCAAGACGCTCCGGAACCTACCCAAGAAGAACCGCCGCAAAACATTTCCCAAGAAGAAATCCCGATCATTGAAGACGGCGGGGAAATCGACGTGAAAGATATACCATTCTAAAATTGCTAATTCTTAATTAATCTAATTTCTAAAAATTTATTCATTGGGATTTGATTAAATATTAGAAATTAGACATTAGATATTTTTACTTATGGCTTGTTATTTTTGTCAGCATAATACAAAAGAAATTGACTATAAAGATATTGATCTGTTAAGGCATTTTATTGCCAGTTCGGCAAAAATCAAATCTAAAAGAAAATCGGGCACCTGCTCAAAACATCAAAGACAGGTAAAAAACGCGGTAAAGCGCGCCAGGCACATGGGACTCTTGCCAAACAGCAGAAAATGAAAAGAAAACCCGCCCCCCAAGGGGCGGTTTTTCATTTTTTAATTCATTTGGCTTGCCTTGTTGAGAATTTCTTTCTTTATATTTTCGGCAATTGTCGGATTTTCCTTCAAAAATGCTTTCGCCCCATCTGCCCCCTGGCCGAGCTTTGCCTCTTCAAACTGAAGCCAGCTTCCCGCCTTTTTTACTGCTTCATATTTTATGCCGGTGTTGATAAGATCAGAAATATAAGAAATCCCCTCATTATAATAAATATCGAATTCGGCAACTTTAAAAGGAGCGGCCACTTTGTTTTTGACAATTTTAGCTTTAACGCGATTGCCGATTATTTCATCACCGCGTTTTATCTGCGCCAGCCTCCTCAAATCAATCCTCACTGAAGCAAAAAATTTCAGAGCAAGTCCGCCCGGAGTCGTTTCGGGATTGCCAAACATAATGCCTATTTTCATCCTGGTCTGATTCAAAAAAATGACTATGGTTTTTGTTTTGGCAACAATGGCGGAAAGCTTTCTTAAGGCTTGCGACATCAAGCGCGCTTGCAGCCCTATCTGGAATTCGCCCATCTCTCCGTCTATTTCTTTTTGAGGGACCAAAGCCGCCACAGAATCAACGACTATCACATCAACTTGGCCCGAGTTCACCAGGGTTTCAACTATTTGTAGGGCCTGCTCTCCGGAATCGGGCTGAGAAATCAGCAATTCGTCAACATTCACCCCGATTTTTTTAGAATACTCGGGATCTAAAGCATGCTCGGCATCAACAAAAGCGCCGACTCCGCCTTTTTTCTGGGCTTCGGCCAGAATATGAAGAGCCAATGTGGTTTTACCAGAGCTTTCCGGTCCGTATATCTCAATAACCCTGCCTCTGGGTACACCGCCGATTCCCAAAGCCAAATCCAAAGAAACCGCGCCCGTGGAAATCGCGCCGACATTGACGGCTTTAGCCTCTTTTAATTTCATAATAGACCCATCTCCGAATCTCTGTTTGATTTCCGCAAGAGCTTCATTCAAATCTGTTCTCTCCTCCGCTTTTAATTCTTTTTTTTGTTTTGTCATAATTTTAAATTTTTATTTTTAAATTTTATATTTTTGCTATATTTTTTCTGTTTCTTCATCGCCAGCTTCCTCCTCTTCTGATTCTTCTTCGGTATTGACCGGTGAAAATCCGTCATTGGCCGCAGGTGTTTTCTCGCCCGCAGCAATACCCATTTCTCCATAAACTTCCCGGGGTTTGGCTCCTTCTCCCGGCCCAACAATTCCTTTTTCCTCCAGCATATCAATTAATCTGGCGGCTCTGGCGTAACCGATTCTCAATCTTCTCTGCAAAAGAGAGGCTGAAGCTTTTTTGGCTTCCGCAACTACTCTTTTTGCTTCTTCATATAAAGTATCTTCACCGAAATCTCCGCTAAATTCGCTCTCGGGCGTATCTAAAATTCTCTCCAAGTCTCCCCTTTGGCCCAAAAGCACGTCGTCCCCTATGGCGAATTCTTCCTGTCTTTCATTTTTTGATTTAATATAATTGGTCACTCTTTTGATTTCTTTGTCTGAAACATAAGCCCCCTGAATCCTCTTGGGTTTGCCTAATTCCGAAGAAAGAAAAAGCATGTCCCCCCGGCCCAAAAGTTTTTCGGCGCCAGCCATATCAATGACTGTTCTTGAATCAACCTGGGAAGCAACCTGGAAGGTAATTCTTGAAGTTATATTTGCTTTAATCAATCCCGTAATAACTTCTACAGACGGCCTCTGGGTCGCCAAAACCAAATGAATGCCCACGGCCCTGGACATTTGCGCCAGCCTAACAACGCCCGCTTCCATCTCCCTGCCCTTGGCCGCCATCAAATCGGCCAACTCATCAACCACTAAAACTATGTAGGGCAAGAGTTCGCTTTTATCTGAAATTTGCTGATTATAGCTTAAAATATCTCTGGCCTTGACAGCTGATAAAACCTTAAACCTTCTTTCCATTTCAGAAATCAACCATTTTAAAGCGTTAACCGCCCGATGAGCATCCAGAATGACCGGCGCCAGCAAATGGGGCAAATCATTATAAACCGGAAACTCAACTCTCTTTGGGTCAATCAGAATAAAATTCATTATTTCCGGAGAATTCCGATAAATAAGAGATGAGATCAAAGTATTCAAAAATATAGTTTTGCCCGAGCCTGTAGAGCCGGCCACCAGCAAATGCGGCATTTTTGCCAAGTCCGAGTAAATGGCCGCTCCGGAAACATCTCTGCCCAATACAAGATTCAAGCTTGACGGAGAGGTCTGAAACACGGGATTGGAAATCAGATCTTTTAATCCCACTCTTGCCCTGATGCGATTTGGTATTTCAATGCCCACCAAAGATCTTCCGGGAATAGGCGCCTCAATTCTGATGGGATGAGCCGCCAAAGAAAGGGACAGGTCGTTTGAAAGCGCGGTAATTTTGGAAAGCTTTACCCCTTCGGCGGGTTTAAAAGCATACTGAGTGACTGTCGGACCTATGTTAACTTCAGTCATTTCAACCGGTATATCAAAATTCTGCAAGGTCTTTTTTATAATGGCTTGATTTATTTTGGTATCTCCGCTGGTCGGCGTTTCTTTACTGGAATCGAGCAAATCAATGGACGGCATTTGATATTCAGAAGGCAAAGAAACTTTCGGGCCCATTTCTTTTGATTTAAAATCAAAAGGTTGCGATTGAAAAGTTTTTAATTCTGCGGCTTGCGGCACTGCCGCCGGTTCATCAATTTTTTTTACTTTAAACTGCGGAAAAAATATTTTTTTAATTAGAGACGGTTCTTTTGCGGAAAATTCTTTTGACTTTTCTTTATCTTCCGCAGTCTTGGTAAAGGATGGCTCATCTTTATCCCTGCTGGATAAAGCCGATTGCGGTTTTAATAAATACCAAAAAATTAGAATACCGAAAAGAATCAGAGATCCGAAAACGATATTATTCACCAGCAGGTTAAAATATTCCAAAATCGGTAAAGATATCAAATACCCCACCCAGCCGCCATAACCGTTTTGTGCCAATTGACGGCTGCTGATGCCGCCTAAAATTCCTGAAATGCCCAAAATCAAAATTGAAATCGCCAAAACCGCCGGACCGAAAAATTTTTTGTACTTGGTGGTAAAAAAAACTATTCCGCCGAAAACAAAAATAAACGGAGTCAAATAAAAGACGTTACCAATTAAAAATCGGGTGCCTCTTTTCAAAAAGTTGCCGGCCGTTCCGGCCTCATCAAAAAACGAAAGGAATAAAATCGCCGCGATTATGAAAATCAAAATTCCCCAAATCCAATTTTTTGTTTCTTCGGGCAAGTTGAATTTGGGAAATTTAATTTTCAATCCAAAATGATGTTTTTTGCCCGCCGACTGGCGGCCATTTTGCTTTTTTTTCTTTGCCATTTTCGTGTATTGCTTTGTATGTTGTTTAATTATACCAAAATCAACCGCAAAAAAACAGTTTCTATTTTCTGGAAAAACAAAAAACCGCCCTGAGTTTATTTGTCAAAAGGCGGTTTTTAGTCCCCAAATTATTATTTCCTGAAAGTGGTCCCAGCGGGAATCAATTTTCCGATAATGACGTTTTCTTTCAGACCCACCAGTTTATCTTCCTTGCCCTCAAGAGAGGCTTTGATCAAAACGCGCGATGTTTCCTGGAAGGAAGCGGCCGACAAGAAGGAATTGGTAGTCAGAGCAACCCGGGAAATGCCCAATAAAATAGGCACGGCTTTGGCGGGGGTTTTACCGTTTTTCTTTAGAGTATTGTTAATTTCCAAAAATTTGGTACGCTCCAGAATTTCACCGGGAATAAGCATTGAATTTCCGGCATCCCTTACCCTTACCCTGGAAAACATCTGTCTGACAATGACTTCTATGTGTTTGTCGTGAATCTGGGCTCCCTGGGAAGCATAAATTTTTTGAACTTCATTGACAATATAAGCCTGTGTTCTTGAAACGCCGACGATTTTAAATAATTCCTTTAAATCCAGGCTGCCCTCGCAAATCGGGTCTCCTTTTTTAATTTCCTGGCCGGGTGCGACCAAAATCCCGTACTTTGGCGGAACTTGATACTCAATAAGAGACGGCTCTTTGGGTTTATCTTTATCAATAACCGGTTTTATCCTGATTATTTTATCCGGAGTTATTTCAGAAACTATACCGTCTACCTGAGAAATCGTGGCTTTGCCGCCAGGGACCCTCGCCTCAAAAATTTCCTGAACCCTGGGTAAACCAAAAGTAATGTCCCCGCCGCCAGCCACTCCGCCCGTATGAAAAGTTCTCATTGTCAGCTGGGTGCCCGGCTCACCAATAGCTTGGGCCGCCACCACGCCGACCGCTTCGCCCAATTTTATGAGCTTATTGTTTCCTAAATCCCAGCCATAGCATTTTTGGCAAAGGCCTCTGGCCGAATTACAACTCAACGGGCTTTTTACGTAAATCTTTTCGACTCCGCGGGAAACAATTTCTTCTCCCTTTTCCCAATCGATGATCCCGCCGGCCTTGACAATAATTTTTGATTTATCTCTGATGTCTTCCAGAACTTCCCTTCCGACAATTTTTAAAAGATAATTCTGGCCAAGATTGTCGGCAGATTTGCGAGTAATTTCAATTCCTTTTATGGTGCCGCAGTCTTCTTCTTGGATTATCATTTCATGAGAAACATCAACCAATCTTCTCGTCAGATAGCCGGCCGTAGAAGTTCTAAGAGCGGTATCGGCAGTTCCTTTTCTTGCGCCATGAGTGGAAATAAAGTATTCCAAAACATCAAAACCTTCTTTAAACGAATTTTTCACCGGCAACTCAATAACTTGGCCGACCGGGTTAATAACCAGACCCTTCATGCCCGCCATTTGAACCGGTTGGTTCCAAGAGCCTCTGGAGCCGGAATCCACAATCTGAAAAACGGAGCCGTTTTCTGGAAGAGTTTTGGGAACCAATTTTTCAACCTCTGATTTTGCTTTTATCCAAATCTCAATAATTTTGGCTGTCTTTTCTTCTTTGGTCAGGAGTCCTTTTCTGTAATGATCTTCGACAAGTTCGGCCGCTTTTTCGGCCTCTTCGATAATCTGTTTTTTTTGAGGGGGAACAATTAAATCATCAAGGCCCCAGCTGATGCCGGACTTTGTCGCGTATTCAAATCCTAAATTCTTAATCTTGTCTAAGACCTCTTCGGCAATTTCAAGCCCAAATTTTGTAATTATCTTTGTGGTGATTTTTTCAAGATCTTTTACTTTTACAAGATTATTCTGAAATGGAAAATCAGGGGGCAGGGTTTCGTTAAAGATGATTCTGCCCACGCTGGTTTCCGTAAATTCATCCGGCTTTGCGCCTTTTATGCCTCTGACTTTTATTTTTTCTTTGAGACTGACTTTACCAAATTCATAAATCAAAGCTGCTTCCTCGGGAGAACCGAAAACTTGCGTCGCAATCCCGTCGCTCTCTTTAATTTTTGTCATCCAATAGCACCCCAAAGAAATATCTTGATAAAGAGTGACTATGGGAGTGCCCGTAGCCGGCTTTAAAAGATTCAGAGAAGAAAGCATTATTTCCCTGGATTCTTTCTGAGCCGCTTCAGAAAGCGGCAAATGAACCGCCATTTGATCGCCGTCAAAATCAGCATTAAAAGCTTTACAAACCAAAGGATGAACGCTGATGGATTCACCTTCGGTCAGAACCGGCTGGAAGGCCTGGATGCCCAATCTGTGCAAAGTAGGAGCCCTGTTTAGCAGGACCAATTTGCCCTTGACTTCCTCCTCTAAAATAGCCCAAACTTCGTCTATTTCTTCTTCTATTAATCGGGATGCGCCCCTGACGTTATAAGCCAATTCTTTTTCCAAAATCTTTCTGATGACAAACGGTTTAAAAAGCTCCAAAGCCATTTTTTTGGGCAAACCGCACTGACCGAGCCTCAAGCTGGGACCCACGACAATTACCGACCTTCCCGAATAATCAACTCTCTTTCCCAAAAGATTCTGCCTGAATCTGCCTTGCTTACCCTTTAACATGTCAGCTAAAGACTTTAACAATCTTCTGCCGCCGGTAGTTGCCTGAGTGGTCGTGCCCTTTCTCATGCCATTGTCAATCAAAGCGTCTACCGCCTCCTGGAGCATTCTTTTTTCATTCCTGACAATGACGTCAGGCGCGTTGATTTCTAAGAGATATTTTAACCGGCTATTTCTGTTGATGACCCTTCTGTAAAGATCGTTGAGATCCGATGAGGCATATCTTCCCCCGTCAAGCTGGACCATCGGCCTCAAATCCGGAGGCAAAATAGGAAGAACGGTCAAAAGCATCCATTCCGGACGGATTCCTGCCTGGAGCATGCCTTGCAAAAATTTCAATCTTCTTAAAAATTTTCTTCTGTTGGCGGGGACAACCTCTGCCAGATCTTTTTTTAATTTTTCAATTTCTTTTTTCAGGTCTATTTTTTCAAATATTTTTCTTAAGGTTTCCGAACCCGTACCGGCTTCGAACGATTCGCCATACTTTAAAGATAAATTCTGATATTCCACTTCAGATAAAATTTTCAAAGGCTTTAAGCTTAAAATCTCCTCTCTGGCTTTATCTCGGGAGGATTTTAAAGAGTCCAGAAATGATTTTTCTTCTTTTTTATTCTTAGCTTTTGCCTCGCCCGTACGACCAAGAGATTTTTCACTTTTTATTTTCGACTTATATTCGCTCTCAATCTCGTTCAAGGTATTCTTTTTTTGCTCTTCATTAACCTTAGTGATTATATATGATGCAAAATAAATCAATTTTTCCAATTGGAACATCGGAATATCCACCACCATGCCCATACGAGAAGGTACGCCTCTTAAGAACCAGATGTGCGAGCATGGGCTGGCCAACTTTATATGACCCATTCTCTCTCTTCTGACAGAAGATTTGGTCACTTCAACTCCGCATCTGTCGCAGATTATGCCCTTGTAGCGTATCCGCCTGTATTTTCCGCAATAACATTCGTAGTCTTTTTCCGGACCGAAAATCTTTTCGCAAAAAAGCCCGTCTTTTTCAGCTCTTTGGGTTCTGTAATTTATAGTTTCGGGTTTGGTCACCTCGCCGTGCGACCAAGCCAAAATATCGTCGGGCGACGCTATTTTTATTCTTATTGATTCTAAATCTGCTACTCTCATAATTTTGAGCCTCTGGGCGAGAAATTGTCCCCAAAGGTATAATTTTGATTTTATTTATTTCTATTTTCCTCTTTGGTTTCCGGAAAATCCTGCCTCAATTTTTCTTTGATTTCGACATTCATTCCTAAAGATTTCAATTCCGAAATCAAAAGCGAAAATGAGGCGGGAATATTGGGCTCCCTGATATCTTCTCCTTTTAAAATAGACTCGTAAGTTGCCGCTCTGCCTTGGACATCATCTGATTTTATAGTCAGCATTTCCTGCAAAGTATGGGACGCGCCGTAACCCTCCAGGGCCCAGACTTCCATTTCTCCGAATCTCTGGCCTCCGAATTGGGCTTTCCCTCCAAGGGGCTGTTGGGTGATTAAAGAATAAGGACCGATTGAGCGCATGTGAATTTTATCCTTAACCATGTGTATAAGCTTCATCATGTATATGTAGCCCACGGTAATTTTTTCGCCGAAAGGCAAGCCTGTCCTTCCGTCGTAAACCGTCACCTTGCCGTCTTCGGGAAACCCGGCTAACTTCAACTCTTCTCTGATATCTTTCTCTTTAGCTCCGGCCAAAGCAGGAGTAACGGCCCGGTATCCTAATTTTTTGGCGGCCAACGCCAAGTGAGTCTCAAGAACCTGACCAAGATTCATTCTGGAAACAACTCCCAGGGGATTCAAAATTATATCAACCGGCGTGCCATCTTCTAAAAACGGCATCTCTTCCTGAGGCAAAACTTTGGAGATGACTCCTTTGTTTCCATGGCGGCCGGCCAACTTATCTCCTGCTTGAATTTTTCTGATTTCAGCCACCTCAACCTCAATTCTTTTTATTATTCCCGGCTCTAATTTATGTCCCAATTCCCTGGAAAAAACTTTCACCCCGATGACTCTTCCATGCTTGCCGTGCTCCATGACCAAAGAAGTATCTTTTACTTCTCTGGCTTTTTCGCCGAAAATAGCTTTTAACAGTCTTTCTTCGGCGGTCAGGTCAGCTTCGCCCTTGGGTGAAATTTTACCGATCAAGATATCGTTTGGCTCAACCTCGGCGCCGATTCTGACGACCCCCTCTTCGTCAAGATCTTTTAATTTTTCTTCGGAAACATTCGGAATGTCGGGAGTGGTGATTTCCGGACCTAATTTTGTGTCTCTGACATCGCAGCCGAATTTTTCAATATGTATTGAGGTGTAAACATCATCTGAAACCAGCCTTTCTGAAATTAAAATTGCGTCTTCAAAATTACCTCCTCTCCAGGGAGTAAAAGCCACCAGAATATTTCTTCCCAGGGCCAGCTTACCATTGGAAATTGAACCTCCGTCAGATAAAATGTTGCCGGCTTTGACTTTTTGGTATTTCGATACCAAAGGTCTTTGATGAAAACAAGTATATTGGTTGGTCCCTATAAAAGTTCTTAAATTATAAGTTATTGATTTTTTGCTTTTATTATTCGGCCTGATGACAATATGTTTTGAATCCACTTCCGAAACAATCCCGTCTTCATCAGAAATCACTTCCTGACCGGAATCTCTGGCCACCTTTTCTTCAACCCCTGTTTCCACCAAAGGTGATTGAGGAAAAATCAAGGGCGTTGATTGACGCTGCATATTGCTTCCCATCAAAGCCCTGTTGGCATCATCATTCTGTAAAAAGGGAATCAGCGATGTGGCAATTGAAATAGACTGTTCCGGGGACACATCAATAAAATCTACTTTATCTTTATCAACGAGGCCCGGTTCTCCTTTTGCCCTGGCTTCCACTCTTTTTGGAATAATATGTTTTTTTTCATCAATTAAAACCGCCCCCGAAGCTATATTATATCTTTCTTCTTCATAAGCGTTGAGGTAGTGAATCTGAGACGTCACCTTGCCGCTTTCCACCTTAAAATAAGGAGTTTCAAGAAACCCGTAAGGATTTACCCTGGCAAAAGAGGCCATATGAGAAACCAAGCCGATATTCGGGCCTTCGGGCGTCTGAATGGGACAAATCCTGCCATAGTGGCTGGGCTGGACATCTCTGACTTCAAAACCGGCCCTTTCCCTGGTCAAGCCTCCAGGACCGGTGGCGGATAATCTTCTTTTATGCTCCAATTCCGCTAAAGGATTTTCGTTGTCCATAAATTGCGACAGCTGGGAAGAGGCGAAAAATTCCTTCAGAACCACCATGACCGGCCTGGGATTTATCAGCTGGACCGGAGCCATGGTATAAACATCAAGAGTTGACATTCTGTCTTTAATAATCCTCTCCATGCGCATAATGCCGACTCTCATGCGATTGATCAATAATTCCGCAAGAGTCCGGACCCTTCTGTTGCCGAGGTGATCGATTTGATCGGGTTTTCCTTCGGGATC
>JBDRLH010000031.1:0-23799 GCA_043813215.1 Parcubacteria group bacterium
GCGGCTCTTCTTATGCTCCAGTGACGATATTTCACTAACTCCACCGCCCGCATTCTTACTTGGGGCAGATTCGGATTGTTTGAGTATGGCATATGCATAGATTTTACCACGGGGTGGTTACAAGCTATTGAACCACGACACAGCTATTGACAATACTACATTAATGTGGTATTGTTTTTTAGTAGAAAACAGTAAGGAGGAAGCTTGCTATGGCAAAAGGTAAAAAGTCGGAGGGGGCGGTGGTTCGTGAGATCAACGGCCAACTGGTCCTAGACGATCCCGTCGCTGTGGGCATGATTCATGCGGTGGAAAAACATAATTGTCGCAACACACTGGAACTGAACGCTGATCGTGTCAAGCACTTCAAGAAACGATTGGTAGAACGTGGCATGACCGCAGACCAAGCGGTGATCGTTCTTCTGAACGTCGACGACGTTCATGGCGGCCCGCTCGTCAACGTCCTGATGCCCGGGTTCAACTGGCAGGAAATCCGCGATCGGGGAGAAGTTCCTTTCGCTCGAGGACTCGCAATGCGCGAGAGTATCCAGGAAGTACTTAGCACTTTCGACAAAGAAGCTGCAACGAAGTTACAGGGCATGAGCGACGTAGCCGTAGTGGTCGTTGATCACGGCGTCGCCGAAGTATTCGCGGCCTAACCGCAGAGCTTCGCATCGGCATAACAAGCGCACGACTTATAAGTACGGCGCCTTTTTCTTTTGTAACAAAAAAATTCCAACATCGTCCCATAGCCCCAGCCAAGAAAGTTCAAAGAATCGCCTTTTTGGCGGTTTTTTGGTGGGGCAATCTTTTTTTTATGATATAATGACAAAATAAATCTAATAGCAATTATGTCTTTACTCAAAAAAGGATTATCCGATGAGGAAGTAAGACTGGCCAGGGCGCAGTTCGGTTTTAATGTTTTACCTGAAGAAAAAACCGTTCCGGCGATCAGGATATTTTTTTCCCAATTTGCCAACCCCTTGATATATATTCTTTGTTTGGCCGGCCTTATTTCTTTTTTTCTACAGAAATATTTTGACATAGTGATGATTTTCTCAGTGGTGATTGTTAATGTTTTTATGGGTTTTTTCCAGGAGAATAAAACTCAAAAAACACTGACCGCCCTTAAAAAACTAGTCAGACCCAAGGCTAAGGTTTTGCGCAACGACGAAAAAAAAGAAATTGAAGCGGCTGAACTTGTGCCAGGGGATATTGTTTATCTGGGTGCCGGGGATCGTGTTCCGGCCGATGGAAAAATATCAGAAGCAGTATCTTTTTTCACCAATGAAGCGGTGCTTACCGGCGAGAGCGAGGCGATTGAGAAGCAGGGCGAGGAAGAGGTTTTTATGGGAACGATGGTTATTTCCGGAAGAGCGACGGTCTTGGTAGAAAAAATCGGTGCAGCGACAAAAATCGGAGGGATAGCTCAAACCTTAAAGGACACGGAGCAGCCTAAGGCGACTCTTCAAATACGGCTGAAAAGAATGACCCGTTCTTTGATTTATGTTTCGATATTTTTATCCACCCTGGTTTTTATTTTTGGATATTTAAATGGCTACGATTTTTTAGAAATGACGGAGTTATCGGCCATTCTTTTGGTGGCCATTATCCCCGAAGCACTTTTGATCGTCATCACTTTGGTTTTGGTTTTGGCAATGAGAGACAGTTTAAAAAGAAAGGCGCTTATCAGAAAAATTTTAACCATTGAAACCCTGGGATCGGTCACGACTATTTGCGTTGATAAAACGGGCACGCTTACCGAAGGCATAATGAAAATTACCAAAACCGACTTTGTTGATTCTAAAAATAGTTTTTTAGCGATGTGTCTTTGCAACGACACAAATGATACATTAGAAATCGCCATTTGGGATTATCTTAAAAATCTCAAAGACTTTGATCCGCAAAGAATTTTTAACGAGTACAAAAGAGTTTCTGAAATACCTTTTGCCGGCGAACATAAATTTATGGCTTCTCTGAATGTTCCGCCCCACGAGAAAGAAGAGCTGTTTTTATCAGTCAAGGGCGCTCCGGAAACTATTTTAGAAATGTGCGATATCGGTCATGACAAAAAGGGTACGATAATGAAGCAGATCGATGAGTGGGCCGACCAGGGTTTAAAAATTTTAGCTTTTGCTTTTAAAAAAGTTCCAGCAGAAGAAATAAAAAAGATTCAAAAAGACGATTTAGTCGGGCTTCAATGGGGAGGAATCATCGGACTTTGGGATCCGCCGCGAAAAGAAGTAAAAGAGGCTCTTTCTGCCGCTCAAAAGGGAGGGCTTAAGATAAAAGTTATTACCGGCGATTATCACCGGACAGCTGAAAGGATTATGAGTTATCTAGGACTACATGTCAGGCCGGATGAAGTTTTAGAGGGCGCCGAATTAGAGGGTCTTGACGAAGAAGATTTTAAAAAAAGAGCGCTAAACACTTTATTGTTTGCCCGTGTTACTCCCCAGCATAAATTACGCATAGTGAGAGTTCTTCAGGAATTAGGTGAAATCGTGGCGATGACCGGTGATGGAGTAAACGACGCGCCGGCTCTTAAAAAATCTAATGTTGGCATCGTGGTAGGAGACGCTTCAGAAGTAGCCAAAGAAGCGGCTGACCTCATTCTCTTGGACAATAATTTCAAAACGATTATTTCGGCGGTTGAAAGCGGTCGGCTGGTTTTTGAAAATATCAAGAAAATTATTTTGTTCATCCTTTCTAATTCTTTTGCCGAAGTGGTCACTATTTTAGGCGCGCTTTTTTTGGGCTGGCCATTTCCTTTGACAGTTGTCCAAATTCTTTGGCTCCATCTTTTATGCGATGGGCCGGAAGATTTTATTCTCGGTTTTGAACCCAAAGAAAAAGAAACAATGCTTGATGGGCCGAAAAGAATGAATGAGCCGATTTTAGATAAATTGGGAATTTTTATTATCATTTTAGTTTCTTTTCTTTCCGGGATTCTCTCGCTTGGATTTTTCTGGTATTTCGGTTTATTGCAAGGGAATCTGGCGCTGGGTCAGACAATGGCTTTTATGTCTTTGGCTTTCAGCTCGGTTGTTTATATTTTTTCCTGCCGGACGCTCAGGAAGCCTTTCTGGAAATATGAAAATTTTTGGTCCAATAAAGGACTCTTTGCCGTGGTTGGCTTGAGCTTATTTTTAGCCATTATCATAACTTATTTTCCGCTAACTCAAAAACTTTTGAATCTCGTTCCTTTAAATTTGTTCCAATGGGGTTTGCTTTTGGCCAAGGCATTTTTATTAGTCTTCGTCATTGAAACAGTCAAGGCGACAATTAAGCCAAAAAGAAACCTAATTTCCCCTTAAAGACCTGGTTCCAGACCGAGGTAGATAGTAGTATACTATATATAATGACCAAAAAAAGAACATGTTTAAATATTCATTAATAACAACTATTTTGACGATAATCTGGACAATATTTCTTCCAAAATGGAATTTAGAGGAATGGTTTTTGAACAATAAGATGATCAGTAATTTATGGCTTGGTTTTGATGTAATTTTGTCATTGTTTTTGGTGGTATTAACTTATGGTTTGTATAGTAAAAAGAAATTTGTCAGATTTTTATCACCCGTAATTTTTGGGATGGTAATTACAGACTGGATATTTAATCTTCAGTTATGGATATATGGGGGATATAATCTATTAGAGCCTCGATTTTTAATCTCATATGTTTTTATAGCAATATATCTTTTATACTTTTTTTGGTTTACTTCAAAGATACAAAAAGGATATTGAATCAAGTTCACGCTCCGCAGCGCTTCGATCCGTTTCGTTTACTCAGCAGAAACCAATCAGTAAAAGTTTGCAATATCTCAGGTACGTACGGCGGTACGTAAATCGCCAAGCGGGCGGCCTGTCCGGTAGTGTGCTTTGCTCTACTACCGGATTTTTTGGTAGAGATGATTTTTTTAATAAAAAAACTTAAAAAGATATAAATAAAAAGTCCGTTGCTTTTTATGACGGCGGACTTTCCGTTAATTCCATTAAACGGACGAGGGCTGCTCCCAAACAAACTTGATATTTTTCAGCAATTATCGTTGCTGTCAAAAATTTACTTGGAAGCAATATGACCCTGAATTTGTCGGCGATTTCTGGTTCACTTTCCATTTTGTTTCTGTCTCTAATTATCGCTCTAAACTCCTTGAATCCGGGATAGCCCATTTTTTTAGCAACGGTAAGGGCGTCATCTGCCAAAGGACTTAATGCTTCGAGGCCGGCGATTAAATCTTCCCATGAAGATACGTGATCAAGAAAATAGTTATAATGGGTTTCCTCGAAATCGTTAATATCTACCATGGAGGGTGGTCCGAACAGTCTTTTTGGAGGAAGCCACTCGCTGCAATTTATAAAGCCATCTTCGTTCCATCTGTTTACAGATGATTCAGCCATCATAACCCCCTTTTTGTTTTATTTGTACTATTTATTTATTACCTCAATTATATTCAATTTACAATAGTTTAATTTAAAATAAAGGCTTGATTTTTTTAGCAGATATTGATAGAATATTTTATCCAAAAGAGATTAAGATCTTTATAAAAGAATAAGAGGAGGTAACAAATGCCATACAGTATCGAGCCAGTGTGGTTTGTCGGAACTAATGCGTTTGGCAGGACGTTTGCTGAGAGTTCAGGGGTGAATCTCAAAAACATAGAAAAAGATTCTCTTGAAGAAACCCTCCGGTTAATGCCGTCCTTGGACGCTTTTTATCTAAAGGCAGAATTGCCGGTTTCCTTTGAAGCGAAGGTTTTGAGAAACCTTGAACCCGGAAGAGAAATCGTCAGATTGATTAACAACGGCACATATATTGATTTGTTCAGAGATGTTGACGGCTTACCGGGAGACATCGGCGTATCGTGCGACCCTGACGGCGACGAAGTGGTTGTGGCAACATTAAACATTAAATTCCGAGAGCATGATGACGATTTCACCGACAGAGGAGTTGTCTGGGTGTATCCGGGAAATCCTGCGAACATGGGCTTTTGTATCAAAGCTAAAGCCCTGAAAACTGCCGGAGCAGTGGCAGAAATCGTCACGGCTGCCGAAGAAACCTTAAAACAAAAAGTACTTGTTCATTTCCATTCATAAAACATAAAAAACAAACAATAAAAGCGGCGAGGCAAACCTCCCCGCTTTTTTGATAGAGCTTGATTTTTTATGTATTGGGAATAGAATATATTAAATTATGGTTCTTAAAATAAAAAATAATTAAAAAAAATAATAAAAGGAGGCAATAATAATGTACTGGGAGAATTGCACAGAAAGATTAGTAATATATCCTAGAGTTAATACTAGACCGATTGCTAGAAAAAACCACCAATGTTGCGAATGCAAAAAAATAATTAGAAAAGGTGAAAGATATTCATATTTCGGAGGGTTGTGGCGCAACGAACATTCTTATGACCAGCACTTCGCCATGTATAAGACATGCATAAAATGCGAAGAAGTTTGGGATAAAATTTTAGACGTTTTCTATAATCATGGAGAGTCCGATGCAATCCGAGCTTACGGCGGACTCCTTAAACAAGCCATTCTAGATGCTTATAATGCGGGATATTTAATCGAAAATGACCCGCTTGTGAATGAATGGTTGGATATCTGGCCAGATTTAGATTCTGAAGATCTTTCATCAGAAGAAAAAGAAATTTATGAAAAAAACGAAGCGTTTGCCCAAATGAAGGTTCATAGCGCCCTTCTCTTGTAAGGATACTTACACTTATGGCCCCTCTGTTAAATCAGAATAGAGGGGCTTTATTTTGGAAACTCCACTAAGACGGGTTCTAACATCCTTTCAAGGGGCGGGTAAATCGGTTCTAGTCCCAGAGCCGTCGGGTACTAGACCGGGATGGGGTTCGTTTATTTGGGATGTAATTCTGCCAGTTAATCGTCACTACGGCGATTTTTGGTTGGTATTTGACTTTTTCGCTTGAGCTGGTAGATTAAAATATCAGCAAATTGACAATAAAAAGGAGGATTCAAAAATGGCCGGTGGAGGAGACGCCGATATTAGAACGAACAACGAAGAAATCAATAGTTTCCTGGAAATATCGTCAGATGATAGCAAAAAAAGTTATTGGCCGTGGATAAAAGAACAGATTTTAAAGAAAGCCCGAGGTATGCAATCCCAAATCGATAAACTCGAACTTTTAGAAGCGATTGATGGCCTATTTGATTTTACCTCCATTAGGCATTTTGAAGAAATCCGAAAAGACCTTACGCTTATTCCCGAATTTCCGAAAGAGTGGAGAACCGTATCGGGAAAAATATAAAAGAAAGGAGTTGACGAAATGGAAAAGAAAACTACGATTATGGTTACTTGCAAACCTAACGGGTGCCGGTGCAATATTTGTGGTTGCTCCATACCCAATGGTGATTTCATGTGTGGCAACGGACACGAACCGGGTAAACAGTATCCGATTGTTAAAAAAGGAGGAAACAGTGGCTAAATACGCTTATCTGGAAATGGTTTTTCCGATTCAGTGTCGCGGGTATGATAAGGCAAGGGAAGAAGTTCTTCAGAAACCAGTATCGGCTAAAGTGAAGGTATACCAACCGCCGGGAGACGAGAAAAACATATCGCTTAGCGTGGATTGCGTTCATAATACCGGCGGGCATGGCCAACGGTGCAAAGCGTCGCATCTCGACAAAGATAAAGTCGGCAAGGGCGTAGGATGTCCGTATAGCGTCGATATTCCTTACGTATTCGATAAAAAATAGTTCATTTCAAGAAGCATCAAGAAGTAAGAATTTTTTGGAGCGGCTAGTCTATATGACAGCCGCTTTTAATTTTCTCAAAGTTCTAAACAACGTCGCGTCATTCACTGGCCCGTTTAGAATTTGAGCCAGCGCGATATAATAAAAATGACATTATATTGGTACTAGGCCGCGAGACGGTTCGAATATTGGAGCGGCAGCACGCTACTAAACTAGCGTTTTTACGCCGTTTTGAGCCCCAATGGACAAAATTGTCTATCTGGTTCATGGGTTAACTTACAAGTATAGATGAAAAATTTGGTTTCATATTTTGATTGACAAAATAAATATAATTGCTATAATATGTGATTATGAAAGGAGAGTCAGATGTTAAGAGTCTATAAGTACACCATACCAGTAAAGGATTATTTTACCTTTGAATTGCCTGCCGGGGTCCAAATATTAACAGTTCAAGCGCAGCACGACGAGCCACAGATCTGGGCACTCGTAGACCCCAAGGAGCAGGACACGGTCCATTTTAATTTCCGCATAGCGGGAACCGGCCACGATATTAAAGAAACCAAGGACGACCTGGAATATATCGGTACATTCCAGCTAGCCGGCGGCAGTTTCATCGGCCATCTCTTCAGGATAATAGGGAGGTAATCTAGGTCCCACAACGGGACATAGAAGTGGGTAATCGAATAACTAACGGTTGCCCACTTTTTAATTGTTAAAATTTTTTTGCCCTTAATATCGCGAATATGATAGTATAGAAGCAGGGATAATTTTTTACTGCATTTAAAATTATATGGCCATATCGGCACTTCTTTATTCTTTAGAAGGCATGATGTGTCTTGCCGTCAGCCTTAAATTATTGGGGACTGCTTGGAAAAACAGGAATATAATCGCAGAAAATTTTGTGCGTTTATTTTTCTTTTTAGCTCTCGCTTTTTTATCCTGGGGCATTCCGTCGCTCCTCTTCCCCCAAAATAGTTTTTTACTGAATTTATTCAACATGATCGGCCAGAGTTTCATATTCATCGGATTCGCTTTCGGAATAAGGTCTTTTATAATCGTCCGGTTCGGAAATATTTTATTAAATTTTGCTTCTTTTGGTACAATCCTGATGGGGGGATTGGTGGTATACTTTACTGCGGGCGTTTTCGGATCCGTTGTTTTAAATAAGTACGGAGTAATAGAATGGAATTTGCACCCTGCCGCCCTGGCTATTTTTCTTTCAGATATAATTATTGTATCTGCTTCTTTGGCCTTTGAATTCTTTCATAATGCCGTTAAAAGTTCGGAAATTCGTCGGCGTTCAATATACTTGGGGATTGGAACCATTTTTTCGGGATTAGGCGGAGGGCTTGTCATTACGCCGGCTAAGTGGCAATGGCTTTTGGTGGGGCATTATTCGTTATTTTTGGGAATGGCTTTGCTTTGCGTTACTTTTTTCTTTATCCCAAAATCCAAAACCTAAACGCAAAGTTTGGAATATTTTTCGGTACGTACGTGCGTACGCAAATCGCCAAACAGGCGGTTTTTTTGGTGGATCTTGATTTTTTTTAATTTTGTGATAAAATATAATATAGAAAAAAATAAACGTTGAAGGAGGTAAGCGTTGAAACGGAAAATCTGGGTAGTTTCAGTTCTTTTAATTTTAATCCTTTTTTTCTCCTATGGAGGAATTTCAGTTTTTTCAGCTTCTGAAGTTACAAAAGCTGAAAGGCGTCCGTTAGATGATACTCCGGCGCGGCTGGAAATTTCTTTTGAAGAAGTGGAATTTCCGGCAAGAGGTGGCAATATTCAGCTTCGCGGCTGGTGGCTGCCAGCGACAACGACAGAAGTTGCCGGCACGATAATTTTAGTCCACGGTTTGGATGATAATCGTGCTACTCTAAAATTAGGGCTGGTGGATCTGGCGGACGGTCTCAGACAAGAAAACTTTAATGTTTTGATGTTTGATTTGAGAGGTCACGGAGAGTCGGATTCCGGACGTCTGTCTGGAGGACTCTTTGAACAAGACGATCTTCTGGGGGCATATGACTGGGTCGTCAAGGAAAAGAATCCGCCCTGTAAGATAGGGCTCCTGGGGATATCTATGGGGGCTAGTATTAGCCTCTTGGTGGCCGCCCGCGAACCGGGAATCAGCGGAGTGGTCGCAGACAGTCCCTTTGCCAACATCAAGGATATGCTCGCCACTGAAATACCAAAGCGAGCGCCGGTTCCATCTTGGTTAGCTTCAGCTCTTGTGCCGGGAATAACCTGGACAGTTCGGACTCTCTATAAGATTGACTTGGACAAAATTGATCCGGAAAAAGTTGTTGGAGATTTAAAGTATCCTTTTCTTTTAATTCATTGTGATAACGACGAGAGGATACCCGTAAAACACTCTCGGCGGCTCCACGAAGCTGCCCCTTCCATTTTATGGGTGATTGATTCTGGTGAACACGCCCAAATATTTAAAGCCCACCCAGAAGATTATATCAAAAGGGTGAGCGATTACTTCCGTTCGGTCTTTAAATTAAAGTCGGTTAGTTTTAAAAGGGTTTACAGCCGATTACTGTAAATCCTTTTTTATTTGAACAAATCAACTAATTATGTTAGAAAAAACAGAGGAGGAGAGATTAGTCTCTTTTTTACGTTCCTTAAAAATTGTATTAACAGATACGTAAATATAAAGCATAATATTGAGAAAGGAGGGAAAATAATATGGGGAAGAGCAGTCCTTTTTTATATGTAAAAAACCGATCGGGGCAATTTGTACGTATTCAGCCAAAAACAAAAAAGACAGAACGGAAAAGAACTACCGCTAGCCAGAGGGAGATTAACAAGCAAAAAAGAATCAATAAGCCGCCGGTAAAAAAACAGATTGTACGGAGAGAAAAGCCTATCAAAGTAGGAATGGTCGCCCTAGATGAGCTGGATAGAGCCATCTTAGAATCTCAAGTTAAAACGCCGGAAGAAGCAAGTGAAAGATTCAAAATTCTATTGCAACAAGCTGAAAGCCGAATGAACAGGAGTATTCCAGCCAAATTAAATGCAAGCGCATATCCGGAAGCCCTAGAAAAATATAGAAATCGATTACCGATGGTAATTTAGGACAGCGCAAAATAATTAATCTCGCGCTGTCTTTTTTTAAGAGGTTCCGGCGCCATCCAATAGCCCCAATTAATAATTTCAAGCCGTTAGGCTTGATTTTTTTACCGCGTCGTTATAAAAAGAAACTACGGAAAAATAAGGAGGTAAAAAATGGAAAACTGGCTTTGGCAAGGGGTGGAAATTACCAAAGATAATAAGCTAATTATTAAAGAATTGCCAGACCTTTCTTCTCCCTCATCTCCATTCGGCTGTTTCATAAAAGGCGATATTTTCCGCGTTCATTTGGGCTTTCCTATGAAAGAGTTTACTGTTTGCGGAAAATCAAAAAAAACCACGATTATAAGACGGAACATTACCGTTGATTGTCCGGAATGCATATCTAAATTTAAAAAGTTAGAAGTTGAAGAGGTAATGGAAGAGGTTTACAATGTATTGGGAAAATCGTAGAGGGCATAGAAGGGGGACGAAGAATTTTGAATGAAACCGCCGTGAGTTTTAAAATTCATCGGCGGTTTTTTTAAACACCTGTTTATCAGGCGATTGTCTCCTGCTAGACATTCTAATTTATTTTATGCTTTTGTGTTAAAATTCAATTATGATAAAAAAAATCATCGTCATTGCAGTCGTCATGTTAATCGGCGGGGGATTGATTTATTATTTTTTAGCTCAAAAATCCGTAAATCGCAAAAAAGAGCTTATTATAGTTGAGAATCCCCAGCCAAACGAAATAATTCAAAGCCCATACGCAATCAAGGGCCAGGCGCGGGGATACTGGTTTTTTGAGGGCTCTTTTCCGATAAAACTGCTTGACGAAAAAGGCAATATTATCAGAGAAACTTTTACTCAGGCGCAAGACGAATGGATGACCGAAGACTTTATTCCCTTTGAGTTAATATTGGACTTTTATATTCCGAAAGATCAGCCGGGAACGCTCATTTTTATTAAGGATAATCCCTCCGGGTTGCCGGAAAATGACGCCCAAATCAGGGTGCCGGTTTTTCTGAAAGCGTCAGAAATTTGACAAAATATCATATATGTATAAAATAAAACAACCCTGAATAAAAAATTTGGGATAAATTAAATAAGGAGGGAGAGTGAACATTAAAAAGTTTCTTGTCGGATGGGGGGCATCCTGGTTCTTGCTGGCATTGGTGCACGGATTTTTGATGAGCTCCAGAATTCCGGAACTCACATCTTTTGAAAAAAGCGCCCACAGCCACTTGCTTTGCCTTGCTACGACATGCATTCTTGTCGGCCTTGCTCAGCCAATGGTAAAACTCTCCAATAAGTTTCAGGATATCTCCGCTTGGCTGCTTGCTTCGGGCACTGTTGTTCTGCCAATCGGCATCCTGCTGCAAATCACGGGGTCAGCAGCATTAACTGCCATTCCAATCATCGGCGCAATTTCGTTCATCCTTGGTTTCCTCGGTTTCCTCGTAGGAATTCTTAAAGCCTGAAGCGCCCGGGAAAAGAACATTACAAGCCGTTCGGGATTTTAATTCCCGGCGGTTTTTATTTTGAGAAAACTGGAAAAATAGAACTTTTTTAAGTAAAATATATTCATGAAAATATTAATCGGCACTCATAATAAAAATAAATTCGGGCAGTTTAAAAAAATTTTTGAAGGGTTGGATAAAAGCATTGAGCTGTTATCTTTGGATGATTTAAGTATCCGGGAGGACGTCGAAGAATCCAGCGACGTCTTGCTGGAAAACGCCAAAAAGAAAGCGAAATATTACGGAGAAAAATCAGGGCTTTTGACCGTGTCCGATGACTTGGGATTGTTTATTGACGCTTTGGGCGGAGATCCCGGAGTAGAGGCCAAAAGATGGCTTTCGGGAACTGATAGGGACAGGTATATGAAAATTTTAGAAAAGTTAAAAGACGTGCCGGCAGAAAAAAGGACCTGCCGATATAAGGCGGTTTTGGCGGCTTATATTCCTGAAAAAAAAGATTTTTGGATATATGAGCAAAATTTGGAGGGGCAAATTGCCGACGGACCAAAAGAAGGGTCAGGATTCGGTTATGACCCGATAGTCGTCATCGGCGGCAAATATTATTCTCAATTTACCGACAAGGAGAGATTTAAGGTCGGCCATAGAGGGCTGGGGGCAAAAGAATTATTAAAATATCTGTTTGGCGGCGCCGATAAATAATTTATAGAAATATAAGTATTTTTGAGAAATTTGAGAAGCGGCGGCTTCTTTTGAGATTTTTTTGTTTTTATAATCAAGAAGGGGCTGCCAGAAAATCGTCCGGCCGACGGCAAAACCGATGACGCCCCTGACCCCGGCTCCGGCCAAAAGCCATTTTTCCACCTGCTGGTCATTGGCGCCTCTTCCCAAAACAACGGCGTTGACGTTTTCCCGGCCGTTTGATTTTATCTGCACCAGCAAGTCCTGATAATCTTTGGGGTTTTCCAATCCTTCAATTTTCCAGATATCCGGCTCTATGCCGCCGCCTTGCAGATCTTTTACCATTTTTATCATTAATCTCAATTGGGTTGTGTTTTCGCTCGCCGGAACCAAAGGTTCAACAATAAACTGATAACCGTTGTTTTTGCAGAAATCGCTCAGTTTTTTTAATTTTTGCCTCTGACGGAAATTCAATTCAATGTCGCCCTCGGGATCATAGCGCACCAGGGCTTTGGCAAAAGCTGGACGATATTTATTGAGATGCTCGCCGAAATTATCGCCGTATTCAAAATCAAATTCATCCTGGCCGCTTTTTTCTACGGCAAGGCAAACGGTATAACCTTTAGAAACTGCGTCTTCTATGATTGCGCCGGCATACTGTTCGTCAGCCAAAATCGCCGCCGATTCTTTCGACATAGCGCCAGATTCCAGTGTTTTTTCAAAACCCTGGTAAATGATTTGCTTTGATTCTTCTGTATTTTCAAATTCTTTTGCAAATGAGACTCGATGGTCAAAAGGAAGTATGAATAATGATTTCTTTGCCATATATTTCATTTTCCCATTTTTGATAAAACTTGCAAATATAATAATCCAAATTTTTTGTTTTAAGGCAATTTTGCTACTATAAATCAATGCTGTTGAATCTGGAAAAACTGAATAAAGAACAAAAAGAAGCGGTGACTCATAAAGAGGGGCCGCTTTTGATTGTGGCAGGGGCCGGAACCGGCAAAACCACGGTTATCACGCAAAGAACAGCTTATTTGATAGAGCAGGGGGCAAAGCCCGAAGAAATTTTAGCCGTCACTTTTACCGAAAAAGCGGCCGAAGAAATGGAAGAAAGGATAGACAAGCTTTTGCCTTACGGCTATGTGGATTTATGGATTTCCACGTTCCATTCTTTTTGCGAAAGAGTTTTGCGGGATCATGCTTTGGACATAGGGCTTCCTAACGATTTTAAGATTTCAGACGGCACGGCCGGCTGGCTTTTGGTCTATAAAAACTTGGATAAATTTGACCTGGATTATTACAAGCCCCTGGGAAATCCGACAAAATTTATCCAGGCTTTGCTTGCGCATTTTTCTCGTTGCAAGGACCAGGAAATTTACCCGGAGGATTATTTAAAGTACGCCGATAAGTTAAAAACCAGGGATGACGCTCCGGAAAATAATGAGACGGAGAGAATAAAAGAAGTGGCCAGGGCCTATTTTGTCTACCAAAAACTACTTTTGGAAAACAGCACGCTTGATTTTGGCGACCTGATAAATTATTGCCTGAAACTTTTTAAAAATCGACCAGAAATTTTGCAGAAATATCGCAATAAATTTAAATATATTCTAGTTGACGAATTCCAAGACACAAACTGGGCGCAATACGAGCTGATAAAAATTTTATCAGCTCCCAAAAACAACCTGACCGTCTGTGCCGACGACGACCAGGCGATTTATAGGTTTCGGGGCGCTTCTTTTTCAAATATCATACAGTTTAAAAAAGATTTCCCCTCCGCCCGCCAGGTTTCTTTGGTCAAAAATTACAGATCCCGACAGAATATTTTGGATTCGGCTTATAGATTTATCAAATTAAATGACCCGGACCGTCTGGAATTTGTAAATAAAATTTCGAAAAAATTGATTGCCGAAGATAAGCATCAGGGCGTCATAAAGCACATTCACGCCAAAACTCTTGAAGAAGAAGTTTCAAAGACGATAAAGAAAATCATAGAGATTTTAAAAAAAGACAAAGAGGCGACTTATAATGATTTCGCGATTTTGGTCAGGGCCAATGACGCGGCCGGCCCTTTCATAAAAGCTCTTGAGCGGACAGGATTTCCTTACCAATTTTTAGCTTCAAAGGGGCTTTATTCAAAACCGGTTGTTCTGGATGTGATTTCCTATTTTAAGCTTTTGGACGACTACCACGAAAGCCCGGCCGTCTGGAGGGTTTTGAGCATGCCTTTTTTGGAAATTCCCCAAGAGGACGTGATGAAGCTGATGCATTATTCCCATAAAAAAACGAAATCGCTTTATGAAGCCATGGAAGAACTGCTTTTGATTCCGAGGATTTCACAAAAAGCTCAAAAAAAAATAACTTTTGTTTTGAGCTTGATAAAAAAGCACAGTTTTTTGGCAAAAGTAAAAAGGGTTTCTGAGATACTGGTGGCTTTTTTGGAGGATTCAGGATATTTAAAATATTTAGTTGATAAAGACGACAAGGAACATTTGGATTTATTAAACCAATTTTACAAAAGAGTCAAAACGTTTGAGGAGGCGACCATTGAGCCGATACTTTATAATTTTATACGCGAAATAAATCTTGAAATAGATTCGGGAGAAGAGGGAAAGTTGAGATTCGACCCGGAAACCGGCCCCGAAATGATAAAAGTGATGACCATACACGGAGCCAAAGGCCTTGAATTCAAATACGTCTTTTTGGCCAACATGGTGGACAAACGTTTTCCGACGACGGAAAGAAAAGATCCGATAGAGCTTCCCGACGACTTGATAAAAGACATGAAGCCCAAAGGCGATGTTCATCTGCAGGAAGAAAGGAGATTATGCTATGTAGCCATGACCCGGGCAAAAAAAGAGCTTTATTTCACGACGGCTGAGGATTACGGAGGGATGAGAAAAAAGAAACTGTCCCGATTTATGATTGAAATGGGGTATAAAGAAATCGAAAATGAGAAAATCAAAATGAAAAACGGCTTGCTTGAAAAACCAGAAAGACGCACCAAGAAGTTACCAGCCACCAGCTACCAATTACCGGACCACTTTTCCTATTCGCAACTGGCGGCATTTGATAAATGCCCGCTGCAGTACAAATTCGCCTTTATACTAAAGGTGCCGACAAGGGGAAAAGCGGTCTTTTCCTTCGGCAAAACAATGCACGCCACCTTGCATGATTTTTTGAAAATGACAAATGAGGGAACGGTAAAAAGCCAGAACGATCTTTTCGGCTTCTCGGATAAAACATCTTCAACGATTTCAACATCTTTAACATTCAAAACATTAAGCGACATTTATGAGCGGTCGTGGATTGACGAATGGTATGAAACCAAAAAACAAAAAGAAGAATATTATCAGCTTGGGAAAAAAATAATAAAAGAATTTTATAGGGAATTTGAAAAAAATCAGCCCAAGATTTTAAAAATAGATAATAATCTGGCCCTGGAAACGCCCTTTAACTTGAAAGTGGGGGAGCACACATTGTTCGGCGTGATAGACAGGATTGACGAAAAAGAAGGCGGTGTCGTGATTTTTGATTATAAAACAGGCGTCTCAAGAGACAAATTGGACGCCGAAGCCAAAGAACAATTGTTGATTTATCAAATCGCCGCGGAAGAAATTTTTAAAATAAAACCCAAGGAGCTGATTTATTATTATCTCAATGATGGTAAAAAAGCGTCATTTTTAGGTTTAGAAAAAGAGAAAAAAGAGCTGAAAGAAAAAATAATCCAAGAAATAGAAGAAATAAAAAAGAGTGATTTTAAGCCAACCCCCGGCTGGCAGTGCGCCCATTGCGACTTCGGCGACATCTGTGATTTTGCGGAGAGATAATATCATGGAAATTAATGAAAATAAAATTCTTTCGGTTTCGGAATACATTTCTTTTTTAAATTCGGGGCTGAAAGAATACCAGGCAAAAATTATCGGAGAAGTGAGCGAAGCAAAAACAGGGCCCACCGGCCACGTTTATTTTACATTAAAGGATGAAAATGACGGGGCGGTAATAAACTGTATAATCTGGAAATCAAATTACAGTCTATACAGCATAAAATTGGAAATCGGAATGAAAATTACTGCAACAGGGGTCCCGAATATCTATGCGCCGACCGGCAGATTATCTTTTATAGCCGACATTATTGAGCTGGCCGGAGAAGGCGCCCTAAAAAAAGAGTATGAAAGATTAAAGAAACAGCTGGCTTCGGAAGGTCTTTTTGCGCCCGAGCGCAAAAGGCAAATGCAAAATTACCCGCAAAAGATTGGAGTGATCACTTCAAAACAAGGGGCGGTTCTTTCCGATTTTTTATCAAATATAGGCAGCTTCGGTTTTAAAATTAAAATGGTGGATTCGCGCGTTGAGGGCCAGGAAGCGGTAGCCGGCCTTTTGCGTTCAATAAAAACTTTTAAAAAATACAATCTGGACGCTCTGGTTATTATCCGCGGGGGCGGATCTTTGGAATCCATGATGGCGTTTAATAATGAAAAAATGGTGCGGGCAGTGGCCGATTTTCCAGCGCCGACAATCGTCGGTGTGGGGCACGATAAAGATCAGCCTCTGGTTGATTTTGCGGCTGACATTTCGGTGTCTACTCCGACAGCGGCGGCAAATTTTCTTAATCAATCTTGGGAAGAAGCATTGCTGCTCATAGAAAGACACGAAAAAGACATTGTCGGGCGCTATGAAGAAATTCTGGAAAATTATAAAAACATTGAAAATAAATTAAAAGTTTCATTCCTTAATTTTAAAAATGCGACAGTTAATGTTAAAATCAATTTGCAGAACTTATTGGGAAAATCATTGTCTGGTTTTGGAGCGGTATTGTCAAAAGCAAACCAGAGTTTAGCGTACGCAGAAAAAACTGTCAGCCTGAATAATCCCGAACGCCAGCTAAAACTTGGTTATAGTATCGCCCGCCACAAAGGGAAAATTATCAAAAAAATAGGGGATGTAAAAATCGGGCAAAATATAGATTTAAAGGTGGTCGATGGCAGTATTAATTCGCAAGTAAAAAAGGTATGGCAAAAGAAAAAATAAACCTCAACAATAACCTCAAGCGTCTGGCCGAGATAACTGCCTGGTTTGACACCCAGGACGAAATAGACGTAGAAGAAGGCTTAAGGCTGGTGAAAGAGGCCGTAGGGCTGATTTCGGCCTCCAGAGAGCGTTTAAAAGCAGTAGAGAACGAATTTGAAGAAATCAAAAAAGAGATAGATGTTAAAAATGACTAATTACTAATTTTTAATTTCTAAATCCATGAATAGAAACTATATAATTGGAGGAATAATAATCATAATAATCCTATCCGTGGCAGTTTATTTCCAGATTCAAGACAATAAAAAAATGTATGAAGAACTCGGTATTAATCAAAATAATAATATGCAAGAAAGTCAAAATCAAAACATAAATCCACCAGAGGAGTTAAAAGTAGAAACAATAAAAGAGGGGACAGGCCAGGCCGCAGAAAATGGCGACACGGTCTCGGTCCATTATGTCGGGACATTTGAAGACGGAACAAAATTTGATTCCAGTATTGACAGAGGAGAGCCGTTTTCCTTTGCTTTAGGAGGCGGACAAGTGATTCGAGGATGGGATTTGGGGGTGCTTGGAATGAAAATAGGCGAAAAAAGAAAATTAACAATTCCCTCTGATTTAGCCTATGGAGCGACAGGTATTCCGGGCGCAATTCCGGGCGGGGCGACTCTTATTTTTGAAGTGGAACTTTTAGGAATAAATCAGTAAGATAAAATAGCTTTATGAAAAAACCGTCCTCGATATGCTCAGGGCGGTTTTTTTGTTAATATAAATTATACTTTCTTATGAATCTGGGAATTTTAATTATTTTGATCGCAATCTTGGGATATATCAGCAATTGGCTGAATTGGCGCTATTTAAATCATCCCGCAGTCAGATTTTTGTATTATTGCGGGACAATCGTGCATGAATTATCTCATGCGATATTTTGCATATTAACCGGCGCCAAAATTACCGAGTTCAGCGTTTTTTCAAGGCAGCCGCATGTCGTGTCATTAAAGCCGAAGATTCCATTTGTCGGACCATTTTTAGTTTCCCTCGCGCCGATAATCGGCGGGCTTTTTTTTCTTTTTGCATTGAATAAATATTTTCTTGAGGGATATTTTATTATGCCGCAAGTTTTAAATTTACCAGATCTTTTCCTGGCGCCATTTCATTTGTTATCCCAAATAAATTTTTCTGATTGGCAAAGTTGGCTGATGATTCTGTTATTTTTAAATGTTGGAGCGATGATCGGGCCTTCCTTTTCAGATTTAAAAAATATTTGGCCTTTGCTAATAATAGCTTTTTTTGTAAAATCAGTTGCCCTCATTGAGATTTGCCTGCTGGTTGCGTCCTTGGTTTTAACAAACCTATTTATTCAGACTATCCTTATATTTATCACATCGTTATTAAAAAGAATTTTCAGAATTGGAAATTAGGCATTTTTCATTTGATATTCCGTAATATCAAAAAGCGCAGAGAACAGTTCTCTACGCTTTTTATTTTAACATGAATAATGAGATAAATGATAAAATTTAAATAATCCAACAAAAATCGCCCGAATTAACAGGCGATTTATATTTGAAGCGATGATGAATGAAGGATTACCCCATCATGACCTTTCCCTTTGATTCTATCCTTCGCAGAAAGAAATCGATATCTTCTTTCTTATATATACGGTAATTATTCAAGGGGTTGCGCAGAGCGACTAATTTGCCAGCTTTATCCCAGTTTCTCAGGGTCAAAGGGGTTACTCCGAGCATTTTTGCTGCTTCATTAACAGTAACGTATTTCTTTTCTTTCATATATTTGGTTATTAAGTATTAAATTATTAATGTTTATTAAGCAGAAATCATATAAAACTTTAATAAACCTACTTATATTCTAATTTAAACAAAAAGCTTGTCAATGTGGATAACTAAACTTAGGTCGTAGCTACGCCAAGCCTAACTTAACCACACATCGCTCCTTAAAAACCCTCGATTTTAATTTTTTCCTACACGGAAAAATCGGAAGATTTTCCCGATTCCTCTTCGATTGGGATTTATGCTTTTTGAGTTGTCCACAATTGACACTCTTGTTGGCATCGCGTAAAATGAACTAATTTAAACCAATCTCGAGTATCGAGATTCAGCAGAATGGAGGGATTAATACCGTTACAAAAAATTACTTTAAAACAAGCTGCAAAAATAACCGGATACGCGCCCGATTATCTTGGTTTTTTGTTAAGAAAAGGCCTGATAAGGGGTAAAAAAATTCCAAAAAGTTCGCCGTGGCTGGTATCTACAGCCGACCTAATTAAATACGCTAAAAAAACTAAAAATCTCGCCACACGAGATTCTTCTTTTTTGTTATGGAGGAATTATCTGACATTAAAACAAGCTTCAGAAGTTACCGATTATTCATCTGACTATATCGGCTCTTTGGTCAGAAAGGGAATATTAAAAGGAAAAAGATTTTATAAATTAAATAAATGGGAAACCGACAAAGAAAAAATAAACGATTATTTATCGCGCAAAAAATCCAGATACTTTCCGATGTTGTCGTTTTTACTGATTGCAAAAAATAATTTTCATCGGCTATTTCTAAAAATTTCGAAATACGCCATTGCTTTTGCAATATTTGTTTTTATTGTTTTCGGAGGTTTTGCCGGCTGGGCTTTTACTTCTAAAAACCAACCTCAAATCGTTGAGATTTATCCGATTCAAATTAACGGCGATTCTATGGAAAATGCGGGATGGCGGAATCAACAGAATGTTCTGGGGCCGCCTCAAGTCGGACCGGAGGAAGACATTAATTTATTTTCCGAAAACAATTCGGCAATATATAATGGCGGCGCATCAAATTTATTTGTCCAAAATTTTTCCATAACAGGGGCGGATAAAAAAGAAGAAAAAAAAGATGTAAATAGCGAGCAAACAAATCAAGAAATAGAAGAAGCAACAATAGAAGAATTATTAATAGAAAAAACAGAAACAGAAACAGAAACGCTGGAAGAACAGATCATAAAATTCGAATCGTCAGAAAATACGACAGTAGCAGAAGAAATTTCAGAAGAAGCAGAAACTCCTGCAATTGATGAGTCTGGAGTTGTTGCCGAAGAAGAAACCCAAGAAGCAACCCAAGAAGAAGACAGTTATTCTTCAGAAGAACAAATAATAGAAGAGCAGATAATCCCTGAGGTGATTCCTGAAGTGATTCCTGAGGTGATTCCAGAAATAGTCTCTGAAACAATTCCTGAAAACCCTGAACCGATTAATGAATTTGAGCCGATATCATTGATTAATAGGATAAAAAAAGTGCTCGGGATTAAAATTGCCACAGCCCAGCAGATCCCGGTCTTTGAAGACTTAATCCAAAAAGAATTCTTATCGGCGAAAATCAAATTTTCATTCGCCATCGGGCAGAAATCGTCGGATATTTTAATGGAGCAACAGGAAGCGGAGAGCAAAAGTCCGGAGCAAGACAATAACGTTCAGGGGCCGTTAATTTTTTGGAAAAAAATTAAAGAAATTTTCAGCATTTTAACGGAAAAAATTGACCAGTTAAGCGAGAATATTGTCAGGAAACTGGTTTCCATCGCCACGGCCGAAGAAACACCGATCCTGCCAACCCCAGACGAAACGTCAGTTCTGCCAATCACAGACGAAGCGACAACAACGGTTGAAAATACTTCCGATGCGGAGGAAGCTGAAAATGCAACAAATACAGCAATTGAAAATATTGCCGATACGACGACTGAAAACATCCCGGAAAATATTTTAGAAAACGCGACAAGCAATGTTGTTGATTTCTTGCAGACGCCCGATACGAAAATCATTATTTGGTGGAGCCTCAACGGGCAGGGTTGGCAGATTCTTGAAACGATATCTTCGGAAAATTTATCAAACGCTATTAACGGCGGATATTTTGATTACGATGCGCCGTTTTTGAAAAATTGGGATGATGTCAAAAATCTGAAAATAAAATTTGAAGGAGTGGCCGGGAGCCAAACAAAATTCACGGCATATCTTGACAGCCTTTGGGTGGAAGTGAATTATGCGGAAAAACAGGAAGAGGAAAGCCAGGCAAATTCCCTGGAACTGCTTTCTGAGAAAAAAACATTCCGCGCGAATGAAAATCCCGATTTCAAATACAATTACAAAAAGGAAAAAACTTCTTTATTGACTTCGGCGGGAGAAGCCCTCGGCTTTGTTGATTATTGGGACGGCATAAAAGTTAAAACGAAAATCGTAAACAGCATCGGAGAAATCATCGACGATTCCCCGGACACAATCTTTAAAAATAACGGCGATTTTTCAATAAAAAAGAGGCCTTTAAAAAAAATTTTGCCCGGCAAGCACTATCTTTTAATAGAAATTCACAATAAAGGAACCGTTCATAAATTCACGGAGGAGTTCGTTTGGGGAGTTTTGGCAATAAACAGCAATAAATCAATTTATCTGCCCGGAGAAACGGCTTATCTGCAAATGGCGGCTTTAAAAAACGACGGACATACTTTATGCGATGCGAATTTAAAATTAGAACTTACCGACCCCGATGGCAACGTTACGATTTTTACAACTGACGGTTCGGAAAATTTGCAAATAATGAACAATGAGCCACCGATCATCACTGAAGAAATTGCCACCAGCACGACCGAAGCTCCGACGACAACGGAGACGGAAAAAATTGAAAATGCCATTCAGGAAGAAACAACAGACAATGTAAAGACCGAAAAAATCATAACTGCGGAGGAAGCCGCAACAGCAAGCACGACGGATGAAATTTTTGCCACGACAAGCGAAAACATAATTCTTAAAACTGAGGCGACGACCACAAAAACCCAAGAAACAATTACAGAAACGGAAATAATAATCCTGCCCGAAAACCAGATTGCCACAACTGGCGAACCGGCTGAAGTAATGGCGGCTTCTTCGACAAGTTTCTGGGATAAAATTAAAAGAGTTTTCGGAATCAGTGTTGCCGACGCCGCCGACAAAAAATCTTTTGAAAGCGCCTTAATTCAAAAAAGCGGGAAATGCGGCCTGGATAATATCACGGATGTTCCCGATTATTTCGCATATTATCAGATCAAAAAAACGGGCGTTTACACGCTCAAGCTTGTCAATCTTGATACGGGCAATGAAATCACGGATTCCTTTGAGGTAAAAAGCAAGGTCCCGTTTGACGTGGAAAGAATCGGCCCGACAAGAATAAATCCCACGGCTGACTACCAGATGACGCTGAAAATAAAAGCCAATGAAGATTTCCAAGGACAAGTGATTGAAACGGTGCCTGATTCATTTGTAATTAACGGATCGACTGCTTGGGATGCGGATTGGAAAGCCGGGGAAAATTACGAATTAAAATATATTTTTGATGCACCGGACATCAGCCCGTATCTTTATTTGCTGGGGCCTTTGAGTTTTGAAAAAGATAAAAATTTCGTAGAAAAATTCAAAGATATTTGGGTGGACGACGAACAAAAAGAAAAAAACGCGGAGAACAGTTCTTCACAGAACTCACAGGTGGTTTTTCAGGAAGCCAGGTCGTGGCAGATTGCGTCAGATGGGCCAAATGACATTTTAATTTTTTGGACAGGAGCGACAATACCTGGCGGATGGACTTGTCTTTCCTGTATTGCCGGCGACCCATTCTATCAGGTGTTTCTCATGGGAACTTCTTCGTATGCCGCAGCCACTTCCGGATCGGCGACGCATGACCACACTTTCAGTTTTGGCACTACGTCCCAGCCCAGCAGTGTTGAAGATTATGATGGTGGAAAAACTGCGGAACCATACCCTGCGGCTACACACAATCACGCCTTGACATCTGCCACGGTGACGGCAACTAGCAGTTTGCCGTTATATTATGATCTGAAAATAATCAGTGCCAACACCTCCACAATACCCAACGGCGCCATTGCGATTTTTGACACAACAACAATGCCCGATGACTGGTCTCTCTATACAGCAGCCGACGGCAGGACTATCAGGGGAAACAGCGCCACTTCCACCGGAGGTTCGGCAACTCACAGCCATAATGTAAATATCACTTTATCCGCCAACTCTGCAAGTGAATTGGGTCGCGGTTCAGGTAGTACTCTGGCGGATATAGTCG
Source organism: Parcubacteria group bacterium (assembly GCA_043813215.1). GTDB lineage: Bacteria > Patescibacteriota > Minisyncoccia > Minisyncoccales > JAQTPW01 > JBDRLH01. The sequence continues at coordinate 23,055 of JBDRLH010000031.1, forward strand.
CCCATACGCACACCGCTTCGGGAGTGGGCAGCGTCACCGCTTCAAACGCCGTGCCTTACATAAGCGTGGTTTTAGGAAAAACCACGGCCACCACTTCCATACCTGACGGCATGATTGCCATGTTCAACGCAACCGTTCCTTCAGGATGGACTTCGGTTTCGGGCGCGGGACAGGCTTTTAACGATAAATTCATTTTAGCAAGCAGTACGCAGTACGGAGCCACCGGAGGCACTTCTACCCATTCCCACGCCAATTCAACAATTCAGAGTCTTGGCACGGCCGACAGGAGCAGTTATGCGGATTTAACTCCTTCTTCGATTGGTTCGGACCAAGGCCACACCCACACTATTACATATACGCTGCCTTCAACCACCACTTTGCCGGTTTACCGCGGAGTAATTTTTGCCTCCAAAAACCCGCCATCCTTGGCGCAGAATTATTTCCAATGGTATGTAAATGCAGATTCGGCGACGCCGACCGACCCCTGGCCCGCAGGAGGAACTTATGATTTGCTTGAACTTGAAAATATTGCGGCAAACGCCACCAACAGCCCGCCAGGGACAGGCGGTATTGTCCGATTAAGGATTTCCTTGCAAGCGACAGCGGCCTTGGGCGCCGGAGAAAAATCTTTCAAGCTCCAGTACGCCGCCACCGGAACAACCGGCACCTGCACCTCAACTCTTACCTGGGCCAATGTCGGGAAAATCGCTTCAACCACTATCTGGAAAGGTTACAATAACACGCC
>JBDRLH010000032.1:0-6742 GCA_043813215.1 Parcubacteria group bacterium
TCTCTGTCACTGGCGCAAGCAATCCTTTTGCCAAGTAGAGTATTTTCGCTTTAGCGATTTTAAAGCCGCCATCACATGATGGCGGTTTTGTTGAAGATGTTTTCGATTCGCAAATTATTTATTATTGCCGCAGTCAAAGCAGAACCTTGATTCCGGCGAGATGTTGAGGCGATCAAGGGGTATCTCTTTTTGACAGCTTTCACAGACGCCGTATTTGCCGTTTTTCATCTTTTCTAAGGCCAGATTGATATTCTGGATTTTTATTTCCATGCTGTGTTCCTGGGGCAAAAGGGTGCTGTATTCTTCAACTTCGTCGGCGGCCGCTTCCAAGCCGGCACTTCCAGAAACATTGCTGTCAAGTTTTGGAAAGCGCGTATCCCAGTCGCCTTTCATGTTCTCATCCTTGGTGGCGAATTTTTTAAGCTGTTCTTCAAGGGCTATTTTTTCTTTTTCCAGTTTTTGCTTCAGTTCTTCTATGTTTTTTTTATCCATATGATAGTTGTTATTTATTAATTACCAAGTACCAATACCAAAAAATGGCGACAAAGAATATGATGGCGCAGGTCAAAACAACAAGAACGAATCTCACCCAGATTTTTTCCAGCAGAGATTGTTTTTTGTGCAGGGAAGTTATGGGTTCCCGGTTTTGCCGGTAACTTTTTATCGTTGCTTCCCGCAAAAGAGCCGCTTCTTTATTTTCCAATTCCTGGGTTCTTTCTAAGAAGATTTTTCTGGCAATTTCTTCTTTATCAAGAAGAGTTTTTGGCTGTTCTTCCTCTTTTTTTTCATCAAATTCCGTTTCCGGCTTTATCCAAATTTGAGCCGGCCTTTGAGGAGGATTTTGCTGCTCTGCCGGTTCTATTTTTGGCGGGACCGGTTCTGGCGAGATTTCTTTTTGGATTTCTTTTTGAAAATTTTCCGAAGCGACTGGTTTGATCTGGGAATCTATTTCTTCTAGCCTGCTTTTTATGGTATCTCTGCGCTTTTTTAATTCTTTTTGGCTGGTTTCGATTTTTTTTAACTCCGAGCCGGCATTATTGTTTTCTATCTCTTTTGCCCACCTGCTTTTTTCCAGTTCAGCTCTTTTTTGTTCTGCTTGCTGGCGCTCTTGTTCTGTTTTTCTTTTTTCTTGGGGGTCGGCGGTCGCGTCTTCTTTTTGTTCAAGCTGTTTTATGGCCTCTTCGGTATTTTTTTCATTTTCTAAAATTATCCGCAAATTATCGGCAATTTTGTTTTTCTGCGTCAGCTTGCTGTTTTTTTCGTCTTCTATGGACGGCCAGTCGGTCTCCAGGGTTTTGAGTTCTTTTTCCAGCCGTATTTTTTCTTCCCTCAACTCTTGTTCCTTTTCTTTTTTTTCAATTAATTCCTTTTGTTTTTCTATTTCATTTTGTTCGGATAAAGCTTTTTGCAAATCCAGGTCGATTTTTTTCAATTCATTCTGGCAGCTATTTATGTCTTCTTCTGTGCCCCACCTTTCTCTTTCGATTGTTTCTCTTTGTTTTTCTATGCCCCATCTTTCTTGTTCAATCTTTCTTTTTTCTTCCGCTTCGGCGGCTTTTGATTCCTTTTCCTCGATTGTTTTTTTCTTGGCCTCGATTATTCTTTCTTTTTCGTAGATGGGCGCCAAACCCAGCTTCAGATTATCGGCTTCGGCTGTGAGTTGGTTTTTTTTCTCTCTTAAAGATTGTATTTTTAAAGATAATTCCTGCAGAGTTTTTTCTATTTGACTTTTTTGCTCAATGGCGTCGGATGCCTCCGGCATTATTTTTTGTTCTGCGGATTGTTCTTGCGGCGTCTCCCCGGTTGGTAGATTTTCCGGAGCAGATTTTATCTCCGGCGGCTTTATTATGGTTGGCTCCTCTGTTTTTACTTTTTCTTTGTCTTCTGAAGCCTTCTTGTCCGCCGTAGTTTTGACAGGGGTAAAAGAGAATTCTTCCTTTTCGACTTCCATGCCTGTGATTTTTTCTCTTTTCCTTTGCACTCCTTCTTCGCGAATCCTATTGATTTCTTTCTGCATTGTCTTGATTTCTTCGCGACGCAAAAACTCCTTTTTTTCTGAAGGCGGCTGGTTTGTCGGAGGTGTTTTCTGATTTGGCATAATTATTTTTTATAATTTTTATCCCTTTGAGATGGAAATTATCTGAGGGATATTTTCCAAAAAATATCCAGAAAGCTATTTTTGCCTTTGAGCTTCTTTTAATGAGAGATTTATTCTGCCCTGCTCGTCTATTTCGATGACTTTTACGGGTATCATTTGCCCTATTTTGACGATATCTTCAACTTTGTTGACCCGGTAGTTCGCCAATTGGGAAATATGGACCAAGCCCTCCTGGCCCGGCAATATTTCTACAAAAGCGCCAAAGGCCATGATTCTTTTTATCTTGCCCTGAAAGATTTCTCCGACCTGAATTTCTCTGGTGATGTTTTCTATCCATTCTTTGGCCTTTCTGCCGGCTTCTTCTTTTTCGGCGGTAATTAAGATTTTCCCAGAATCTTCAATGTCAATCTGCACCTCGCACTCGTCAATGATTTCGTTGATGATTTTCCCGCCGGGACCTATCACCTCCCTTATTTTATCAGGATTAATCTGCATTGTTATAATTCTGGGCGCAAAAGGAGAAAGTTCTGACCTGGGTTTTGATATTGCTTTTTCCATTTCGCCCAAAATTTTAATCCTGGCTTTTTTTGCCGCCTCCAGAGACTCCTTTAAAATGTTTTCGTTTATGCCTTTTATTTTGACATCCATTTGAATGGCCAGGATGCCGTCTTTTGTTCCGGCCACCTTAAAATCCATATCTCCGTGAGAGTCCTCGGGCCCTTGGATGTCGGTTAATATTTTATATCTGCCGCTTCCGTCGGTCATAACTCCCAGGGCAATGCCCGCCGCCGCTTTTTTAATCGGAACGCCGGCGTCCATCAACGCCAAAGAAGAGGCTGAAACCGAGGCCATCGAAGAAGATCCGTTTGATGAGATTATTTCCGACACCACCCTTATGGTGTAGGGAAATTCTTCAAAAGACGGTATTAAGGGCAACAAGGCTTTTTCTACAAGGAGTCCGTGGCCAATTTCTCTTCTGCCGGGACCGCGCATCGGTTTTGTTTCTCCCGAAGAATAGGGCGGAAAATTATAATGATGCATAAATCTTTTTTTCCCGACAGATTCCATGCCCTCCAAAAGTTGCTGGTCTCCGGGAGCTCCCAAGGTTAAAATAGACAGGGCTTTTGTCTGGCCTCGGCAAAAAAGAGCAGAGCCGTGCGTCCTGGGAAGCAGAGCGACTTCGCAGCTTATTTCTCTCACCTGGTCAAGCTTTCTCCCGTCAACCCGCTTTTCGTTGTTTATCACATTTTCCTGCAGGATTCTTTCCACTTCCCGCTCAAGAAAGTTTTTTACATAATTTATTTTTTCGGGCTCTTTATGTTTTTCTTCAATAAAGGAAAAAAGATCATTTTCTACTTTTTCGGTTTCTTTTTTGCGGGTTATTTTGTCTTTTTGAAAGAGAGCTGTTTCTAAGTTTTGTCCCAAGAATTCTTTTATTTCTTTTTCCAATTCAGCGTCTTTTTCGGGGGCTTTGATGACGGCTTTTTCTTTGCCGATTTTTTTAATGATTTCATTTTGAAAATCCAGTAATTTTTGCAGATCTTTTTTTGCGAAATCTACGGCTTCAAGAATCGATTTTTCCTCAGCTTCTTCAAAATGGCTTTCAATCATATTAAGCAAAATTTCGTTTGATTCTCGGGTCGCCGCAAAAAGAAGATCAAACTGGCTTTTTTCTCTCTCGGCGTAAGCGGGGTTTAAAATAAAGCCCTTTTCGGTTTTGCCGACTCGGGCGGCGGCTATCGGCCCTGCCCAGGGAATGTCGGAAATTGACAAGGCAAGCGAGCCAGCAAGCAGGCCTATCAAATCAGGATCATTCTCGGCATCCCAGGAAAGCACGGTTATCACCACTTGGATTTCTCTGAATAAATTTTTTGGGAAAAGAGGCCTGATGGCTCTGTCAATCAACCTTGAGTTGCAGATGGCTTTGTCCGAAGGTTTTGACTCTCTTTTTGAATAACGCGAGCCGCGGATTTTTCCTGCGGCATAATATTTTTCTTCATATTCAACGGTTAGGGGAAAAAAATCGGCACCGTCTTTTTCGGCTTTTGACATGACGCAGGTAGCCAAGAGTTCCGTGTCGCCGTACCTGACCAAAGCGTCGCCGTTGGCTTGTTCGGCAAGCTTTCCCGTTATTACTTCTAAAATTTTACCGCCTAATTCTAGGCTGAATTTTTCCACTTTACTTTTTTAATAAAAATTTTTCCGGAGTTTTTTCCAAATCAATAAATTCGTCAACCACTTCTCTTAATTTTGAAGAAGCTGATCTGCCGAAAGCCATCACCTCCACTCTTTTTCCCTGATTTTTCAAGTATTCTATCAGTTGGATAAAGTCTCCGTCGCCCGAAACCAGGATGATGGTGTCTATGGTCGGGCTGATTCTCACCGCGTCAATGGAAATGCCGACATCCCAGTCGGCTTTTTTCAGTCCTCCGTAATATTCCTGCAGATCCCTGACCCTCATTTCAAAGCCTAGTTTCGTCAGGGCTTCGAAAAAAGGTTTTTCTTCGCCGGTCTTTGTCCTGACGACGTAAGCAAAGGCCCTGATTAGCTTTCTGCCGAAAATCGCTTCCTTTAAAATTTCGGCAAAATTAACTTTCGCTTGAAAAAGATTTTTAGCCGAGTGATACATGTTCTGGACGTCTATCAGCACGGCTATTCTCTGTTCTTTGTGTTTTTGCAGGTTCATTTTTTGAGCCCTATTTTTTTGACGACTGAGTTATATTTTCTGGCACTTTCCTGTTTGAGGTTATTTAAAAATTTTTTCCTTCTGGAGACCATTTTAAGCAATCCTCTTTTTGAATGGAAGTCTTTGGGGTGAGTTTTTAAATGAAGCAAAAGCCTTTTTATCTCTTCGGTTAATAGGGCTATCTGAACCTCACAAGATCCGGTGTCGGTTTCGTGAAGTTTGTAATCTTTGATTGTTTTTGTTTTTTCTTCTGGTGTCAACATATTTTATATATTATCAGAATTATAATAATCCCGCAAGGTGCGGGAATGCCAGATACTATAGCACTGATTATTAAAAAAGCAAAGTCCGACCAATTAAAAAAGGAACGCCATGGCGTTCCTTTTGTTTTAGTAAAGCTGATTAAACGCTTGCCGGGGATAATTTTTGTTGTTGGAGATGCCTTAGCCAGGCGGCACTTACGGCCAGCCAGGTAATTTCATTTACCGTTTCGGCAAGAAGCAGGACTACAGAATTAATATCCCAGCCGGTCGCGATATTGGCTATGACAAGCTGGCTGATGCGGAAAAGATTAAACAAATTGAAGGCAGCCACGAAAATTGCCGATAACCCTGAATGGCCTTCTTTCATAACCCTGGGGACTAAAAAACCCTGAGGGGCGGCTTTTAAAGCGATAGCCAGGATCATTCTGTTAATGGGGGTGATTGCTCCTTCTATGATGAATAATGCCGCGCCTAAGACGACGCCGGGAAGCACTATTACCAAGGAGGAGTTATCTCCTTTGGTCCAATCCCGCTTTTTAATTAAGCGAAGCAAAAGAAGGGCGGTATAGCCGGCTACGGCCAATAGATAAATGATTATAATTTGTTGCGTCGCCTGAGTCGGTTTCAGCGCTTGCGCGATCGAGCTTTGCCAAAGCAATATGGCAAAGTATAGGTCCGAGAACAGAAAGAAGGAAATACTCGTCCCTTTGACTTCTTTGAGCATTTTGGTAAATTGGGATGTCACCAGGACTAAGATAAAAGTCACCTGTATCCAGAACAAGATATCCATTTTTCACCTCCAAAATGAAAATATGAGAAAGAGCAGAATCGTTTAAATCAAATTTTAAACGATTGTTTTTGATAGCATATTTTACTCAAGAAATCAATAATGCCCCGTGGAGGGCTCGAACCTCCAACCTTGTCCTTAAGAGGGACCTGCTCTACCGATTGAGCTAACAGGGCGTTTGGGATTTTAAGGCGCCGGCAAAACAATACTGCAATTTATCTCAAACCATTTGCCAGGATCCCAGCCGAAATCGGGATTAATGAGGCCCGTGAAGACGAAGATGGTATTGATTACCAGCCAGGAAACAAAGACGATGACCAGGCCGAATACCACGGCCGTCATTATGCTTTTGGCCTGGGTAAGCTTGCTCGGGTCTCCCTTGGCCACGATATACATTATGCCCCCTACCGTAAAAAGCAACACAGCCACCACCGGCACCAGCTGAAAAAGTATGAAGTCTGAAATACCCTTTATCATGATAAAAAAATGGCAGAGCTGGCAAGGGACGTTAGTGGCGGTGGCGTCTCCCACCCAATCGCTGTTTTCATCAACTACATCTACCCCGGGCGCTCCCACTAATACGCATTTGCCGCAGGGCACCAGGCCGTCGTAAGCCACTTCCCTGTCGCCCACCTGATAGGTTTTAAGGCTGTTTGTATCAATGGTTGAATCCAAACACTGTTGTATATTCGGTTCGGGACCTGGGTCAGGCCCAGGACCAGGTTCTGGCCCGGGGCCAGCTGGACAATTGGCAGCATTTTGACAGCATTCTGCTGTTGGACAGTCGGATCCATTGGTATTATATGTTGGGCCGGTGCAATTCTTTCCTGCTCCGCAACAGGTTCCTCCCTGAGCTGAACAACTTGTTAATCCAGGAGAAGCCTCAGCAATCGTAGTAAATTCCATAA
>JBDRLH010000033.1:0-25299 GCA_043813215.1 Parcubacteria group bacterium
CCGAACAGGATTCGGTAAATAAAGTTATCTTCCATTCTGTAACAATAACCGGTTTGGTCCCAGGTACTACATATTTCTGGAGACCGATTTCCCACGGTTCTCCGATTAAAGTAGGCGATGAATTATCTTTTACAACCAGCATCAGCGAGGAATCCGACGTTGAATCCTGCGTAGGAGAGGGAGAGTCAATACCCGTCATAGCCAATCTGCCGGCTTGTTGCGCAGGGCTGGAGATGATCCCTCCAAAAGAAGAACAAATAGTCGGGATTTTTGGAATCTGTACTGCAAATTGCGGCAACGGAATTTGCAACGAAGAAACAGAGTCTTATTTAAACTGTCCGAAAGATTGCGAAATGGCGGGTAAAATCGGCACAGAAGGAGCAGAAAATATTGCGGGGGCGATGGCGGAACAATCTGATTTGGTAAAATTACTAGCTGCGTCAGGAAGATTTATCAATGATCGATGGTTGGTTCTGGTTATCATTGCTGCGGTATTGTTTATTCTGTATTGGATGATTTTTGGGAGAAAAAGGAAGAATAAAAACACAATCTAACCAAAAAACCCGCCGGAAGGCGGGTTTTTGGTTTAATGAATTTAGAAATTTATTTTATAAACTTTCAGGTCATTTAAAAGCCAGATAGTTTTGCCGTTTTGGGAAACCGTAAAATCCAAAAGGTTATCAAATTTTTCGCTTTCAAATTGTTTTTGAACTTTTCCCTGCTTATCAAAAATGACGATGCGTTTTTGCATGGGCTCCAGAACAAAAATATACGGTGAGCCGAAAGGTATTAAAATTTTTGAAAAACTTTCGGGTTTCGGGAAAATATCAGGATTTATGGTTTCTTGCAAATTGCCGGCATAATATCTTAAAAGGTCGTTGTTTTTGTCCAGAACCCAGACCGAGCCGTCCACGGCAATTGATTTTGCGTCCAGAAGCTTTTGGGCGCCGGTTCCTTGCCATTTTTGGGGATTGTCTTTATTGTCTGCAATGGGCGAGAGATATTTTATGATTTCCGCATTTTTTGCGTCCAAAAAATACGCGCTTTTTTTGAATACCGCAAAGCCAGCCGGGTTGAAATTCGGATAGGGGACTTTCAAAATAATTTTTTCGCTTATCTGGCCGTTTTCTATTGCGGCAAGATTGTCCGGTTTTGAAAACAACAAAACGGAATCGGCGCCTTTTACGTCCGCCCTGCTGAATTTTTGATTTTCCTGAATGAGTTGGCCGCTATTGTTTTCATCTAATTTATAGATATTCTTGGCATACGGGCTGAAAAAGTAAAGATTTTTTTCATCATAGACCATTTTTTGAGGAATATATTCCTGCTCGTTGAATTCAAATATCAGCTCGGGCTCCTCCATTCTAATAAGATTATTCAAATTTTTTAAATCATCATCAATTTTTTTCTTAAGAGAAATCGCTTCGGTTTTTATGGGGCCGCTAAGCTTGGTCAGGGGAACAATTTCATCCCAAGCCAAAGAAAGTATGGATAAAGCTTGTTTTTTTGCTTCAGGGCTTACGTCTTTTAAAATCATAAAACTTTCTGCCTGGGATACTTTTTCCCGGAGAGTTTGAAGCGTCGCGAAATATTCTTTTTGTTTTTGATTTTCCTGACCCTGAAAAATAAAAAAACCCAAAGTCAGAATAAATGCAAAAAATAAAATCAGGATTAACTTTTTCTTTAAAATTTGATTATTCTTCAGTTTGGAAAAATTGAAAGAAGGCACTCTTAAGGCGGGCATTTTAAAAATCGGCATTTTAAAAGTCGGCAATTTAAATTTGAAAACGGGCATGGAAAAAGAAGGCAATTTAAAGGTGTTAGATCTTGGCTTGGGTTTTTCCACTTTGACTTTTATTTTAACGGGTCCGCTTTGGGGGGTAGCCGGCGGAGGAGCCGGCTCTTTTTTGGTTCTTTTTGATAAAAAGGCTGCCAAATTGGAAATATTTTTAAAGAAAGTTGTTGCTTTTTTTGAATATGATTTTTCTATTTCCCTCTGAAAAATTATTTTAGGTCTTTTAAATGTTGTCGGGAATTTTGCAGCGTTTATCAAAACAAAAGCACCCGAAACGTCAGCCAGCTCTTCCTCCTTCGTCTTTATAAGGTCTTTTAATTGTTTTTCGTCAACAAGAGAAATTTTTGCTATTTCGTTTATTGTATTTTTTAGGATTTGGAAAATTTTTTCAGAAAACATCAGAATAACGTCGTTTTCTCTCAATTTTCCCGAGACTATATTATTGAAGACTTTCAGGGGATAGGGCTCTATTTCCTGAGAGTCAAGTTTGGAGCCGATATCAATAATATGCGGGCCTCTGATTAAAAATATTTTTGTTAACCCGACTTTTGTGAAATTAAGCTCAAGATTTTTCAGGGAAATTATGGCAAAATTAAGATTTCCCAACCAATCGGTGTTCTCCCTGGCCACTTCTTGAGCCAAAATTTCGTTGCCACGCCTGAGAGACTCTTTCAGAGCCTGTTCGTGAGCCCTATGAAATTTTAAATAAAACTCTTTTTTGACGACCGCGGCTATTTTTTCTAAAAGCTTGTAATTGTGGGGTAGGGGATTTTTGAGTTCGCCAAGCATAAAAATACCACCCATTCTTTTTTCATAAATGTTCTCGGGTATGCAGCAGAAGCTGTCAAAAATCAGCCTATCCTTATCGCCGGGATTGAAATGAAATTCAAAGGCCTTCATGATATAATATAAACGAAGCGAATATTATTAAGTTATCTTAACAGAATTTTGGCACAAGACAAACATGATAGATGAATTGTTGGTAAAATTAAAATGCTCGTTTTTGCCCTGTGAAAAAAACAGCTACCGCCCGAAATTTTTAGACGGCAAATTTTTGAAGCGTTTTATTATTTTACTGCTGGTCCTGAAGTTTGTCGTCATCCCGTTTTTTATCTATTTTCCCAAAACAGGATTTTTCGCCGATCTGACAAAAACTTCTTTAATCCAGCTTGCTAACTTGGCGCGACAGTCCTTGGGATATCAGCCGTTGGCCGAGAGCCAAAAACTAAACACAGCCGCATATTTTAAGGCGAAAGACATGTTGGATAAAGATTATTTCGCCCATAGCAGTCCCGAAGGCCTAACTCCCTGGTTTTGGTTTGGCAAAGCTGAATACGACTACAGATATGCCGGAGAAAATTTAGCCATAGGCTTTTTAGAATCCGAAGAAGTAAACCAGGCCTGGCTGGATTCCGCCTCGCATAGGAAAAATATCCTGAATGCCAATTACAGTGAAATAGGTTTGGCAGTTGTTTCGGGAGAATTCCAGGGCAAGCAGACAACAGTGGTGGTCCAGCTTTTTGGATCACCCAAAACCAAAGCGCAAACCGTCGCCAAAACAAACTCTTTTGTTTCAGAAGCAGTCGAGTCGGCAACGGAAACGACACCAGCAAAGGTGGTATCAGGTCAATTTGGCGGCCAGCCCCAAATAGTGCTTTCTGCTTTTGAAGGGGCGGAGCAAAAAGGGAGCTTGGCCATGAGTTTTTATTCTTTTTTTGTTTCGGACTATTACGATTTACTCCAGAAAATAATTTTCGGCTTTTTGATTTTTGTCATTATATTATTGATAAATACCGTCTTGTTTGATATATTTATCTACCGCGCTTATGAAATACAATATAAGGACATTCTTTTAAAAACCTTGGGTTTTTGCTTGATTTTGGCAATATTGTTGCATTTTGATAAAAGCTCAATAATCCAGCTTATCCCGCACGATTTTAGGATTTATTAAAAAAAGGGCACTTGGCGCAGTGGTAGCGCGCTTCGTTCACATCGAAGAGGCCATAGGTTCGAATCCTATAGTGCCCACAATTATGGTATAATAAAAAAAGCAAATTAATGGATAATATTTTTTTTAAGTGGCTGATTTTCCAGTTTTTTGACGCGCCAAAAGAAATTTTAAAGGCCTGGCGGAATTTTTTAATATTTAATTTAAATTATTTTTCCATTCCGGTGCTCCTGCGCACTCTTTTTGCCTATTGGCGCAAATACAGCTGGGATTATCCCAGAGGATTTGATTTTTTAATATATCTTGAGGTGGCCGCTTCAAATTTAATTTCAAGGATTTTGGGGGCGATAATGAGGATTATTTTGATATGCTTGGGAATTGCCGTTGAAATTTTCATATTTTTTTTAGGCGGAGCAGTGCTTTTGATTTGGCTGATTTTGCCCGTCCTTATAATTTTTGGAATATACCATGGCGCCAGAATTTTATTATAAAAGATCTTTCACATTAATTGAACTTTTAGTAGTTATTGCCATCATCGGTCTTTTGGCGAGCATCGTGGTGGTTAACGTAAATAGCGCTCGAGATAAAGCAAAGATTGCCAAATCAATACAATTCAGCAGTTCTGTTTATCACGCCCTTGGTGCCGAAGCGGTAGGCTACTGGGATTTTAATGAAATTGTCGGAGGTACCGTCAGGGACGTTTCAGGCAACGGCAACACTGGAACGGTTAACGGGGCGACCCTGGTAGACAGCCTGGTTTTTTCCGGAGGTAATTTGGGAAAAGCCCTAAGTTTTGACGGACTGAATGATTCTGTAAGTTTCGGGACAAGTATAAGCATGAGCAACTCAAGCGCTATTTCTTTGGAAGCATGGGTAAAAAATAATGGCAATAATGGAGCTGATTACGCTCAAATTGTCGGCAGATTTTTAGAATATGCTTTCCAATGTAGCACTATCGCCAATTCTAATCAGATTTTGTTCAATATTAGGGGAACTGATGCAGCTTGGCATTCTACTGGTGGTTATGTCACGTTTACTCCGGGGGATTGGACGCATCTTGTGGGGGTTTATAATAGTTTATTGGCTTCCAATAATATAAAAATTTATATGAACGGAGTATTAGAAAAACAAGCTACTTACGCTGGTGGGATAAGTACTGGGGTTAATAATACCGGAATAAGCTCTTATCCGGCTCGCTTTGTCAATTACAGCGTTGACCAAGTGCGCATTTATAGCCAGGCATTGGGTGCGGCTGAAATACAAAAACACTACGCCGAGGGTTTGGAGAAACATCAATTAGCAAAAGAGTAATTAAAAATGTTCAATTTTGATTTAAAAAGAGCGGCGATTTTCCAGGCGCTGGTCTGGGAAAAAATACTCGGGATCGCTTTAATTGGCAAATTAAGGAAAACTTTGCTTTGCCTAGCTTTTTTGACTGCCTTTTTATTTGCCTGGGGATTTTTCGGAGAGACATTTTCTTTGGGTACTCTCAAATTTCTGCTGGGTTCTAGTCTTATATCTTTTGGGCTGTTTCTGGCATTTTGGGAAATAAATTTATTCTTTACAAAAAAACTGGTAAATCCCGCCCTTAAGATAAGAATAGAGGATGCGGTCTTAGAAGACGAAAATTGCAACCTGGCCGAATTTCTTAGTTTTCACTCCGCAAAAGCCGTAGAAAAAGCCAAAACCAGTTCGCTAAAACTCTTCTACAATCTTGTCTGCGGAAATCCTTCCCTTAATTTTGTCTTTTCCAGGGCTCTTTTGGACGTGGCCGCAATCAAAAAAATATTAAAAGGAAAAATAAGAGAAATTTCTCAAAAAGAAGATTCTTATATTTTTTCACAGGTAATTAAAGAATCTTTGGTTGCGGCCCAGAGAAGAAAACATCCGCGCATTGAGGTTGGCGACATGATTGTGGCCCTTTCCGGGTGCGAGCCCGTTTTTAAAGACATTTTAATTAATGCCGACCTGAAGACCGAAGATATTGAAAATTTAGTCCGGTGGCTGGAGTCTTTGGAAAAGAAAATTATAAAGAACAAAAGATTTTGGGACTGGGACAATCTTATGAAAAATAATTCCGTTGGCAGCAGTTGGGCGGCGGGCTATACCATAACTCTTGATCAATTTTCAACCGATTGGAAAAATATTGCGGGTGCTTTTGGCCAAGAAGATTTTTTAAGCTCAAGAGAGCAAATTGAAGGGATGGAAAGAATTTTGGGTCAGGAACTCGTCCACAACGTTTTACTTATAGGGGAACCGGGCACCGGCCGAAAGGGCATGGTCTTATCTCTGGCTAATCGGATAATCTCGGGCAAATCTCTGCCGGAATTAAATTACAAAAGAGTTGTCGCCTTGGATATGGTGGCCGTGCTCTCTCGCTGCCAATCTTTCGACGAAGTGGAAAATGCCCTTGAAACCATTTTTGGAGAAGCGGCTTCGGCCGGCAATGTAATTTTAGTAATAGACGAATTCTACAGTTTTATCTCTCAGCCCAGCGGAAAAGTCGGGGCCGTTGACATCTCATCAATTCTTTTCAGATATCTTTCTTTGCCGAATTTCAGGTTAATAGGCATCACTTCCTATGCGGGATACCATCTTTTTATTGAAAAAAATCCGTCCATTCTGAAATTTATGGAAAAAGTTGAAGTGCCCGAGGCGACGGAAAACGAAACGATCGCTATCTTGGAAAACAAGGTTTTAAATTTAGAATACAAATATAAAAAATTCATCAGCTATCCGGCCCTGAGAGACATTGTTAAATACTGCAATCGTTATATTAAAGACGCTCCCTTTCCCAAGAAAGCAATTGATTTGCTGGAAGAAGTCGTTTTTTATACGGTACGCTACACAAAAAGCAAAACGATTTTGCCCGAGCATGTTTCCAAGATGGTTTCCAAAAAAACCGACATACCCGTAGGAGAATTAGAGCGGAAAGAAAAAAATATCCTTCTGAATTTAGAAGGGCTGATTCACAAAAGAATCATAAATCAGGAAGAAGCCGTGAGCGAGGTTTCTTCAGCCATGAGGAGGGCGAGAGCCGACATTACGGTCAGAAAGGGCCCGATGGGTTGCTTCCTGTTTTTGGGCCCTACGGGAGTCGGCAAAACCGAAACTTCAAAGGCCCTGGCCGAGGTTTATTTCGGTTCTGAAGAAAAAATGATAAGGATTGATATGTCGGAATTTCAGAGCGTTGCCGACATCCCAAGATTGCTTGGAACAAGCCAAGAAGAGGGATTGCTGACGACGTCCGTCAGAGAAAATCCTTTCTCGCTTATTTTACTTGATGAAGTTGAAAAAGCTCATCCCAATATTCTCAATCTTTTTTTGCAGGTTTTAGACGAGGGGTTTCTTACCGACGGATTAAGCAGGAAAGTAGATTTTAAAAATACCATCATCATAGCCACCTCAAACGCCGGCTACGAAGTAATCCTGGAAGCGTTAAAAGGGAACAAAGAAATGCAGGAGATTAAAAATGATTTGCTGGATTTTCTTTATAAAGAGAAAATTTTCCGGCCGGAATTTTTGAATCGTTTTGACGCCCTGGTGGTTTTTAAATCTTTGACCAAGCAGCACTTGCTTGCCATCGCCGAATTGATGCTTCAGAAGCTCAAGAAAAATTTAAAAGACAAAGAAATCGATTTTATTATCACGGACGCCTTAAAAGAAAAAATTGTTGAGTTAGGTTTTGACCGGGTTTTCGGGGCAAGGCAGATGAGAAGAGTCATTCAGGATAAATTAGAAAATGTCTTGGCCGTCGCTTTGCTGTCGGGCGAAATAAAAAGAGGGAGCAAGGTTGAGATTTCTCCGGAAGATTTCAAATTAACCGTCAAAGAAGATTAAACATCAAATATTGAATGTCTAACAAAAAAAAGGCTTTTTCTGTTTTTGCGTTTTTTTTCATTTCCGTTGTTTTCGGAGGATTTTTTTTATTCAAATATAATTTCATAGAAATCAAAAAAGAGGCTGAAAAACAAGCCGACCCCGTTTTTAAAAGCGCTGATTCTGCGACGACAGCCTTAAAGAACAGCCCTCCCGCACCCATCACCAGCCAAGACGTTTTTGAGCGATTAGAAATTACAGAAGAAGAAAAAATTAAAAAAGAAGCCGTTCGGAAAAGAGCCGATAACGTCAAGGGAGTATATATAAACGGATATTCGGCGAGTTTCGAAAATTCTGCGGTTCGCCAGAATATAAAAAATCTTTTGGTTACGACCGAATTGAATTCAATAGTTATAGACGTGAAAGAAGCGGAAGGCCCCTATATGCCGGGCTCCATGAAAAAATTCATTGATGATCTTCACAAAGACAATATTTGGGTGATCGCCAGAATTTGCGTTTTTCGAGATTCGTCATTGATAGAAAAAAATCCCGAATGGTATCTTAAATACAATGCCACAACTTCAGCGACAACTTCGGAACTTTGGAAAGATTCGGGCGGGGGATATTGGCTGGATCCGGCAAGCCCCGATGTCCAAAATTATATAATTAATTTTTCAAAAAAAGTAATTGATTTCGGATTTGACGAACTTCAATTTGATTATATCCGCTTTCCTTCGGACGGCGATTTGGGAACAATTATTTATCCTTTTTACGACAGAGAGAAAGAGAAGTCAGAAGTAATGAAAGGCTTTTTTTCAAATCTTTCTGAATCGTTAAAAAATTACAGGTATTCGGTCGTTCTTTCAGTAGATTTTTTCGGATATGTCGCCACTCAATACCGGGCCCTGACAATCGGCCAGCGGATATCGGATATAATCGATAAGTTTGATTTCGTTTCTTTTATGTTATACCCCAGCCATTTCTATGGGGGGTTCAGCGTCCCCAAGGATTCAGAAAGAGGATTGCCCGCCGTTTATTTTCCTTACAACGCCACCGACACTGATTCGGTTTCTTCCAGCCATCCTTACGAAGTTATTTTAAGATCCATTTTTAAGGCCTTAGATTTCTTGAATAATGCCAGCTCAACAACTAAAATCCGTCCTTGGCTGCAGGATTTTAACCTTAAACTAGATACTGACAGGGGAATTTATTATGATGCCGCAAAAGTCAGATCTCAAATCCAGGCCGCCGAAGATGCCGGCGCTTCGGGCTGGCTGTTGTGGAATCCGTCCAATGTCTACACAAAAGACGCCCTGATGCCGGAATAAGTATTGAATATATAGCAGTTAACAGCTTCGGAAAAACGAAGCTGTTTTATTGTTAATTGAGTCAACTGTGGATTTCCTGTGCAAAAGTGATAATTTTAAGCTTATTTTTCAGAGTGGGGGAATGTGGTTGACCAGATGCCATGAAAGAGAGTATTATGGATACAGATGGGGAGCTGTGGATAAATGTGGGAAAAGTAGTTAAAATGGGGGATAACTCAAAATCATAAAATATGTTTATTGGAGAATATCAATATACAATTGATCAAAAAAAGCGACTGGCCATCCCTCAAAAACTAAGGTCTGTCTTGGGAAAAAAAGCAGTCATTACCAGGGGTCTGGATCAATGTCTGTGGCTATATCCCACAAAAGAATGGAATATTTTGGCAAAAAAATTGAGCCGACTTCCGCTGTCTCAAGCCGACGCCAGAGGATTTGCCAGGATTATGCTGACTGGCGCCATGGAAGTGAACATTGATAATCTGGGAAGAATTTTAGTGCCGGATTATTTAAAAAATTACGCGTTTTTGAATAAAAGAATAGTCGTTGCCGGAGTCTACAATAGAATTGAAATTTGGGACCAAGCAAAATGGAGAGAGTATTCTGAGAAAACAGAAAAGGAGGTGGGGGATATAGCGGAACGTCTTAAAGAATTGGGAGTATAAATTTAATATGCATATACCCGTTTTACAAAAAGAAGCAATAGAATATCTGAATCCTGAATCCAATGAGAATTTTATCGATTGCACAATAAACGGAGGAGGCCACGCATTAGCAATCTTAGAAAAGACAGCTCCTAGGGGAAGATTATTGGGTATAGACCTGGACAGAGAACAAATTCAAAATTCAAAATTCAAAAATCAAAATTTAAAAAAAAGACTGATATTGGTGAATGATAATTTTGCGAACCTTGAAAAAATAATCAAAGAGCATAAATTCAAGAAGATTTCCGGGATTCTTTTGGATCTCGGCTTCTCAAGCTGGCACATAGAAGAATCTGGCAGAGGGTTCAGCTTTTCAAAAAAAGAGCCGCTTGATATGAGATATGACGTCAATTTCCCGCTGACTGCGGAAAAAATATTGAATTATTGGTCCGAACTCGACCTTGAAAAAATATTGAGAGAATATGGCCAAGAACCTTTTTCAAAAGAAATAGCCAAAGGAATTATAGAAGCCAGAAAGCTCATCCAAATTAAAAATACCCTTCAGCTGGTGGGAATTATCGGAAGATTCGTCGATTCGAAATACCGCCGCCAAAAGATACATTTTGCCACTCGTACTTTCCAGGCTTTAAGAATTGCAGTCAATGACGAGCTGGATAATCTTAAAAAAGTCCTGCCTCGGGCGCTAGAAGCCCTAGAAAAAGAAGGAAGATTGGTAGTAATTTCCTTCCATTCTTTGGAAGACGGAATTGTTAAAAATTTTTTTGAAATAGGCGAAAAAAGAGGGTCGTTGAAAGTTTTAACAAAAAAGCCGGCGCTCCCTCAAAAAATTGAAATTATCAATAATAACAGGGCCAGATCGGCCAAATTAAGAGCAGCAGAAAAAATATGATAAAAACATTAATTTTAAGGCAAAATAAGAATATTTTAATCCTAACAGCTTTTTTGATTATTTTTTCTTTGCTGGTTTCTTATATATTTCAGATAAATAATTTAGTTTCAAAAAGCTATTCTCTGCAAAGTTACCAGAAAAATATAGAAAAGGTTTCCTCAGAAAACGAAAAAATGGAATCAAGTTTAGCCGGCGCAGGATCTTTGCAGAATGCGGAAGCAAGAATTTCAAAGCTTGGATTCGAAGAAATCACCAAAATACATTATATCCAAATTTCAGGAAATACGGCTGTTTCGGTAAAGTAGATTTTACATTTATGAACGGCTTGCGCTCAAACTTAATAATACTTTTAATTTTTTTGGCTTCGGCGACTGTCATCGGTCGCTTATTTTATTTCCAGGTACTGAATTACCAATATTGGCGAGCCATGGCTCAGGGTCAGCAAAATACATTTAAAGAAGTTTTGGGCGAAAGAGGGGAGATTTTTTTGGAAGGCAATTCCCTTCCTGTGGCGCAAAACCGCGACGCCACCTTTGTTTACATGTCGCCGGCTGAAATTCGAGACCAGGAAAACACAGTCAAAATTTTGAGTGAAATCTTGGGGCGAAAAGAAGAATTGATTTTAGAAAAACTAAAAAACAGCGGTTCTCTTTTTGAATTATTAAAAGATAATCTTAGCGACCAGGAATTAGAGGCAATAAACCGCCAGAATCTTCAGGGGATTTATGTGGGATCAAAAAGGCAGAGATATTATCCGCAAGGAACTTTGGTTTCAAATATTTTGGGATTTGTTGACAAAAATGGAGACGGCCAGTACGGGCTCGAAGGTTATTACAATAATATTTTAAAAGGGCAGGAAAATGTTTTACAGGGTGAAAAATGGCCCCAGGGTTTTTTATTTTTTGCCGGTGACAATCAGGGATCGGACCTCAATCTGACGATTGATTACAATATCCAATTTATGTCAGAAAAACTTTTAAAAAACGCCGTTGAAAATCTCGGGGCCGAAGGCGGCCAAATCATAGTGGTCGATCCGGCTTCCGGAGCTATTATAGCCCTGGCCGATTATCCGAACTTTGATCCAAATTATTATTCGGATTATTCCAAGGAGGACTGGCAAATTTTTAAAAATTCGGCCGCTCAGGACTTGTTTGAGCCAGGTTCAGCTCTAAAGCCGATTACCATGGCCATCGGCTTAGAGGAAGGCAAAATTGGTCCCAAAACAACTTATATCGACGAGGGTTTTGTAAAATTCGGCGGCAATACGCTTTACAATTATGACGGAAGAAAATACGGCCAGCAAACCATGACCCAGGTTTTGGAAAAATCTATCAATACCGGAGCGGTTTTTGTTGAAGAACTTATTGCGCACAATGTTTTTATTGATTATCTCAATAAATTCGGGCTGTTTGAGAAAACAGGGATTGATACCCAGGAAGTTTTTTCAGAAAATAAAGAATTAAAAAAGGGATACGATGTAAATTATGCTACGGCCGCTTATGGTCAGGGCATCGAGATGACTTCGATGCAACTGATGCGGGCTTTTTGTGCCCTGGTCAACGGCGGCAAAATGCCGAGACTCTATCTGGTGGATAAAATTACCGAAAACGGCAAAATCGTTAAAACCCAGCCGGAATTTTCAGATCAGATTATTTCTTCAAAAACATCATCTCAAGTGACGGCCATGATGGTTTCGGTGGTTGAAAACGGATACGGCAAGGCGGCCAAAATTCCCGGCTATTATATAGGAGGCAAGACAGGAACCGCCCAGATTCCATATTCGGCTCTGGGCATTAATAAATCGGGATATTCTGAAAAAACCATTCAGAGTTTCATAGGTTTCGGTCCGGCTTTTTTGCCAAAGTTTGTTATTTTAGTCAAATTGGATAACCCCAAGGCAAAAACGGCGGAATACTCGGCGGTGCCCGTTTTTCAAGATTTGGCAAAATATATAATAAATTACTGGCAGCTGGCTCCCGATTATCAGTTATAAAACCATTGACACGGCCTAAAGATTTGCTAATATTGATATGGAATAAAATATGAATATCCTTAATTATATTCTTGCAATTAAATGTATTGGTCCTGAGACCTGCTGAGTTTTTTTGCGGAAATAAGAAATAAAAATTCAGCTGGTCTGCAGGGACCAGTTTTTTTATGGACATTTACAATCAAATAATGAATATTCGCAATACAAAGGAGGGACATTGAAAAATATAACAGTAGATCTGAATCCGGAAAAGAAGAGAATGAACCGAAAAATAATTCACAAAGCAACCGCGATTGACCGCCAGCCGGCAAGCGACAAACAGGCAAGCAATGATCGCCCAACGCTTGATCTGACAATCGTGACAAAAGAAGGTGAACTCATGGTTTTAAAAGGAAAAGTCTATTGGAACAGCCCTTTTTTTCAAAAGAAATACATGATATTCCCGATGTCAGATGGGCAGATTACTACGAACGGTATGTCGTTTGCAATGAAGCGAACTATTGAAGCTTCTTTTTGCGAATAATTACAGGGCCGCCTCATGCAAGGCGGCTTTTTATTTTAAGTCAATAGACAAAATATAAATTCTGTGTTATTAATGAAAATAGTCCTTCATAGTGGGGGTGGTGATCTAAAAGGAGGCAAGAAGTGACAAAACATGCTAAATCCAGACGGACAGAACTGAAAGGTTGGAGGTCAACCAAAGATCAGCTGCCTGCCGGTATTAACTCGACTGATCTTGAAAAGATGGCGGGCCGAGTCAAGCGAATCTTGGATAACGGCCACAATCTTTCAAAAGGAGATTTGGCGATTCTTAAACAAGTCCATCTTCTTTGTCTTAGAACAGTTGCCGTTTCAAGAAGAGGCAATTTGAACAAACTTACTGATCAGCTTTCCGATCATAGCAATACTCTTCATAAATACGGATTCAAAGAAGATAAACACATCGTTCCATTGAATCTTTGGGTTACGAGAAGAGTATTTCATGAAGAGGAAGGAATCGAAAAGTTGCTCAGGCGAGTAGAGGCAAAAATAGCAGAAATCAACAAAAACTAATAGATCATCCACCCCTTCCCCCGCCGCTTTCGTCTAGCCTGGTTTAGGACGCCGGGTTCTCATCCCGAAAATCATGGGTTCAAATCCCATAAGCGGCACTTTTTAATGCACCTTAAAATTATTAAATAATTTGGAAGGAAGTGACAAAAATGGAGAAAAGAAGAATAGTCATTACCGGTATCGGAATGATTACTCCTTTGGGTAATTCTGCTATGGAAACTTGGGAAAATTTAATAAAAGGAAAATCAGGAATTGGTCCCTTGACCCGATTTAAACCCGATGATTATCAAGCTGGCCCTGATTTTCCGAGGATTGCCGGCGAAGTCAAAGATTTTGACCTAACTGAATGGAAGAATGTAGACAAAAAATTAGCAAGAAGGATGGATCCCTTTATCCAATTTATCATGGCTGCTGCCATTGAAGCAGTCGGCAGTTCGGGAATTAATTTAAAAGAAGAAAATTCTTTTAGAATCGGCGTTGAAATAGGTTCGGGTTTGGGCGGAGTTTCAACTTGGGAAGAGCAATCTCAGATTCTTTTTAAAGAAGGAGTGGAAGCAATTTCGCCATTTCTCATTCCCTTGCTTATCGCCAATATGGCTCCTGGAAATCTGAGTATTTTTTTTGGCGCAAAAGGCCCAAGTATTGCCACTGTCACTGCCTGCGCATCCGGAGCTCATGCTATCGGAGAGGCTTTCGAGAAGATAAAATCAGGCCGGGCCGATTTAATGATTACCGGAGGCACAGAAGCAGCTTTGACTCCTTTGGGGTTTGGCGGTTTTAATAAAATGCGAGCCCTTTCCCGAAGAAATGACGCGCCAGAAAAAGCTTCCCGACCTTTTGATAAAGATCGCGACGGTTTTGTTATGGCCGAAGGGGCGGGAGCAATGGTTCTGGAAGAACTCCAGCACGCTCTGGCCAGAAAAGCTGAAATTTATGGCGAGATAATCGGTTTTGGCATGACTTCCGACGCCTTCCACATCACCCAACCAACCGTGGAAGGCCCGAAGGAATGCATGAGATTGGCCATAGAGGAAGCTGGAATAAAACCAGAAGAAATTGGCTATATCAATGCCCACGGTACCTCCACTTCCTTGAACGACGAGACAGAGACCCGAGCAATCAAGACTGTTTTTGACGAGAGGGCATATAAAATACCAGTTAGTTCAACCAAATCAATGACAGGCCATCTTTTAGGGGCGGCCGGAGCAGTAGAGGCGATTATTACGACTTTGGCCTTAAGAGAAGGAATAATTCCGCCGACCATTAATCTTGATAGCCCTGATCCAGAGTGCGACTTGGACTATGTCCCGAATCAAGCGAGGAAAAAAGAAGTTCAGTATGCTCTTTCTAACTCATTTGGTTTCGGCGGAACAAACGCCTGTTTGGTTTTTAAGAAACATGGCGAAAGGGCTATTTGATAGCCCTTTTTTATTTACACCAAACGCATTGAAGTGTTAGAATGGTTTAATAACATGTTTTTACATATTTTAATTTTTATCGTTTCGTTTGCCATACTTTTTTTCTCAAGCAGTTTCCTGGTAGATGCTTTAAAAAAAATATCTGAATTTCTCGGCTGGAAAGAATTTGTCGTTTCTTTTTTTATCATGGCCGTGGCCACGACCATTCCCAATTTTTTTGTCGACGTGACGGCAGCTTTACAAGGGATACCAAAACTTGCCCTGGGCGATGTCGTGGGAACGAATATAGCCGACCTTACCCTTATTGTGGCAATATCCGCTTTGGTTTCAAAAAGAGGGCTTTCTGTTCCAAGCAAAACAGTCCAAGGAAGTTCTCTTTTTACCATAGGCGTCGCTTTTTTACCTCTCATTTTAATGTTAGACGGCAATCTTTCCAGAACGGACGGCATTATATTGCTGTGCGCCTTCATTCTATATATGGCGTGGTTGTTCAATAAAGAAGACAGATTTAAAAAAGTTTATGACGGAATTCCGGAACGCTTACGTTTTTCCTTGAAATTTTTCTTTAAAAATTTTTTTCTGTTGATTTTATCAATTATATTTTTACTGCTATCTTCGCAGGGAATCGTCACTTCGGCTAAATTTTTTTCCACAAATCTCGGCCTGCCGCTCGGGCTTATAGGAATTTTAGTCGTCGGGCTGGGGACTGCCTTGCCGGAACTTTCTTTTACCATGCAAGCCGCCAGAAAAGGCCAGGATTGGATGGTGGCCGGAGACGTCATGGGTTCGGTAGTCATGACAACAACCTTGGTTTTGGGAATCGTAGTTTTAATTTGTCCGATTAATACCGCCGACATTGCGCCCTTTGCAGTAGGAAGAATATTCTTGGCGATTTCGGCCATATTTTTCCTTATTTTAATCAGAACCGGCCGTAAAATTACCAAAAACGAGGCTTTTTTCCTGTTGTTGATCTATATTATTTTTGTTATCGTTGAAATATTGACAAAATAATTTTAACTTAAAAAAATGTCTGATTTGCTTTTAATTTTAATTATTGGCGGGTTGGCCGTGGTGATTTTTTTATTACTTGGGAAAAAAGATGACAGAAAAGAGGATTCTCTGATAATGCAGCAGCTGAACAATATCAGCCAAGTTTTGGATAATAAACTTTCGGAGTCCAATAAAACCTTTCAGGCGCAATATGGCCAAAGTATGAGAATCGTCCAGGAGGTGACGAAAAAATTGACCAAACTGGATGAAACAAACAAACAGGTTATCGGTTTTGCCGACCAGCTTCAGTCTTTAGAGGATGTTTTAAAAAACCCCAAACAACGG
Organism: Parcubacteria group bacterium; assembly: GCA_043813215.1. Taxonomy (GTDB): domain Bacteria; phylum Patescibacteriota; class Minisyncoccia; order Minisyncoccales; family JAQTPW01; genus JBDRLH01. The sequence goes on from JBDRLH010000033.1 coordinate 16,238, forward strand.
GGGATTCTGGGAGAATATTATTTGGAAGAATTGCTGAAAAATGTTTTCTCGCCCAGCCAGTATCAAATGCAGTATCAGTTTAAAGACGGCCAGATAGTGGATGCGGCCATATTTGTCAGAGATAAAATTATACCCATTGATTCAAAGTTTTCTTTGGAAAATTACAACAGGATTTTAGGGGAAAAGGATGAGGCGCGGCGCCAGGATCTGGAAAAAATTTTTAAGCAGGATTTAAAGAACAGGATTGACGAAACCGCCAAATACATCAGGCCGCAGGAAGGAACGATGGAATTTGCTTTTATGTTCATACCCGCCGAAGCCATTTATTACGATCTGCTGGTTAATAAGATAGGAGCGGTCAAAGCAAACACCAGAGATTTGATTGATTATGCCATGCGCGAAAAGCACGTCCATATTGTTTCGCCGACCTCTTTTTACGCTTATTTGCAGACGATAATCCAAGGATTGCGCGCCCTTCAGATAGAAGAGTCGGCCAAAGAAATAAAAAAACGGGTAGAACTGCTGGGCCGCCATATTGCCAACTACGATGAATATTTTAAGAAGCTGGGAAACAATATTTCTGGCACGGTTAATTGCTATAATATCGCCTATAAAGAGTTGGGTAAAATAGATAAAGACGTCGTCAAAATCGCCGGGTCCGAGCCCGCGATAGAACCGAAAGAATTAGAGAAGCCGAAAACAGAAGAGGAGTAAGTCTTGCAAAATTTACAGGAGAGTGTATTATTAGACTATATGTTAGCGGTTATAAAAACAGGCGGGAAACAATATCTTGTTATTCCCGGGCAAAAATTAAAGATAGAAAAATTAGAGAAGAAAGACGGAGACGAAGTCATTTTTGACAAGGTTTTATTATTGGAAAAACAGAACAAAATAGAGATCGGCACTCCTTTTATTGGGGGCGCCAAAGTGACCGGAAAAGTTTTAAGAACCGCCAAAGGAAAGAAAGTAATTGTTTTTAAATTCGGGGCAAAAACCCGTTATCGTAAGAAAAAAGGCCATCGTCAGCAATTCACTGAAGTAGAAATAAAAACAATAGAAAATAAGTAAAAAAAGCGCCCCGTCGGGGGGCTTTTTGTATTTACTTTCTGCTTTCTAGGGCGGAAGCTAAAGTTTCTTCGTCGGCGTATTCCAGCTCGCCGCCAATGGGTAATCCACGGCCCAAGCGGGTGGTTTTTTTTCCGTAAGGCTTAAGCAGTCTTTCTAAATATAAAGTTGTGGCCTCTCCTTCGGCAGTGGGGTTAATGGCTAAGATGATTTCCTTGGTGTCTTTGCCTTTTTTTACGCGCAAAACCAAGTCTTTGATTCTTAATTTTTCAATTTCTTTTTTTCTAAGCCGCGAAATCGTCCCGCCTAAAATAAAATACCTTCCGCGGTATTTTTTGGTTTTTTCAATGGAGTTTAGGTCGGGTTCTTTTTCCACTACGCAAAGCATGGATTTGTCGCGGCCGGGATTTGAGCAAATTTCGCAAAGATGACCCAATCCTTCAAAGGGTTTGAAGCAGAACGCGCAGGTTTTTATATTTTTTTTAAGTTCTGAAACGGCATTTGTTATCTCCTGGACCTCTTCTTTTTTGAGTCCGATTAAATAATAAACAAAACGGGCGGCAGTTTTTGGCCCGATTGTCGGAAATTTAGAAAATAAATCAATGAGTTTTTGAATGGAATTTGATTGCATCAAAACTGCTCAAACTCATAATTTTCTTTGCGCTTTAATTCGCGCTCTGCCGGGTTCCCACGTGATTGCAGAAAATTATAAGTTTTCGCTTTTACCTACTCTTCCATATATCCTTTTTCAAGATTTTTAAAGCTGACAGTCCTTTCATCAAAGAACATTTCAACCTGGCCGACGGGTCCGTTCCTGTGCTTGGCAACAATTATTTTAGCCATTCCTTTTTGGGCGGAACTGTCTTCCTGATATTGGTTTGATTTATCCTCGCGGTAGATGAACAAAACCACGTCAGCATCCTGTTCTATGGAGCCGGACTGCCGTAAATCAGCCAGACGGGGGATTTGAGGCGTTCTTTGCTCAACAGCCCTGGACAGCTGTGAAAGCACCAAAACAGGCACTTCCAGCTCCTTGGCCATGCCTTTTAAGGCTTTTGAGTTGACAGATACTTGGTGGACGGGATCATCGTCTGAAGTCAAAGAATCCATCAGCTGGAGATAATCAATGATGACGAGCCCCAAACCCTTTTCCGCCTGAAGGCGTCTGGACATGGCCTTCATTTGCAGAACGTTGGTACCGCTTGAATCGTCAATATAAATGGGAGCTTCGGATAAGACGCTCATGGCGCGCTGTATTTTTTCAAAATCATTGTCTCCGGCGCTGTCTGAAAGGTGGCCGGTTCTTAATTTCCACAAATCTATATTGGCTTCCGAAGCTATTAATCTGTCCACTATCTGGTCGCGCGACATTTCCAGGGAAAATATGCCCACCGGGATTTTTTGGTGTTTGGCGATATTGGATGCAAAGTTTACTCCCAAAGCTGACTTTCCCATTGAGGGACGGGCAGCCAGAATTATTAAATCTGATTTCTGGAATCCGGCCAGCATATTATCAAGGTCTTTGAATCCCGAGGGTATGCCTCTCATGGCTTCGCCGCCCTTATGAAGCATATCTATCCTTTGGAAGGCGGCTTCCAAATCATCTTTTACTAAAATAAAGTCGTGAGTAAATCCTTTTTGGGCAATGCTGAAAATCTTTTTCTCGGCTTCGTCCAGCAAGACGTTGACGTCTTCATCTTCATCGTATCCCATTTGCCCTAATTCCTGGGAAGCGGAAATCAGGTCCCGCAGTATCCTTTTTTTCTGGACTATTTTTGCGTAGTTTAAAACATGGGCGGCCGTCGGAACCGAATTTATCAAATCGGTCAGGTAAGCATTGCCGCCGATAGCTTCTATCTGATTTCTGTCTTTTAAAATGCCGGCGACAGATAACAGGTCAATGGGCTCTCCTTTTTCAAAGAGTTCAAGGCAGGCTTGATAAATTTCCCGATGGATTGTCTTATAGAAATCTATTTTTTGCAAAAAATCCGCTATCTTGACTATGGCGTTTTTGTCTATCATCAGGCAGCCCAAAAGCGATTGCTCGGCCTCAATGCTTTGAGGCGGAATCTTGTCGGACGATTCGTCGTTTGCTGAGGTTTTTGTCATATACTTTAAATTATCATAGGCAAAAATCATTGGCAAGGCGGCATTTTCCTGATAATATGTATTAATGAAAATCGGATTAGTATCATCGCATTCTTTTGTAAGGCCGGGAGGAGTAAAAAATCATATTTTAAATCTCCAAAAAGAATATAAAAAGAAGGGCCATGTTTGCAAAATAATCGCTCCGAGAAGCATCAACGAGAAAAATTACAAGAAAGACATTATTCTTTTGGGGACTTCTTTCAAGCTGCTTGTCGGCGGAAGCCAGGGAGATTTTACGTTTAATTTCACTCCGGGAGCGATTGATCATCTATTGAAAAAAGAAAAATTTGACCTTCTTCATTTCCATAATTTCGGGCCGATTACCTGGCAAATTTTAAACAATCCTTATCTGGCAAAGCAAACCATTCTGACTTGGCACGCCAGCTTGGAGGGAGCCAATTATTTTAAATACCTTCCGTTTGGCAAAGCTATCGTCCGCAACGTCGTGAGAAATAAAATTGACGGCATAATCGGGGTGGCGCCTTTTAATTTGGATGTTTTCAGAGGTATCAAAATTCCCAAAGCCGTCATCCCAAACGGCATTGATTTGGAAAAATTCAATCCCGGGGCGAAAAAAATCAAAAAATTTCTTGACGGCAAGATAAATATTTTATTCCTCGGCAGAATAGAGGAAAGAAAGGGACTGATGTATCTTTTGAAAGCCTATCGGTTGCTGCATAAAAAATTCGGGTCTGAATGGGCGGCTTTAAATCTAAGGTTAATCGTCGTGGGCAGAGGTCCCTTAGAAAAAGAATCAAAAGACTTCGTTTCAGAAAATAATTTGAAAAATGTGGTTTTTATCGGCCAGATTGTCGAGCCTCCTTCTTATTATGCCACTTGCGATATCTATTGCTCTCCGGCCATATACGGCGAAAGTTTCGGCATTGTTTTGATAGAAGCCATGGCAACGGAAAAGCCGGTGGTAGCTTTTGCCAATGCGGGCTATAAGATTGTTTTAAGCAAGGGCAAAGGGAAAAAATTTTTGGCCAAGCCTCGAGATTTCAGGACATTGGCAAAACATCTGGAATTGCTGATAAAAAACCCCAAATTAAGGAAAACAATAGGGAGATGGGGTCAGAAAGAAGCCCAGAAATATTCCTGGCCCAAAGTTGCCGATAAAATTCTGGCTTTTTATAAATTATGCCTTGCAAAAAAGCGAAAAAGTGGTAAAAACAAATAGTAGTTTATTTTTGGAAGGAGGATTATGGTTAAGTTTTTTAGACGGCTTTTTAACAAATGCCCAGAATGCGGGGCAAAAATAAAAACCGATTTCTGGCCAGGCGCTGAATCGGGGAGTAGGCCGGGCACTTTCCGGGCATTAACTCAAACCTGTCAGAATTGTTGCGGGTTCAAAGCTTCAAAGTATCAAAGGACTTTTAATATCGGGCTCGGGTAAGGGTAATATCCTGCAGCATCACAAAACGCCTCTCGATTTGAGAGGTGTTTTTATTTATAAAATTTAGATCTTTTTTAGTTCCGGGCCAGAGGGGGTATCTTTTACCTCGTATCCCAGAGATTTAATCTTTTTGCGGACTTGGTCGGATTTCTGCCAGTTTTTTTCTTGTCGGAATTTTTCTCTTTCCTCGGTTAACACCTTAACTTCTTTTGGAATGTTTTCTGTTTTTTCGGGAAAGATAAAGCCGAAAAAGGAATCTATTTTTTCAAAAAATTTCAAGATATTTTCTGCATCAGAAAGTGTCAATTTGCCCTTGTCAATTAAAGAGTTGCTTTTATTTATTAAGTCAAAAATAGCGGCTATGGCTTTTGGCGTATTAAAATCATCTTCCATGGCTTTCTCAAATTTTCGCGAATAGTCGTTAATTTTATTTGCGAATATTTGCGAATTTTTATTCGTCTTAATTAACAATCGCAGTTTATTTATGAATTCATCAATTCTTTCCAGTTGATTTTTTGCGGCATCAATTTCTTTTTCCGAATAATCAATAGGGGAGCGGTAATGACTTTTTAAGGCAAACAAGCGTAAAATTCTGGCAGAATGGATTTTTAAGAAATCTTTTATGGTGATGAAGTTGCCGAGAGATTTGGACATTTTTTGGCCCGAAATCGTCAAAAATCCGGTATGCAGCCAATGGAAAACCAGGGGCGATTTGCCGGAAATGGCTTCCATTTGGGCGATTTCGGCTTCGTGGTGGGGAAAAATCAGATCTCTGGCGCCTCCGTGAATGTCGTATTGCGCTCCAAAGTATTTTTCGGTAATGGCCGTATCTTCAATGTGCCAACCCGGACGTCCTTTGCCAAAAGGGCCAGACCAGCTCGGTTCTCCTGATCTGCTTAATTTCCACAAGCAAAAGTCGCCTTTATTTTTTTTAGCGATGCTTTGGTCTATTCGGGAAACGGCATCTTCGGCGCCTTCTGACTTTCTGTTGGAAAGCTTGCCGTAATTTTTAAATTTGGAAATATCGTAATAAATGCCATCTTCTGTTTTGTAGGCGAATCCCTTTTTGAGCAATCTCTCGACTTGGCTGATGATTTCCGGGATATATTCGGTTGCCCGGGCGTATTTCGTGACGCTATTTATTTTTAAAGCCGACATGTCTGCCAGGTACTCTTTTTCAAACTGTCGGGCCAGATCTTTGGGTAAAACGTTTTTTTCTTTCGCTCGATTTATGATTTTATCGTCAATGTCCGTAATGTTTTGTAGATAAAAAACTTCGTAGCCCTTTTGCCTCAAGTATTTTACAATCATATCAAAAGCGGCGTAGGTTCTGGCGTGGCCCAGATGTGAAAAGTCATAAACCGTCGGCCCGCAGACAAAAAGTTTCAACTTTTTACTTTGAGTATTATCGAAGGGCTTCAATGCTTCTTTTTTTCGAGAAATAGTATTGTATATTGTGAGCATGTTTTTATTATAACAATATTTTATCTTTTTGTGCCAGCGTTGACTTTTTCCAAAAAATTTGATAAAAAATAATCGCGTTCTTTGGGTGTTTAATGTATATGTATTTAATAAAGGAGGGCACATGGCATCGGACTATATCTGCGAAAGAGCTTTCGGACCGAGGAATTTATCTAGACCAGGTTTCTTTCCCAACTTCAGGCCGTTCAAGGAGTTACCTTACGACAATTATGATATTCTGATTCCGGTCGTTGACGAGGTTTATTCGCTTTTGATGCAAGAATTAACCAGCAAAAAATCCGCTAAGGAGAATTTCGGCATCACGGCCATTGAGGAGCAAGCAGTGATCGGAAATATCCCCAGTTTCCGGATTATCATTGAAGGAGAAATTTTCTTCATCACCGGCAAGATGGCAAATCTGGTAACATATCACGAAGATCCGTTGTGGCTTGTCGAAAAAATACGCTTTGGGTCGCGAATATCCAATGAAAGACTTATGAATCATTTATTTTTTGATTTTAAAGCCTTTCTCAAGAAGCAGAAGCCAAGTGAGATGATCAAATCTGCGGCAAAACGAATAAACAAACATAATTTAAGCTATTTAAAAAACAGGGACGATCTCATGAAATATTATCAATTGTGAAATCCGCCCGATGCTATCCAAAAAGGAGAGTGGCAAAAACCACTCTTTTTTCTTTTGTTAATTTTAAAATTCTGTGATAAAGTAAAGCAATTATGATACCTGAACTCCAGACATTTTTTTTGGCCATGACTCCGATCGGGGAACTCAGAATCTCAATCCCAACTGCCCTTACGATCTTTCATCTTGACGTTATCAGGGCTTACCTGTTTTCGGTCTTAGGTAATTTGGTTCCCGTAGTTTTCCTTCTGTTTTTTCTTGAACCTATTGCAAAATGGCTTTCCTCAAGATTCAGTTTTTTAAAAAGAATTTTTGACTGGTTGTTCTCAAGAACGAGAAGGAAATACGGCTTCAAGATAGAAAAATACGGATATCCGGCTTTGGCTCTTTTTGTGGCAATACCTCTGCCGTTTACCGGAGCTTGGACGGGGTCTCTGATCGCTTTCCTTTTCGGAATATCTTTTAAGAAAGCTTTTTCTGCAATATCGCTGGGAGTGCTTGCAGCCGGGGGAATTGTCAGCTTTATGGTATTAACGGGTCTTGCCATCGAAAAATACTTAGGCTGGCAGATTCTGCTGGTATTTATATTGACATTAATTCTCGGATTTTGGATATGCAATAATAAAATTAATAAAAAGAATGAGCAATAATAAAAAAGATATAATTTTTAGCTTAGTTTGCGGAGAAATAACCGCTTTGTTCGTCCTCCTGGTGATTAAAAATCCATACATCGAGGAATTCCAGGTTTTGGTCAAAATGGCAGATTTAACCTGGTATTTATTGATTGTTTTTCCGGTAATTTTTTTAATCGGCGTTTTGGCGGCCAAATTTTTAGAGAAATTTACTTCGCTTTTTTCCCAAATAGTTAAATTCGTAGAAGTGGGAGTTTTAAATACTTTCATTGACGTCGGGATCTTGAATCTTTTAATCGGGCTGACGGGTATTACCGCCGGATTCTGGCTTGTGCCGCTGAATGCCGTATCTTTTTTATTCGCCATGACTAATTCTTACTTTTGGAATAAATCATGGACGTTTAAAATTAGGGAGCAGGCCACAGGAAAAAATTTCCTTCGATTTTTATCCGTCTCGGGAATCGGTTGGCTCATCAATACCGGCGTTTTGGTTTTAATAACCGGTTTGATTTCTCCTTTATTCGGCCTTTCGGCCGGTGCCTGGGCGAATATAGCCAAACTTGGTGCCATTATCGTTTCAATGGTCTGGAATTTTATAGGATACAAATTTTTCGTATTCAAAAAGAACAATGGCTAACTTGGTTTTATACCGCAAATACCGGCCTCAAACCTTTTCCGAGTTTGTGGGACAAGAGCATATTATAAAAATCATTGCCAATGAGATTTCTGGCGGAATGGTTTCGCATGCTTATTTGTTTTGCGGACCCAGGGGAACGGGAAAAACCACTCTGGCCCGTCTTTTGGCAAAATCAATGAATTGCCAGAATAAGAAAGAGGGAACTTTTGAGCCTTGCAATAAATGCAATTCTTGTGTAGAAATTACTCAGGGCAGGGCAATAGACTTAATAGAAATTGACGCCGCTTCGCACAGGGGAATAGACGAAATGAGAGATTTAAAAGACGGGATCCGTTTCGGGCCGACAAAATCAAAATACAAAATTTTTATTATTGACGAAAGCCATCAATTGACCAAAGAGGCGTCCAACGCTCTTCTGAAAACCCTTGAAGAGCCGCCTCCCCACGCCATATTCATTCTGGCGACCACCGAAATCCATAAAATGATTTCGACGATCATTTCCCGTTGCCAGAGATTTGATTTCAGAAAACTGACCTTGCCGGAATTAGTCGGGCAGTTGGAGCACATTTGTAAAAAAGAGAATGTAAAGATGGAAAAACCGGCCCTGGAATTGATTGCTCAAAGTGCCACCGGCTCTTTACGCGACGCCTTATCGTTGCTAGACCAGATTCTCGCCTTTTTAACAAATTCCAAAAAAGAAATTACCACAAATGATTTAAAAAATCTTCTGGGCCTGGTGGAAATTGAGACCGTAGCCAAGCTGGCAGATTTCATCGCCCAAAAGAAGCTGGCCGAAGCCATCGGATTTTTAAATGAGATAGCTGACAAGGGAATGGATTTGCAGGAATTTTCAAAAGCGGCAATAAACTATTTCAGGCAGATATTGATTTTAAAAATAGCCGGAGCAGGCAATCAGATTTTAACGGGCCTGGGCAAAGAAGAACTTTTAAGAATGGGAAACCAGGCAAAAAGTTTCAAAGAAGAAGACTTGCAGAAAATAATAAATTATTTTCTGGAAGCCGAAAATAAAATGAGATATTCGTCAATACCCCAGCTGCCGCTGGAATTGGCGATTATCGAAGC
>JBDRLH010000034.1:0-13961 GCA_043813215.1 Parcubacteria group bacterium
TGGACTATTTAAAAAAAAATAAAAAGTGGTGGAATGAAGTTGTCCCCATCCATGCTAAATCAGAATTGTATAATCTCGCGGATTTCAAGAAGGGGAAATCCAGCCTTCAGCAAATAGAAATAAAGGAGTTAGGAAATGTCAAAGGTAAAAGCATTCTTCACTTTCTGTGTCATTTCGGAATGGATAGCCTATCTTTGGCGAGATTGGGCGCAAAAGTGACAGGAATAGATTTATCAAATAAAGCGATCGACTTTGCAAAACAATTAAGCAGTGAAACTAAAATTCCCGCGGAGTTCATTTGTTCGGATGTATATAAATTGCCGAAAATTCTGAATAAAAAATACGATATTATTTTTGCGTCATACGGAACGCTTTGTTGGCTTTCTGATATGAAGAAGTTCGTAAAAACTATCAACAGTTTTTTAAAAAAAGACGGAATATTTTATATTGTTGACCTTCATCCTTTTACTAATATTTTGGACAGCAGTCTTAAATTTTCCTACGATTACTTTGATAAAACAGCATCTGAAGACGATTCTTCCGGCACGTATGCAAATTGGGATGCGGACATTAACGGCTCAACTTACTTATGGGGATATACTATTGGAGGAATTATAAATAATTTAGTCGCAAAAGGACTGAAAATAGAATATCTGCATGAATTTCCTTTTGCTATGTACAATCAATTTCCCGGATTAATGAAGAAAAATAAAATAGGACAGTATGTTTTAAAAAACACGCAGATTCAGATACCTCTTTTATTTTCTCTGAAAGCCGTGAAACCGAGAGTTTGACTTTTGTCGCATCTGCCAATTAATTCTACTTTTTCTTGTCTCTTTTACCTAAAATGACCCTGACCGAGACAGGCCGGTGAGATAGCCAAAAGATTCCGAATTTCCCCTTAAAAGCCCGGTTCCAGACCGGGGCATACAGCTATTGACAATACTACATAAATATGATATTGTTTTATTAAGAAAATTTAGGAGGTGTCGAAATAAAAATAGAAATTCAGAGAATGCCTGTTGGTTCTGACCGTTGCATTATTGATATAGAGTTTTCTCGTGAACTTGAAAAGCGAGAAGACCAGGCCGAAAATGCGGCGATTGCGGCCCTGATCAACCTGCAAAGTATTATTGTTGTTGGCGATAAGTTTGAAAACATCACCCCCGACCTTGAGAAGACGGCAAGGCCAGGAGGACCCTCCTTCGCCAGATTCCGGACCAAAGAGGCCGTCTGCGAGCCAAGCTGGGTTACCGTAGGTCTTACGGGCATATATGAAATGCGACAAGTCCTACATTTATAAAAGTAATCTGCGATAAAAGCCCCCTTGAAGAAACTCAACAGAGTTAAATCTAGGGGGCAATTTTTTTATCTAAAAAGGTTTCAACATCGTTCCATAGCCCCAGCTAATTTCCGTCGCCTCGTACAATGGGCGTTTTTTTGGTAGAATAATTTAAAGGTCTTAAAATAACTCATAATTAAAAATATAGAAGAACAAGAAATTAAAGAACAAAAGGATAAAAAGGGGATAAGCGGTCTTTTTATTCCCGCTGGTTTGTTTGTTGGTATGGGAATCGGTTTTCTAACAGACGAACTCGTTTCTGGTATGTTTATTGGCCTGGGAGTCGGTTTTGCATTGTTTGTCATCACCTATTTAATCAAAAAATAGAAAACTACTTTCCAATCAGGTTCTAACGTCCCTTCTTGCAAAAGCTATGGACGGGCAAGCAGCCCATAGCCCCAGCACGAGTCAGCGCATATCGAGGCAGCCCGCGGAGAATGGTCTTGGCTTGAGTTTCTCCGACCCGCCAATTGAAAATTTATTAATTAAACTAATAATTTTATTTATTATTTATGGATTATCTTCAAACAATTGTTCAAAAAATAACTCCCTGGTTGCTTAATCACGGCGTTAAAATTGTAATTATTATTTTTGCCACCTATCTTCTCCGTCGTTTTGCAGGAATTTTCATCGAAAAAATTATAAGAAAAATTATCATTTCAGATCACTTTTTAACAAAAGAGGCGGAGAAAAAAAGAGAAGATACTTTAATCAGGATTATTGGCGGTTTCATCAATATAATTGTTTTATTGACATCCGGCTTAATGGTTCTGGGAGAGGTTGGCGTTGATATAGGCCCCCTTTTAGCTGCCGTTGGGATCGTTGGCTTGGCATTCGGTTTCGGTGGGCAATATTTAATTCGCGATATTATTTCAGGCCTCTTTATTATTTTAGAAAATCAGTATCGGGTTGGAGATGTGGTTTGTTTCGACAATACCTGCGGTTTGGTCGAGGATATTAGTTTACGCATGACTTCTTTAAGGGATTTAGATGGTACCGTGCACCATGTTCCACACGGCGAGGTTAAAAAAGTTTCCAATCTTTCAAAGTATTATTCCAGAGTCAATCTTAATATTGGAATTGCTTATAGCTCGAATTTAGAAAAAGTAATCGGAGTGGTAAATCGGGTCGGCAAAGAGCTTGCAGAAGATCCGCAATGGAGAGAACTTATTATTAAGCCGCCACAATTTCTGCGAGTCGATGATTTTGCGGAATCGGCAATTATTATTAAAATCCTCGGCGAAACTAAACCCATCAAACAGTGGGATGTTACCGGAGAGCTTCGAAAACGGCTTAAGATTGCCTTTGATAAAGAAAATATAGAGATTCCGTTTCCGCAAATGGTTGTGCATTCATCGGGCAGATCCCAATAGGCATGCCGCGAATGTGAATTATTAAAGCGGTTTTGTGGTAGAATTGAAATATAACATAACTTATAAATAAAATTATATGGAAAACACTTATCTTGAGCAAAATAAGGAACAGGGTGCTGTCCAGGAGACAGGTTCTTATAGCGCGCCGAAAAATGTTTTTTTGCACCTTTTGAATATCGTTACTTTTTATCTGAGCGTAATCAATTTCATCACCCTTTATCTCCAATACATAGATTTCATTTTCCCTGACCCGCTTAATTTTTTCTATACAGGCATAACGGGCGCCGTCAGAATGTCCACCTCAATACTGGTGGTGGCCGTTCCTGTGTATATTCTGACTTCCTGGCTTTTAGGAAGAGATCTCAAGAAAAATCCCGAAAGGCGGGAATCAAAGTTGCGGAAATGGCTGCTTTATTTCACTCTTTTCGTATCGGCAATCACCATCATCATAGACCTCATTATGCTGGTTAACAGTTTTTTATCCGGAGAATTGACCGTAAGGTTTCTTTTGAAAGTTCTGGTGGTGCTACTGGTTGCGACTGCCGTTTTTGGATATTATGTCTGGGATTTGAGAAGAAAAGACCAGGAAACTTCCAAGAAGCCGAAAAAACTTGCTTTTGCCATGTCGTTTACCGTCCTGGCGAGTGTGATATTGGGTTTTTTCATCATTGGTACGCCGGCAACCCAAAGAGACCGGCGCTTTGACGACCAGAGAGCGAGCGATCTTTCGATCCTGCAAGACCAGATTGTTAATTTTTGGATGCAAAAACAAGTATTGCCGCAAGACCTTAGCGCGCTGGAAGACAGTATTTCGGGATTTATCGTTCCAAAAGATCCGGAAACGAAGTTGCCTTATGAATATGACGTCATAAGCTCATTATCCTTTGAATTGTGCGCCACTTTCAAAACTGCAAGCTCTGCCCAAAACTCCGCAAAAGAACGGTTTTTGCCCTATGGAGATCCTTATTCGCAAAATTGGAGCCATGAAAAAGGCAGGATTTGTTTTACCAGGACTATTGACCCTGAGCTATACAAAAACCCGTCAAAAATACAATAAGTTTTATATATGATTCCTCTTGTTTCGATTTCTCATCTGGTTGCTTTGATTTTTTTCGCCCTAATCACTTTCCGATTGTATTTTTCTTTTCAAAAAACGAAAGAAAAAAATATAAAATACTTTTTTATTTTTTTCCTGATATTTACAATTATGGAGGGTTTACTGGCGAGTCCCGGCCTGGTTTTTAAAGACCTGATGAAAATTGATGCCGTTTTCGCTCTTTATCCGATGTTTATGCTATTGGGCCTTGGTTTTTTGGGTGCCATACCGTTCAGCATCATGAAAATGAAAAAAAGCGAAACTTTTTTTCTACTGTCGATGCTTTTAATAAATATTTTTATTACGATGATCAATTTAAGCAATATCCAGCCGGCCATTGTGCGTCCGGATTCGCCCTTTATTTATTGGGAAGACACCCGGGGTGCTCCGATGAATATTTTCCTTGGAATTGTCCCGGGAATTATTTTATGCTTTGCCGTCTTGTTTTTCTTTATTAACGGGCTCAAGTCTTCTGAAAAATATGTTAAAACCCGTTCTTTTCTTATCGCCGGAGGACTTGCCGCCACTTTTTCGGCGGCTATCATAAATTTCGTCCTCGGAGCCGTTTTGCGGCAGCATATAACAAGCTTGATTTCCACATTCTTACTTATTGCAAGCGGTATTTTCATTTTCATCGGTGTTCTTTATAAAAAAGAAGGGCAGCAGAATAAAATATAAAAATTAATTTATAAAAAGCTATGATTATAAAAGAAATATTAAATCGCCGGTCGGTCAGAGAATATAAAGAGGATACGGTGCCTGAGAAATTCATTATTGAAATTATAAAAGCCGGGCAATTTGCCCCCACGGCCCGCAATAACAGGGCGATTAATTTTTTAGTTGTTAGAGAGCAAAAAACGAAAGAAGGCATTTTCGACATTATCGGCCAGGAGTTTTTAAAAAAGGCGTCGGCCCTGATAATTCCGGCTATTGATAAGAATAAATCAGTAGCTCCCGTCCAGGATTTGTCGATTGCTTCCGAAAACATGCTTTTGCAAGCTACGGCTTTGGGAATCGGCGGCGTCTGGCGGAATATCAGGCCGGAATTTGAAGAGCAGATAAAAAGATTTTTAAGCATACCCCAGGAATGCCAGGTAATAAACGCCATCTCTCTCGGCTATCCGGCGAACAAAACAGAACCTCATACTGACGCCGATTTTGATGCCGCAAAAATTCATAAGGAACGCTGGTAAATTTAATGGAAATCGATGTTTTATATGAAGATAATCATCTTATCGCGGTTTTTAAGCCGGCGGGCGTTTTGACGCAGGGAGACAAATCCGGAGACGAGAATTTGATGGATGGAGTCAAAAAGCATCTCAAAGAAAAATATAAAAAACCGGGCAACGTATTTCTCGGTTTGTTGCACCGCTTGGATCGGCCGGTTTCGGGTATTATTCTCTTTGCCAAAACCAGCAAAGGAGCTTCACGGTTGTCGGAACAATTTAGAAATCATTCTATTGTCAAAATATACCATGCGATAGTTTTAGGAAGGCCCAGTCAGAATAGGGGAACACTGATAAATTATCTTAAAAAAGATGAAAAAAACAAAAAAGCGACGCTTTCTGACGATGGCGGCGGGCAGACGGCGGAGTTAAGTTATGAAATGGTCACGTCAAATGACAAATATTCTCTTTTGAAAATTCAATTAAAAACCGGCAAGTTCCATCAAATCAGGGCACAATTGGCCAATGCCGGTTTTCCCATACTGGGCGATTTAAAATACGGCGCGCCCTTTGCCTTACCCGATAAAAGCGTCGCTCTTTGTGCAAATTATCTTTCTTTTGAAACCGCTACAACAGACGAGGAAAAAGAAATTACCATATCTTTTCCCAAAGAATGGCAAGAGCATATCAAGGGATAAGGAAAACAAAAACAGGGCGAGCGCCCTGTTTTTGTATATTGGTAAAAATTACCAATTATTGCTTCTGCCGCCTCCATATCCGCCTCTGTCGCCGCCTCTTCTGTCAAAATTTCCTCTGGGTGCTCGGGGCTCCATGGGCCTGGCTTCCGCAACCGTCAAAGATCTTCCTTCGACATCTTTGCCGTTCATCAACTCAATAGCTTTTGCCGCCTCTTCATCCGTGGACATTTCCACAAAACCGAAACCTTTTGATCTACCCGACATCTTATCCATTATGATAATTGCCGAGGAAACCGTTCCGGCTGGCGCAAACATTTCTTTTAGCTGGTCTTCGGTCGTGCCGTAAGGCAAACCGCCAACATATAATTTTTTAGCCATTTTCTTACTTATGTGAATTAATAACTTGTAAGTCGACTGACCCTTTCTCGTTCGCCCCGTTCAGCGGAGCTTCGATTTCTACAACTTACACTAACACGTATAAGTAAGAAAACTCACTGAGAAAGCTTACCTGATAAGTTTACATTATTATCAGCTTAATGTCAATAGTTGTTGCCAATTTCTTTGAGTCGGCAAAGAATATGATTATTTTGCGTCAAGTGGTATAATTATTCTATGAGAAAATTTTTTGGGTTGACGGTCGTATTAATTATAGCGGGTGCGGCGATTTGGCTTTTGGGAAATAATAAGCCGGCTGGCGAGGAAAATTTAGATAATCAGGAAAGTCAAACAAATCAAGGTGGCCAGGAAGGCGTTTTGGTGTCTACCAGTACAATTTCGCAAACCGACAGTTTTTATAATATCAAAGCCGATTGGCCGCAATTTACCAAGGTTGAGGCGGTTTTTAATGAAAAAATATCCGGCTTCATCGAAGAAAAAGTAGACGCTTTCAAAAAAGACGCCAAAGACAGTTGGGATGCAAGAAACGCCACTCTCTTGCCGGGAGAAGAATTATCAGCCAATCCGCAAGAGCCTTTTGATTTCATAGCCGATTGGAAGGCAAGGCAGGTAAACGATAAATATGTCAGCTTTGTCATGACAATGTATTATTTTACCGGCGGAGCGCACGGCATCAACGAAGTTTCTGCTTTTAATTATGATGTGGCCAGCAAAAAAGAAATCACGACTTCGGGTTTTTTTAATTCATCAGAGGAAAACTTGCAAAAATTATCAGACCTGGCTATCCGGGAAGTTGTTTCTCATCTCGAAAACAATGCCGGTTCAGTCGACGAATCAATGAAAGCATGGGTAGAAGAAGGAGCCGGCCCCGATTGGGAAAACTTCAAGAATTTCAATTTTGACAACAGCTCAATGGTAATTTATTTTCAACAGTACCAGGTGGCAGCCGGAGCATTCGGGCCCATAACCATCACTTTATTTAAAGACGCTTTGGAACAAAATTCAATCACTTCAAATTATTTGCAATAAAGGGTCGATTTAATAAAATTAAATTGATTTTAATTATATGGCAGAAGAAAAATGTGCCTGCGGAATGCCGCTGAACAATGAAGCAGATGGGTGTTCATGCAAAGAAAACACTTGTTATCATTGCTGTTCCTGCGCCGAGGATTGTTCCTGTGGCTGCAAGAAAAAATAGACTCGTTTTCAAAAAATCGTCCTTCGTTAAGCTTAGGACGATTTTTTGATATGATAAGGCAATGTCAAACGATTTAAAGAGAGAGCTTCAGAAATTAGCCGACAAGAAAAAAGCCGGGCAATTGTTAAGGTTTTTCAAGACAAGCAAGGGAGAATACGGAGAAGGGGATTTGTTTTTGGGCGTGATGGTGCCCAAGCAAAGGAAAATAGTCGCCAAGTATAAATATTTGGCGCTGGCCGACCTGGCAGGATCCATTTCTAGCAAATTCCACGAAGAAAGATTGACCGCTTTGCTGATTTTAGTTTGGCAGTTCCAAAAAGCCGATGAAACTCAAAAAAAACGGATCTTTGATTTTTACATTAAAAACAGAAGACATGTTGATAATTGGGATTTGGTTGACCTGACGGCGCCAAAAATCGTCGGGGCTTATTTGGAAGATAAAGACAGGTCTCTGTTGTACAAATTCGCCAAGTCAAAAAATATCTGGGAAAGGAGAATAGCCGTTCTTTCCACGTTTTATTACATTCAAAAGGGGGATTGCCTGGATGCTTTAAAAATCGCCGAGATTTTAAAAAATGACCGGCATGATTTGATACAAAAAGCAGTTGGTTGGATGCTGCGGGAAATGGGCAAGCGCTGCGGAAAAAATTACGAAGAAGACTTTTTAAAAAAATATCATAAAACCATGCCGCGAACCATGCTCAGATACGCCATTGAAAGATTTCCCGAAAAAGAAAGGCAAAAATATTTGGCAAAATAAATAAATCGCCGAAGGGCGATTTATTGTCAGGATTCGGCGCTTGAAAAGAAGCGGCAAATGAGGTAACATGGAATATCGGGCAACATTTTATTTAGCCAGCCCTTTTAAAATATTAAATAGGAGGAGATATGGTTACCGAAAAAAAACCGGCAGAGATGGAAAAATGCCTCGCAAGATTGAAAAATCTGGGTTTTAAGATTCATATCTGGCATGCTCACTGGCCGTTTATTGTCAACAATTTTGGCAAGGGGCTGTGTCGGAAACTCGAAGAGCTCCTGGCAAAGGAAAAAAACAAGCTTTCTTCTAAAACAATATTGTTGTATTGCAATGAAAAAGACAAAAGGATGAGCTGGTTATCTCCGAATACCGGAAGAATAATTATCAATATTGCTTACGGCCTTGGTTCTCCACAGTTTTCTGCAGAATTTAAGAAAGTGATCGAGAAGTCGGACGCCCTGGGAAAAGAATTGGCTATGACCAAAAGCTACTTTTAAAAGGTGGCTTTTTTTATCCGCCCTGCTTATCGCCATAATTTTAATGAAGGCGAGAACTGCGCCGAAGAGCTTGAATTTTGACAAAAATAACGCTAAAGTGAAAAAAGAAATTCAAAGCTCTTAACATAATGAATAATGGAGGAGGTAAATATGAACCTTAGCATCATCTGTACTGATCCAGCAGAACACATTGGAAAGAAGCTGGCCGCCGAATACGGTTTTTCCGTGATATTCCCGCAGAAAAACAGGGAAAACAAAAGACTTTTTCCCGATGGCGAAGTATACACTAAAATTCCTGAAATTATTGATCTTCAGGGAGAAATCGTTGTGCTCCATTCAGGCGCTCCGGACCCAAACGAAGGTTTGGTGGAATTAGAGCAAATTCTCGCCCGGTTGAAAAACTTAAGAAAAAAACTCACCTTAAAGTTATGGAAATTTAAGGTTAGTTTAAGGATCCTTAAGTTCAGGCCTGTTGTTTTCTTTTTATATTTTCCTTACGGAAAACAAGACAGGGTTTTTGTCCCAGGCGAGATTAATTCGGCCGAGGAATTGATAAAGAAACTGGTAAAATACTACGGCGTCAAGCATATCTATTTTATAGACGTCCATTTTTCCGAGAGAAGCTGGTTAAAAAAATATCCGATCACCAATATTTCAGCCATTGACTTACTGACGCAAGCTGCCCTAAGAGAATATCAGGATTTACTATTTCTTACAACGGACATGGGGGGTCAAAAAAGAACTGGATTGAAGGGCACACTGAAAAGGCGGTTGGATTCCTTTACAACAGAAATTCAAAGCACAGAAGATTTTCAACAATCAGTAAGAGGCAAGGTGATTGGTGCGGTTGATGATTTGATAGAAACCGGAGGCACCATGGTTAATTTTTACCAGGAATGCAAGAAGGCCGGCGCCAGAGAAGCGGTTGCACTTCTCACCCATGGTGTGATGGAATCAGGTATCAAAAGAATAGCGGGAACTTACGCTAAACTTTATTTAACAAACACAATAAATAGGCCAGAGGCAAACCTAGATATTACCGGGTTGGTTGCTGGCATCATGTCAAAAATATAAATACATTGTAAAAGCCCGATCGGTTGACCGGGCTTTTTTTATCCTTGAAAAAAAGCGCGAAATGGTTTAATCTGAGAACGGAGAGATAAAAAAAAGGTCTTCGTAATAATAATAATTTAAAAAATAAAATGTTCTACATTCTTTTAGTGCCGATTATTTTAATAGTTTTATCTTCCGTCAAGCAGGTCAATCAATATGAAAGGGGGATCAGATTTACTTTGGGAAAATTTTCCGGCCTGATGATGCCCGGCTGGAGGCTTGTCTGGCCGATTTTTCAGAATTACAAAAAAGTTGATCTTAGGGTAAAGGCCGTAGATGTGCCCGACCAGGAAGCAATCACCAAAGATAATATTTCGGTCAAGGTAAATGCCGTAATTTACTATAAGGTCAGGGAGGCCGACAAAGCTTTTTTGGAAGTGGAGGATTTTTATTATGCCATTTCCCAGCTTGCCCAGACAACCATGAGAAACGCCGTGGGCCAGGTGGATTTGGACGGGCTTCTTTCTCAGAGAGACAAGGTTTCCGAAAATATCAGGGCAATTATTGATAAAGCCAGCGATCCTTGGGGCATTCAGGTTCTTAACGTGGAGTTAAAAGACATAACTTTGCCCGAAGAAATGAAAAGAGTTATCGGCAAGCAAGCCGAAGCTGAAAGAGAAAAAAGAGCCATAATCATAAAAGCCGAGGGAGAGGTGGTTGCCGCTTATAATTTGGCAAAAGCCGCCGAGACTCTTTCGGGAGCAAAGGGAGCTCTGCATTTAAGGAGCCTTCAGACCATTAATGACGTGAGTTCGGACCAGTCAAATACGATTATTTTTGCCATACCCCTTGAAGTCTTGCGCGCCTTTGAACGATTAGGAAAAGACGATAAAAACGAAGGGAATAAATAGATAAAAAAGGTCGAAAAATGAAATTAGCAAACTGTTTAACTTATGTTGAAATTGAATAAAAAAAGATTCTTTTTGTTCTTTGGCTTGTTGGCAGCTGTCATTTCTCTGACTACTTTGTCGTTGGCCAGCGGAGCCTCAATTAAAGACAGCAAGGAAAATATTTATGTTGGCGAGGAAGAAATAATTGAAAGCAACTTTATCCAGACAGGCGGTACGGTTGGTTTTAATGGCCAGGCCCAGAAAGACGTCATTATTGCCGGAGGGACGATTAATATTGCAGGACCCGTCAAAGGAGACGTGTTGGCTGCCGGCGGAACCGTCAGAATCAATGGAGATGTGGCCGGGAATATCCGTGTTAGCGGGGGAACAGTAGAAATTAATGGCAAGGTTGGCAAGAATGTCAATGCGTTCGGCGGAACGGTGATTATCGGAGATGATGCTGAAATTGGCTGGGATCTTTTAATTTTTGCCGGCAGTATTGAGATCAGGGGAAAGGTAATCGGGGACATCAAAGGAGGTGGCGGCAATGTCGTGCTGGCCAATGAAGTCGGCGGCAATGTTGATTTAAAAATTGATGCCAAAGACGGCCATCTCGTTTTATATCCCAAGGCCGATATCAAAGGAAATTTGACTTACACTGCTTCAACGGAAGCAGGGGTAAAAGAAGGAGCTAAGATAGCAGGAGAGACCACATATAAACCGGTCGCTTTGCCGATTGCCCCCGTTAAAAAAACCTTGGGAATTTCTTCTTTTGTGGGAAAAATAATGCCTCTTCTGGGTTTATTGATGATGGGTTTGATTATAATTCTTCTGGCTCCTAAAACCAGCAGAACAGTAGGACAAAGAATGACAGAAAAACCCTGGGCCAGTCTCGGCTGGGGAGTGGTTTATCTTATTGTCACTCCGGTTGTTTTGATATTGTTGGCCATAACCGTTGTCGGCATCCCGCTGTCTTTGATTACCTTGGTCGTTTATCTGATTTTTTTGTATTTGACAAAAATTTTTATAGGAATGGTTCTGGGCCAAAAATTACTGCAGTGGGCAATCAAAAAGAAAGAAGTTCCATTGGTCTGGGCAATGATTTTGGGAGTAGTGATTTTCTATATCCTCACGGGTCTTCCTTTTGTCGGTTGGATCATTTCTCTTTTGGGAGCCTGCTGGGCCCTGGGAGCCATGGTTGAGATAAAGAAACAGACATTAAAGCAAATAGAAGGATAGATATTGTCTCTTCGCGAGAGCAAGAAATCAGCCCACTGGCTGGTTTTTTGTTTGAAAACAGGCGGAAAGATACCTTGACAATCATTTTTGATTTGATAATTTGATTATATCGGGTGCCGGAGTATCGACCGCTCCGACAGCCACCCCGGGGGCTTACCCACGGACCGGCTTTCAGCCCAGCTGAACCGCACAGTCAGCTAGCGCGTCAAGCTTCCATTGGTTATCGCCTCCTCCATTGCCGTGGGCAAGCCCCCACCTCCCCGTTCTTTAAGCCGTCCTTGATAGGATGGCTTTTTATTTACTCTGTTTTTGCCCGTTCTGGAGTTTTAACAAGAAGAAGACTTATCGAGAAGAGCTTGAAAACATCCGGAAAACGAGGAATTGATAAAATGGTTTAATAAAAAAGTAATATCAGCTATAATAGATTAACGGTAAATTTCCTTGGACTGTTTTAAGTAGAAAATTAAAAATTTAATCAAGAGGAGGTGATGTATGATTTTTGAGGGGTACGCTGCCAACTCTGTTGATTTGGAGAATTTTTTCGAATTTTATTTCAAAGAGATCGTTGAGATTGAGCCTTGCGTTGGTTTGGTTTTCTACGGCGAAATTTTCACAGAAGATATCGACGTAGAAGTGATTCGGGAAATGGTCGCAAACGAAATCCCTGATGATTTAACATCGGTTACTACGGAAATAAATCCTCTGGTTTGGAATGAAAGCGGTGTGCCTTTGGCCGCCGCTTTATTTTTTTATTAAAATCAGCCCCAAATGCTTCGGTTTTTTATTTGAAAACCGTCGGAAAACGGAAAGCTTGATTTTTTTATGTTTGGTGCTATAATATAAACATCTTTAACAATTTGGAAGGAGGATTCTGATGATCGGAGATATTTTTGCAAGGATAGTACTCGGTCATTTAGTCGGAGATTATCTTTTCCAGGGGAGGGAAATGGCGCTGAAGAAATCTGAAAACAGTTGGCGCGGGATCATTTGGTGCACCGTTCACAGTCTGATTTATACGGCTTGTGTATGTTCATTTCTTTGGACAATAAATCCGTTAATCTGGTTTTTGATTTTTCTAAGCCACTGGCCATTTGATCGCTGGTCATTGGGTTCAAAATGGCTCAAATTAATCCGGGGCCGTGATTTTATGGAAGCCTTTAATTCCAATGATAAGTATCGCGATATCCATCTTGTGTTTTCATGCATAGTATACGTTGTGGTTGATAACACCCTGCATCTTTTGCTCATGTGCTTAATCGCATTCTGGCTATTGTAATTTAAGGAGGATTAGAAATGAAAAAAATCGGACTTTATCCTGGAACCTTCGATCCCATTACCTTGGGACACTTAGATGTTATAAAAACAGCTTCTCTAATTTTTGATGAGGTTATCGTAGCGATGCTCATTAATCTCCAGAAGGAACCATTTTTTTCTGTAGAAGAGCGCAAAGCCATGATAATGAATCATTAAAGGATTACGGCATTCTTAACGCTCGTGCGATTTATTTTGACGGCCTGACAGCGGCTTCGGCTGAAAGAGAAAAAACAACTGCCATAATCAGGGGATTGCGATTGGTGACGGATTTTGAAGCCGAGCTCACGCTCTCCTTCAATAATGCCAAGCTGTGCGACATCCCCACCATATTCGTGCCGCCCTGCCAGGATCATATTCATATCAGCTCAAGCGCCGTAAGAGAACTTTTTTGATTCGAAGTGACCGAAGAATTGAAAGAGTACGTTCCGTTGACGGTTTTCAAGTATCTTGAGAAGAAAAGACAAAGGAGAGAAAAATGATTCCTTGGCATTGGTTCCTCGTTGGTTTTCTTACCTGTATTATTTTCGTTATTCTTGGCATCTTTATTTACTACCAGCTTGCGCGTTTGGCGGCCCGGATGTCTGTAAACATAGGAGAAGCCATAAAAGAAACATCAATCAGACCGTGATATTAAAAAGAAAGGAAGAGAAAAGTTGTTTGAATGTGAAGAATGTGGTCAGATTCAGCCCCGATATGGAAAACAAAGAAAAGTCGTAATCGAAGTGCGACGAGTTGAGTACATAAGTGGAAGTGGGCGGGATCGCTACGGAGGTTTTCCAAGCGGTTTTGAAACTGCAAAAGAGAAAAAAATGTGCGCATCCTGCGCCGCTAAGCCGCTCGTTCCTCAAATTGTCGCTGAAAAAAAAGTTTATCAGCCCTGGGTAAGACCCGTGTTTAAAAAACACGAGTCATCCGAGGATTAGGAATGATAGAAGCACACTT
>JBDRLH010000035.1:0-11733 GCA_043813215.1 Parcubacteria group bacterium
GTCGGCGACCAGACCCATCATACTTTCTTTGAAATGCTGGGGAACTGGTCTTTGGGAGATTATTTCAAGAAAGAAGCCATAAAAATGAGTTTTGAATTTCTGACTGACAAAAAATGGCTTGGTATCGATAGGGCAAAACTAGCAATTTCAGTTTTTGCAGGGGATCAGGATGCGCCAAAAGACGAAGAATCAAAAAAAATTTGGAAAAGTTTAGGCATTCCAGAAGAAAGAATAAAGGGCTTGCCCAAGAAAGATAATTGGTGGGGGCCTGCCGGCCAAACTGGGCCTTGCGGGCCCGATACAGAAATGTTTTATTGGACAGGAGCAGAAAGCACGCCCAAAGAATTTGATTCGGAAGACAAGCGCTGGGTGGAAATCTGGAACGATGTCTTCATGGAGTACTTCAAAAATATGGATGGAAGATATGAATCGCTTTTGCAGAAAAATGTCGATACTGGAATGGGTTTGGAAAGAATGCTGTCGGCAATAAGCGGATTGGGAGATGATTACAAAACAGACGTGTTTTGGCCGATTATTGAAAAAATTCAGGAGTTGTCGGGAAAAAAATACGAGGATAACAAAAAAGAATTCAGAATTATTGCCGACCACGTCAAAGCGGCAACGTTTATCATCGGCGATAGAAGGGGAGTAGAGCCATCAAATTTAGGACAAGGTTATGTTGTCAGGCGGTTAATCAGGCGAGCGATCCGCCACGGAAAAACTTTGGATTTATCTGGTGATTTTTTGACGCCCTTGATAAAAAAAGTTGTGGAAATTTACGGTGATTTTTATGCTGAAATCAAAACAAAAGAGAATTTTATCACTGATGTTGTTGGAAAAGAAGTGGAAAAATTCGAAAAAACGTTAGAACAGGGCTTAAAGGAGTTTGAGAA
This sequence comes from Parcubacteria group bacterium, assembly GCA_043813215.1. Taxonomy (GTDB): domain Bacteria; phylum Patescibacteriota; class Minisyncoccia; order Minisyncoccales; family JAQTPW01; genus JBDRLH01. Next base: position 894 of record JBDRLH010000035.1, read on the forward strand.
AGGCAGAGATGCCTTTGTTTTATACACCACTTACGGCTTTCCGATAGAATTGACTTTGGAGATCGCCAAAGAAAAAGGAATAAAAGTTGATGTTAAAAAATTTGAAGAAGAGTTAAAGCGCCACCAGGAACTTTCCAGGACAGCTTCAGCTGGGATGTTCAAAGGCGGTTTGGTTGATGCCGGAGAAAAGGCGGCGCACTATCATACAGCCACCCATTTATTGTTGGCCGCCCTAAGGCAGGTTTTGGGTGATCATATTTATCAAAGAGGAAGCAATATTACGGCCGAAAGAATGAGGTTTGACTTTTCACATTCCCAAAAAATGACTGCCGAAGAAATTAAAAAAGTGGAAGACCTGGTTAATCAAAAAATAAAGGAAGATATTCCCGTGGTTTGCCAAGAAATGTCTCTAGAGGAGGCGAAAAAGAGAAAAATAATGGGAATTTTTGAAGACAAGTATGGCAACAATGTAAAAACCTACGCAGTAGAGGAGTTTTCCAAAGAAATCTGCGGAGGCCCTCATGCCAAAAGGACATCGGAGCTGGGAAAATTTAAAATAATCAAGGAAGAATCATCGGCTTCGGGAGTCAGGCGCATTAAGGCTATTTTGGAATGATTTTTTTTATGGTAGAATCAAATAACGCTCCGAATTTATAATTTTCCTTGCGCCTTATCCTGCGCTCCGCCGGGTTCCGACGCGACCAGGAAAATTACAAACTCTTTGCTTATAACATTACAATGAACAATAACCCTAAAATTTTTGACATATTGCCGCCCGGAAAAGCAGAAATCCAGCCGTCAAAAAAGAAAGAAGAGGCCCGGGCGCAGAAAACGATAAAGAAAGAAATTTCCCGCAGCGATTCGGGTCAGGAAAAAACAGAAGCCTCCTTTTCTAAAAAAATTATCACCATCTCCGTATTTTTATTGGTTGTTTTTGTTCTTGTTTCAAATTTTGTTTTAAACAGGGCCGAAATCAAGATTTGGCCGGAAGTTGAAATTTCCGATTTGAGCGAGAAGGTTTTGGCAAGTACTGCCGAAACATCCGTTGATCCGCAGAAAAAAATCATCCCGGCAAAAATTTTTACAGAAGAAAAAACTTTTTCCCAGGAATTTTCGGCTACGGGTAAGACGCAAGAAGGCCAAAAAGCCTCAGGACAAATCCGCGTTTATAATAATTATTCCGACGTTCCGCAAACTTTGATAAAAAATACGAGATTTATTTCAGCCGAAGGAAAGTTGTTCAGAACGATTGAAAAAATAATAGTGCCCGGCGGCACATACGATAAAGGAAAATTACAGCCCGGTTTTATTGATGCCGACGTCGTAGCCGACCAGATGGGCGAAAGTTATAATATCGGTCCTTCCACTTTTTCTATTCCGGGATTTGTCGGTACTCCAAAATATACCGCGTTTTACGGAAAATCTTCAGCGGCTATGTCGGGGGGATTTCTGGGAGAAGCGCCGCAAGTCGCAAAGGAAGACTTAGATAAAGCTAAAAAAACTTTAAGCGACAAGGCGACGCAAGAAGGTAAAATCTTTATAAAAAATACGGTTCCAGACGGCTTTGTCTTGCTGGACGAGGCAATTTATTCGGAAATTACCGAAACAACTTCTTCTCTCCCGGCAGGCTCAAAGGCACAAACATTCACCTATTACGTCAAAGTCAAGTTAGAGGCAATTACTTTTGAGAAATCGGTTTTGGAAAGCCTTTCAAAAGAGATTATACTTTCAAATATTTCACCGGATAAAAAAATCCAGGAGGAAAGCATGAGCATTGTTTACAATTTTGATTCCTCGGATATTAAAACGGGCAAGCTTGTTTTGAATGCGAGTTTCTCCTCAAAAATTTATTCGGATTTGGATAAAAAAAGCCTGACTCAAACTTTAGCTGGCGAATCTTTAACTAAGGCTCGAGAGGTTTTGACCGCTCAATCGGAAATTGCCAAAGTTCAGATCAAATCCTGGCCGTTCTGGACGAATACCATACCCAAAGACTTGCAAAAGATCGATGTCAGGCTGATCCTTGACTAAAAACAAGGTTTTGATAATATCTAACTATTGCGCGTTTAATGAATCAAGACAAAAGAATTCTACAGAAAAAAGGGGTGGTTTTGGAAGCTTTGCCGAGTACACTTTTTAAAGTGAAACTCGAAAACGGAAAAGAAGTTCTGGCGCACTTGGCAGGTAAGTTAAGAATGTTTCACATTAAAATTTTACCCGGCGACAGAGTCGTCGTAGAAACGAATCCTTACGACGAAAAACGAGGCAGGATAGTATACCGGGGCAAATAAATTATCTCACATGAAAGTAAAACCTTCAGTTAAGACAATTTGTAAAAATTGCAAAATCGTCCGAAGAAAGGGACGAATTTATATAATTTGTAAGAATCCCAAACACAAACAAAGACAGGGATAAATTTAGTGCCTAGATAATTAATAAATATGCCAAGGATTGCCGGGGTCAGTATCCCCGAAAATAAACAAATAGGCATAGGGTTGTCTTATATATACGGAATCGGATCTGCTTTAAGCAAGAAGATTTTGGGTTTGGCAAAAATTGATTTTACACGTAAGGCTTCAGAATTAAATCAGGAAGAAATTCTGCGCTTAAAAGATGTCATTGAAAAAAATTATAAAATAGAAGGAGATTTAAGGAGGGAAATAATGATGAATATAAAAAGGTTAAAAGATATTAATTGCTGGCGAGGCGTCCGCCATATCAAAGGCTTGCCTGTCAGGGGTCAGAGAACGAAGACAAACAACCGGACTATCCGCGGTAATGTCAGAAAAACCGTGGGATCTGGCAGAAAACCGGCGGCAGAAGCAACGTAAAAACAAATGGGGAAAAAACACGTCATTAAAAAAAGTGAAGAGGGATTGCCAAAGGAAGGTAAAGCCGTTGAAGGCGAACTTAGAAAAGAACCTCAGACGGTAATTTCTTCAAAAAAAATTGAAGAAGGCAGGGTTTATATAAATTCTTCTTATAATAATACGATAATTACTTTAACTGATAAACAGGGGGATGTTTTGGGGTGGGTTTCAGCCGGCGGGATAGGTTTTCGGGGCACAAAAAAAGCCACTCCGTTTGCCGCCTCTAAAGTGGCCGAAAACATTTCTTTAATTGCTAAAAAGATGGGGATTGAAAGACTATCTGTTTGGGTAAAAGGGATAGGGTCGGGACGAGAGTCGGCCATCAGGTCTTTTTCAGCTAGAGGTTTTGATATTCTCTCGATAAAAGATGAAACTCCCATACCTCATAATGGTTGCCGGCCATCGAAAAAAAGAAGAGTCTAATTGATCAAAAAATATAATGACAGAATCAAAATGTAAAATTTGCCGCCGATATGGGAATAAGCTGTTTTTGAAAGGGGAGCGCTGTTTTTCGGCAAAATGCGCCTATACCAGGAGATCTTATGCGCCCGGTCCCAAGGCCAAAAGGAGACTGGGTCAACTTTCCGAATACGGCAAGGAATTGCAAGAAAAACAAAAATTAAAGAATTGGTATAATTTAAATGAAAGACAATTTGGCAACTATGTCAAAAAAGTTTTAGGAAAGCGAGGCAATATTAGCAATGCGGCTGAAGAATTAATTTCTATACTGGAGACCAGATTTGACAACGCTGTTTTCAGGATGGGATTTGCCCCTTCCAGACCGCAAGCCAAGCAATTGGTTTCGCACGGTCTTTTGATGGTTAACGGCAAGTATATTGACACTCCAGCCCATGAGATAAAGAAGGGAGACGTTATCGCCATAAGGCCTAAAAAAATGAAAAAAGTCATTTCCCAAAACATTAAAAATTTATTAAAAAAATATAAAGCACCGAGTTGGCTGCAGATTGATTCAGAAAAATTAGAGGCAAAAGTTATCAAAAAGCCCACTTTGGAAGAAGCCGCTCCGCCAGCAGAAGTTTTGTCTATCTTTGAATTTTATTCCAGATAATAATTGGTTATTATAATTAGTAATTAGAAATTTAAAATATGATTCCATTACCCTCTCAGCCAAAAATAGTAAAAAAAGAAGGCGCAAAAGCCATTTTTGAAATAGAGTCATTGTATCCGGGATACGGGGTTACCGTTGGCAACTCTTTGAGAAGGGTTTTGCTTTCTTCTTTGCAGGGAGCGGCAATAACCCAAATGAAAGTAAGGGGCGTATCTCATGAATTTTCAACCATTCCGGGAGTTCAAGAAGATGTCATCACCCTTATGCTTAATCTGAAAAAGCTTAGATTCCGCGTTTTTTCCGAAGAACCCCAAACAGGAAAATTACACATAAAAGGCGAAAAAGAAGCCAAGGGTTCTGATTTTGAATTGCCCAGCCAGGTGGAATTAGTCAATAAGGATTGCCGCATAGCCACTTTGACCGCCAAATCTTCTGATCTTGAAATAGAAATAACAATTGAAAAGGGAGTGGGATATTTTGCCAGAGAAGACAGGAAAAAAGAGAAATTGGGAATTGGAGTCATTCCTCTGGACGCGATTTTCACGCCGTTAAAAAAAGTGAGCTTTAAGGTTGAAAATATGAGGGTCGGTGAAAGGACTGATTTTGATAAACTTTCCCTGGAAATAGAAACTGACGGTACGATTTCCCCAGAAACGGCTTTTTCGCAGGCGGCCAAAATTTTAGTTCTGCACTTCTCAATGTTTTCGGAAACATTCGCAGAAGAAATTCCGGTTCCAGGATCAGATAAAGAAGCTACGGCAAAGATAACAAAGAAAAAGCGAGCTAGCGCTGTAAAAAAACAAAAACATGAGAAAAAGAAAAAAGGGAAGAAAACTTAGCCTGAAAAAGGATCAAAGAAAAGCATTATTGCGTTCATTGGCTGAAGCGCTTTTTATAAAAGAAAAAATAAAAACTACCGAAGCCAAGGCAAAAGAGGTTTCAATTTTTGTTGAAAAAATGATAACCGAAGCTAAAAAGAAAACACCATCTTCTGTAAGAAGGTTAGCAAGCTTTTTTTCAAGTAAATTAGTAAAAAAAATAACAACCGATATAGTTTTGAGATACGATGGAAGAAAGGGCGGTTATACAAGAACCATCAAGCTGGGCCCTCGAAAAAGTGACGGGGGAAAAATGGCGATAATCGAATTGGTTGAATAATAAATATCTTTTATTCAAATCATGGAAAGAAAAACTTATACAATTGACGCGACAAATAAGATTTTAGGAAGGCTGGCCGTTCAGATAGCTGGCCTGTTGAGGGGAAAGGGCAAAGCTGACTTCGTGCCATACAAAGACATGGGAGACGTTGTTATTGTAAAAAATGCCGGAGATATTAAAGTAAGCGGCAAAAAAGCTGATCAGAAAAAATATTATCACCATTCTTTATACCTCGGCGGCTTAAAAGAAACCCCCTTTAAAAAACTTTTTGAAAAAGATCCGGGAAAAGTTCTGAAAAAAGCAGTTTGGGGAATGATGCCGAAAAATACTCTTCGCGATGAACAGATAAAAAGATTAAGGATTGAGAAATAACATATATGGAAAAAATTACGGCAAAAAAAACTATAAAACGTGCGGTGAAGGCTCCCAAAGAAAGAAAGCCTAAAGAAGTTTCAAGGCCCGCATTAAAAACGGGCATACCTGTCGGCAGGCAGGGCAAATACTATGAATCGATTGGCAGGAGAAAGACGGCTATAGCTAGGGTCAGGCTTTTTTTGGGAGAAAGCGCCTTTTTGATAAATGGAAAAACGTTGGAGCAATATTTTTTAGATGCTAATTTGCAAAGATTAGTCAAAGATGTTTTGAATAAAATGGAATGCGCCGATAAATTTTCCGTTTTCGCAAAAGTAAAGGGTGGGGGAATCAATGCGCAGGCCGAAGCCATCAGGCACGGAATCGCCAGGACTTTATTGGTTTTTGATCCAGATTTCAGAAAAAAATTAAAGAAATCAGGATTTTTAACCAGAGATCCGAGAATGCGAGAACGAAAAAAATTCGGGCTAAAACGTGCCAGGCGCGCTCCGCAATGGTCAAAGAGGTAAATTTTCTAAAAAATAATAAAAGACTGGCTTTTGGAGCCAGCTTTTGTTAAAATAAATCATTATGTTAAAAGATCTGATTGATCAATTTTTTTTGGACAAAGAAAAAGATAAGGAGCAGCATCATTTTTATATTACTGACGCCGGCAAATGCCAAAGAGCGATTTTTTTTAAATTCAAAAATATCCCTCGCGAAAAAATGACCGCTGACGTTCTGCGGATGCTGGATCACGGAGATTATGTTCAGATGCATATTTTAAACAGCCTTTTTTCTTTGGGTATTGTCAGGGCTTCAGAAGTCAGAATTCCTCCCCAAGAGATAATTTCAGGCAGGGCTGACGCGATTATTACTCTGGAAAACGAACTTTATGTGGTGGATTTTAAAAGCATGAACAGTTATAAATTCAAAACTCTCCAAGCTCCGCCCGAAGAAAATATCAACCAAATCCAGCTTTATTTGCATTATTTCGGCATTCCCAAAGGCATACTTTTATACGTAGACAAAAACACGCTTTCTTTAAAGGAGTTTTTGGTAAATTATAATCCCGGCCTGGCCGAATCTTTGATATCATCCCTCAAAAACTTAAAAATTAAAATTAATGCCAATGTCATTCCGGCAAGAATGGCTGACTATCCTGGCTGTTTTCAGTGCAAATACTGCGCCTTTAAAGAAATTTGTAAAATATCCGGTCCAGGCGAAGTGGGTTGGCAGGATTTTAAAAAAAGAATAGAAGAAATTTGATTTATGGGAGCAGGTTTGCGGAATAATAAACCGTGCCGTCGGAAAGAACGTATAATTCATTGTCAGTTGCGGTGAATTTTATTGCAGGATCGGCGAATTCCCCTATTTCGTAGATATTTATTTTATCTCTGTCGTCGATTTCGGAGATTTTTATTTTGTTGCCGGCAGAAAATACCAAATAATCGGGATTTAACCAAAAAACGTCGCCGATTTTTTCAGAAAAACGGGTCAAAAATAATTTTTCCCCCGCTTTTTTTTGCGGCTGCTCAAAAATATCCTGCGTAAATATTATCCGGATTTCGTAATTGGAAAAATAGACGATTTTTCTTCCGTCAGGAGAAATTTTCAAATTCTTGACAGGTTCAAAAAAAATCTCAAAAGATTTGGTTTTCGAGTTCAGTAAATAAGAGACTTGCTCTTCTTGTATAAAAAGATATCCCGGGAATACTTTTAATTCATATTTTGTTTTCTGCTTAACCGAAAGAGCGGTGGTGTTTAATTTTTCTTTTGGTGAAAAAGAAAAATCTGATCTAAAAACAAAACCGGCGTTGTCCAGATAATAAATTTCATTATTTATTTTTTGATAAGCGAGAATGCTTTTTGGGGCAGTAGTTGTCGGAGTTTCTTCTAAAAATGGATTTTTATTATTTTCCGTCAAAATCAAAAAACCCGGGTTTTTTGGAAATAAGACGATGGATTTGGCTTCGGTCACGTCCTTTTCGTTTATTTTAAGATTTTTTTCCCAAGGCCAAAAATTCTCTTTATTTACCGAAATTGCGTAATTTTTCGGCAGAAGATTTTTTATCAGAGACGAGCCGAATAAAAAGTCGGTCTTTTTTTCCAGTTCTCCGTCAATGTAAATTTCCGCTTGGCCGGGTGCTATTTTCAAAAACAGTCCGCCTGTTTTGACAATTATTTTTCCGTTGGTTTCGCGCCCAAAATCAAGGCGGTATCCTTGAGAATATAAAACAGCCACGGGAGAAATCAAAAGGAACAGGAAGAGACAGATATAAAATAAAATTGTTCGGCTTTTTTTGGTCATTCTTGATTCAGTATAGCTGAAAATTATAATTTTTAAATCCTTGACAAATTCATAAATGGTTGTTAGAATAAAACCAAAGATTCTTGATCCTTTACAATTTTATATTGGTAAGCAATTACCGTGTTGATATGAATATATAGGAAATAAAATATTGGAGAACGGAGGAGACTAAAATGAAAAAATCGATTGTTTGTTTGATAGTTTTTGTAATTCTTGTAATTCTTGTTCCTGTGTTTCCCTTGCCGGTTAGGGCTGTCAGCGATCAGTTTTTATCTCTTAAAGATAAAAATGTGATTTTAGTAAATTCTGACGTCGTAGAGTGCGTTGCGAAAGGTGGTATTCTCACTCTGGTCAATTCTCAGGGGAAATACTATCTCTATTTTTCTGAAGACGACGGCACAACTTGGCAAAAGATTTCTTCACAATTGCCTGGCACAGGAAGATTTATTGCTCTTGAGGTATCGGCGATAGACTCGAATGTGGTTGCTATCGCCACCACAACAGAAGTATATCTTTCTCGCAATGGCGGGCAGAGCTTTAACGAAAGCTTGCCGGGACCGCAGGCAAAAGGGGAAGAGATCACTTCCATGGCGATAACTGGAAGCTCTTTGGCTCCCATAATTGCCGTCGGCATCTGGAATCCGCAACCGGGCAAATTTGCCCAAGAGGGAGTTTATGCCGTCAAGGTGGGGGAAGGATGGAAAGCCCAAGGGATGCGCCCAGACTTTTGGGGCAAGGGTGGTTATTCTGCGAACGTGATGGCAGTAGTATTTGGATTGGAACAAGGCACTCTTTTGATTTTAGCGGTCGGAGATCCTGACGGTTCAGGGTCTTTGTCTGAAGGCACGTATTTGAATGTCGCCATACCAAATCTCGACGCCAACTCTTCCAATTTCGCCAATTGGAACTGGATAGAAGATCCGAAAGATCCAAGCGGTCCAAAATGGCCTATTGAGATTTCTCAATCAACTGGCCAACTTATCCCGGCAAAAATGATTTATCAGTCCGACAACACGCTTGGCCCTCGCGTTTACGTGCTTTGTAACACCAATATCTATCAGGTGAACCTTACCAGAGACAGCTACCTTCCAGGTGACGTGAAGAAGCTGCAAATTCCGGGAGATGTTGAACCTAACAGCATTGATTATTCCCAAAAAATGGGTTTAGCTGTCGGAGCAATCACGACAGAGGGGCCGGCCGTGCTGACTTTTACCCAGAACGACTGGACTTGGAGCCGGATGAAGAATTCTGGGCCTCAGGATTGCCAAGTTATTGCTGTTGGTGATTCGGTATTTGCCGGTACTTCCGGGACCGGGAGCTGTTTTGCAAAGGTGGATGGAAGCATTCTTGTTCCTATCTCTTTGATAGATGTTTCCGGCGGGATAACTCAAGTTATCCCTTCACCAACTTTTGCAACAGATAAGCTTCTGTTTGTCAATTATGGAAACAAGAGCGTTCTGAAGGTTGGGTTGACCGATGATTATACTTTTTCGTCAGCTGAACAACTCGCTTATTATCCGCAAGGAATTAAAGGGATAAAGGTCAGACTGAATGGAAGGGTATTGGCTATCTTTGGAAAGTCCGGGAATATTTTTGTCTTCACCAAAGATATAGCCAGTTTTGATTGGAAGCCGACAGATATGGGGGTGAAAATTAATGATCTGGAAATATTGAATGGGCAGTTGTGGGGTGGAGGCCAGAACGGGTATATGTACCAGCTTGATAACTTTGGAAACATGATAAAATCAGATCTTTCTGGTTTTTCGTGGATTCAAAGGCTTGAACTGGGGCAAGGAAAAATTTTGGTAATCGGCGGGAGTACAGAGAGAACCACTGAAGGTATTTCTCAGTTTGACGAAAACGGTTATACTTTGCTACCGTCTTTTCCCGATCAACCATCTGCCGTTTATGCGTTCGCCGAAGATCTTATTTACGGCGTGACGGAAAAACAACTTTATCGCTATCGCTTAACGGATGATGATTGGGAGAAAATTGCCGATTTGGGACGGACGATAAATAAATTTTTTGTCGTCCAAAAGGGAATCTATGCTTTTTCCCAATCCAAAATATATTTTTCTACATTTCCATTGGGTAGAGATTTTCAATGGCAAGTTATAGATATAGGCTCTTGGGCAGGTTACGAGGTGGTGCAAGTTGATGGCGAGACGAATCTTCTGGCTTTCTGGGACTCCGAGAAAATGATGGTTTATAGCCATAAGATTCCGGAGATAGCTCCCTCGCCGACGTCGTCGACACCGACAGTTGTGCCCGAACCTACCAAGCCGCCAAAACCTAAACCAACTATCCATCAGCAGCCGGCGACACTAACAAGGAAAGCGCCAGTTGCGACGATCGGACCATCATTCTGGTCTAAAATAAGAGAATTCTTCGGTAAAGCGCTGAAATTTCTTTGGGAATTGGTCAATGCAGCAGCTATTGCTCTTTCAGTCATAGCCGTAATTATAGTTTTAATAATAATATGGCTATTACTACGACGGCCCCGGCATTAAACCCCGGGCTTATCTCGCCCAGTTTCGACTCATTGAGTCGGGACTGGGCGCTATTTTTTTCCCGGTAGCAGATTTTGGACTCCTCCGTTTCGTGGAGGAATTGAATAAAGTTTAGTCCAGATTCACTACCGGGTTTGGAAAAAATTTGATAAGATATTTGATTATGCCGTTTTTGCCAAAAATTGAAAACATCACCAGAGATGCGACCATTACCCATTTCTTTTTAATGTTCGGTTATAAATTGTTTTCTCTTTATTTCCCTTTATTTTTGGTTGCCAAGAATTTTTCAATAATGCAGGTGGGCTATACCAATTTTTTGATTTATCTGCCCATTGCTCTTTTTGCTCCAATAGCTGGGTTTTTAAATCATCGGATAAATCCGGCGATATTGACCGCTTTGGGAATTTTGGGATATGGAGTTTACTCCTTTGGAATGATTTCGTTTTCGAATCTGCCTGTTTTTTATTTATTGCAAGTTATCCTGGGAATTTCCGCCTCTTTATTTTTTGTCAGTTCCCGCGCCATATTAATGGGCTCTAAATTGGAAAGCTATGACAGGTCTTTTGCCTGG
>JBDRLH010000036.1:0-14901 GCA_043813215.1 Parcubacteria group bacterium
TATTTAAAATATAAAAATAATAAATAATAAATAATAAACAATAAATATGTTATTACTCAACCAAAAAGAAGTTGAAAAAATTATTCCATTAAGTAAAATATCAAAAATAATCGAAGCCGTTCGGGATGCCTTTTTTGAATACGGAGTGAATAATATTCAAATGCCTGCCAAAAATTATTTATATTTTGCTGATTGCAACGGCGACTTAAGAATAATGCCTTCTTGCTCGCAAAAGCTTAAAATTGCCGGAACGAAGATTGTCAATGTTCATCCCGATAATCCCAAAAAAGGATTAAAAACAGTAATGGCGACGATAATTCTTAACGATACAAAAACGGGTCTTCCCTTGGTCTTCATGGACGGAACTTATATCACGGGGATGAGGACCGGTTCCGCATCGGCGGTTGCCACGAGTTACTTGGCGAGAAAAAACGCAAAAACATTGGGAGTAATCGGTGCCGGCTATCAGTCAATATTTCAAATAGCGGCAATTACAAAGGTAAGAAAAATTGAGAAGATTATGGTTTACGATGTTTTAGATGAAAAAATTAAAAAGTTAGCTGGAGTCTTATCTAAAGAAAAAATTAAAATCGTCAAAGCTGATTTAGAGGAGGTTGCCAAATCCGACATATTGGTAACGGTCACTCCGGCCAAAAACCCAATTTTAAAAAGAAATTGGATTTTGCCCGGAACCCATATCAATGCCATCGGGGCCGATGCTCAGGGCAAAGAAGAATTAGATCCTCAAATTTTAGTTGACGGAAAGATAGTTATTGATAATTGGGAGCAAGCCAGCCATTCGGGTGAAATTAACGTTCCGCTGTCAAAGGGAATTATTAAGAAAAATGATATTTACGCCGACTTGAGTGAAATTGTTACCGGAAAAAAGAAAGGGCGGATCAATGATAAGGAGATAACCATATTTGATTCAACGGGATTGGCTATTCAGGATTTATTCGCGGCAAATTATGTTTTCAAAAATGCCGGGAAACTCGGAAAAAAATTCGATTTGATGTAATTAAAACATATCAAGGCTAAATTAATTTTTCGATTTTTCTAAAGAAGATATGGCCCGCTGCTTGTCGCTGAGCGATAATTTTGTTTTTCTGACATATTCTTTCATTGTTTCAATGGTTTTGTCGTAAGTCAGCCGGTCTATAGGAAAGGGCGTGGCGTCCTTACCTCCATGGGCAAAAGAATATCTGGCCGGATCTTCATAGGAAGGTTTTGCTCCGTAAATCAGTTCCGCCACCAAAGCCAGTGCCCTGATGGTTTTTGGCCCTACGCCCTTTAACGATAAAAGCTTTTCATAATTCTTCGGTTTTCTGTCACAGAGCTCCCATAAAATTTTTTCCAGATATTTGCTTTTAGAAAAATCTTCATTTATTGAAGGGTGCCATTTAAATTCGCTATTGTCTAGGCTCAATAAAGTCAGTTGGCCGTTTTGAGTGGCCAGTTTGGCCATTCTTGAATGAGGCGCCGAGTATTTGCGCAAAATTTGGATGTCTTTCATCAAAGACATAAAGTTTTGCGAAACAAGTTCCGTGCTTAAGTTCCGAGTTTTTCCGCTTTCCCGAGCCGTCATATTAAGCGGATTTTTAATTCTGACGTCGCTGACAATGCCCGTGTGGGGCTCGCAGACTAAATCTTTGACGTCGCCTGAGTGCCAATGATATCTCCTGGCGCTTTGCTTTTCTATGTTCATCCCCTGCTGGATGACTGTCCAGGCGCCGTTTTTAGTAAAAAAGAAAGCATGATGGTAGATTTGGAAACCCGCCTGGATTAAGGCGCTGTCGACTTTAGCCGCCATTTTTGAATTATAAATCAAACTGTTCGTTTTATCCGGTGAAAAATTAAATCTCATTCCCCCATTCATTATTTGCTCGGGTGTTTTTTTTGAAGTTTTACCCTTGCCTCCGCAAATAAAAAATCCCAAATCTTTTTCTTCCTCGCGGATGGCTTCTTTCAAGGCCGCAGTCAAAGTGGTGGTCAGGCCGGAAGCATTCCAGTCAAAAGCTAAAACAGTTCCCAAGGATTGAAACCAGACCGGATCGGCGATTCTTTTGATAAATTCATCCGGACCCTTCAGGGCGACAATGGCGCGGATCATTTCACGCCCCAAAGCAGTCATTCTCTTGAATAACCACGGCGGACACTTCCCGTAATCTAACGTAAATGTGGCTATGCCCCGCTGTATCATAATTTTATTATACAATAAAAAACCGCAAAAGCGGTTTTATAAAAGATAAACGGGCATACAAATATGCCCGTTATAATAATGACTAAAATTTTTAAAGGACTGGTTGTCAGTTGAAAAAACTGACGGAATTGGTGTGGGGTGGTGCGACCGCAAGCGCCTATCCCCCCGCCCAACAACCTCGGAGGCACTTGTGATAACGCATCACCCCGCAAAACTTACTATATATTATCTAATAGGTATGTCAAGTGATTACCTGATCAGTTCTTTGAATTTTTCCCAAAGAGATTTGCCGACCTGCGGCGCTTCTTCTTTGAGTTCTTGTTTTTCTTTTTCGAATTCTTCTTCTATGATCGGTTTTCTCTGCTCCACTTCTTCTCTAAAAATTCTGACAACTTTTTGCCACAAATTTTTAAGCCCTGATTTCAGCCAATTTTCCCAAATATGAACTTTTACCCAGTCAAACATTTTCTGCCAAACCGGCAAAACTTCATTCCGCCAAACTTCTCCTATTAATCCCGGTATGTCTTTTTGTATGACATCCAGAGCCCTTTGCCCGATTTGTTCTGCCTCATTGAAATCTTTGGGTTGTTCCAATAGTTGCGTTTGGCCACAGCATAAAGCAGGCGCAAATAAATTCAGAATCATTACTGATGCAAGGGTTATTTTTATTATCCGCATATTGATATTAGTTAATCTAATTTTTCTATTGCCTCGTTGATTCTTTTTTGGGATTTTTCCTTGCCCAATATCGCCGCCACATCAAACGGGCCGGCCGAAGCTTTTTTTCCCGTTAGAGCCACTCTCATCGGCCACAAAATCCTTCCCTTGTCTTTATCTTCTTCGGCTTTGGGCAGAATTTTTTTCTCCAGATTTTCTTTTGTCCAATCCCCTTCTTTTATCTTATCAAATATTTTTTCCAAAGTTTCAAGAGAATTTTTTATTTCAGAATCTGGCATTTCTTTCCATTTTAACAAAGCTTTGTCATATTCTAACTTGTCTTTAAAGAAAAAATCGGTCAGTTCGGGTAATTCTGAGAATTTTTGCAGCCTTTCCCGATAAAGAGATACGATTTTTTGCAAAGAATCCAGCTTAATTTCTTTTCCGGTTTCCGATATTTTGTAAATTGGTACGATTTCTGTCGCGCCGTAAGCTGGCGGGAATTGATTATTTTTAAAGTCCGGTGAGATGAATCCCGCTTCAATTAAATAAGGCAAGCAGAAATCTGTAATTTTTTCAACAGATCTCTGGCGGATGTAAAAACCGTTTAAAAAGTCCAATCTTTTTATGTTAAAAATTGCCCCGCCTTTTTGCATTCGCGCGAGAGAAAATTCTTTTACCAAAGAAGCCAAAGAATAAATCTCTCTTTCTCCGCCAGGGTTCCAGCCCAAAAAGGCGATAAAATTAACTATCGCTTCGGGCAGATAGCCTTCTTTTTTATATTCAAGAACACTGGTTGCGCCATGACGCTTTGAAAGCTTGGTTCTGTCTGGCGCAAGAATCAATGGCAGATGCGCATATTTAGGTACCGGCAAATTTAAGGCCTCATGGAGCAAAATTTGCTTTGGAGTGTTTGATAAATGCTCTTCGCCTCGGATGATATGGCTGATTTTCATTTCATAATCATCGATCACGCACGAAAAATTATATAAAGGAGAATTTAAATCTTTGGCCACAATCAAATCACCGAACAGCCCTGCGTCGAATTCAATCTGACCCCTGATTTCGTCATAGAATTTTACCTTTTTTGGTTCAATTCTGAATCTGATTACAGACGGCTTTTTTCCTTTTTTTAATTTTTGAATTTCTTCTTTTTTCAGATTGGCGCATTTGCCAGTATAATGGGGAGCTTCGCCTATGGACATTTGATATTGTCTTTGGGCTTCCAAATCTTCTTCGGAACAAAAACAATAATACGCTTTATTTTCGTCCAGAAGTTTTTGCAAATACTTTGAATAAACATTTATTTTTTCACTTTGCCGGTAAGGGCCGTATTTTCCGTCGGTATCGGGGCCTTCATCCCAATCCAATCCCAGCCATTTTAAAGATTCTAGGATATCGATTTCGTATTCTTTTTTTGATCTTTCTTTGTCGGTATCTTCTATCCGGAGGATGAATTTTCCGTTATGAGATTTGACGAAAAGAAAGTTAAACAAAGCGGTTCTGGCGCCGCCAATATGTAAAAATCCTGTAGGACTTGGGGCGAATCTTGCTCTGATCATTGATTTATATTAAATAATTTACGATATAATCGGCGATTATTTTGCCGGCGTACGGCCTAGAAAATTCCACTGCCGACTTTTGCATTTTTTTCATTTCTCCCGGTCGAAAAACCAGAAATTTCAGTTTTTCCAAAAAGAAACGCGGAGTCAGGTTTGATTCTTCGATGACCAAGCAGGCGCCGTTTTCTGAATAGGCGTAGGCGTTTTTGAATTGGTGGTTTTGAGCAGATTCCCAAAGCGGTATAAGAATGCTGGGCTTTCCCAATGCGGCAATTTCAAAAATGCTGTTTGCTCCTGCCCGGCTGACCACTGCCTGAGCAGCTGCATAAGCCAGTTTTAATTCCCGTTCTTTTAAAAACGGGACAATATGGTAATATTTTTCCATTTCTTTTTTTATCATTATTTTTGATTCCGTTTCGATTTGTTTTTGATTTTTTTCTCCGCACTGGTGTATTATTTCAAAGTCAGAAACTAACTCCGGTAGGATTTCCAGAATCATATAATTTATTCTTTGGGCGCCTTGGCTGCCGCCCATTATCAATACGACTGGTTTTTCATGGGTAAGTTTAAAAAATTCCTCGGCTTCTTTTAGCGAACCTTCCATGAGCTCTCTTCTTATCGGATTGCCTACAAAAATTATTTTATTTTTTGGCAGATGCTCGATTTTTTTGACAGGAAAAGAAACAAAAATTTCCATGGCGAATTTGCTTAAAAATATGTTGGTTTTTCCGGGTGCGACATCGGATTCATGTAAAAATATCGGGACCCGCAAAAGCCATCCTGAAATCGTGGCCGGCAGGGCGCCGTAACCTCCTTTGCTGAAAATTATATCGGGGCTAAAAAAGAAAATATAAAAAAGAGACTGGATAATTCCCAAGGGAATTTTTAAAAAGATATCAAAAATGTTTTGGAAAAAAGCTTTTAAATTAAAATATCTTCTAATTTTTCCGGCAAAAATTCCCCTGATTTTAATTCCCTCTTGGGATAATAAAAGCGAACCGAAATTATCTTTGGGCCCTATGTATGAAAATCTGAGATCTTTTTTAGGATAGATTTTTCTGATTTCCCGGGCAACGGCAATCAGGGGTATTATGTGGCCGGCGGTTCCGCCGCCCGTAAATAGTATTTTCATAATCTAGAAGTATGTTTTGATATATTTAATAGAATTCCCATTCCGGTCAATTCTGTTATTATTGCCGATCCTCCGTAGCTGAAAAATGGCAAAGGAATTCCGGTTACCGGAAAAAGACCGATCATTGAACTTATATTAATCAAAGTTTGGATTAAAATCCAGGAGGTAATACCCAAAGCGGTAAATTTTAAGAAATTGTCCCGGTTATTTTTTCCTATTTTAAATCCGCGCCAAAGAAAGATTAAAAAAAGAGTAATCAGGATCAGACAGCCTAAAAATCCGGTTTCTTCGGCCAAAACCGCGAATATTGAATCTGTCATTGAGGCGGGCAAGAATCCGAATTTTTGACGGGACATGCCAAGACCCAAGCCGAAAATTCCTCCTGAGCCCACAGCAATCAGCGCCTGTTTTATCTGGTATCCTATGCCCATTGGGTCAGTTTCGGGTTTCAGCCAAACCAAGATCCGTTTCATTCTATAGGAGGCGCTTGATCCAAAAAGCGCCAACGCTCCCGTACTTGTTAAAATTAATACTATAATATGCCAAAAAGGCGCCTGTGCGACAAAATATAATATCGTTGCCACAAGTAAAATTATTATAAAAGTGCTCTGGTCCGACTGCAAGAACAAAAATATCCCGATTATTCCAAGAACCATCAGGAAGGCCAAAAAAGTTTGGCCAAAATTCCTATTTCGTTCTTCTTTGGGCAGTTTATTTTTGTATGAAGTTCTTGTGTTCAGCCAGCTTGCCAAATAAAGTATAAACGTTAATTTTAAAAATTCTGACGGCTGGATTGAAGTAAAACCTAAATTCAGCCATCTCGTCGCCCCCCCGGCTGAGATTCCGATACCTGGCAAAAAAACCATAAGCATGAGCGTTAGATTCCCAAAAAGCAGAAAAGGCAAACATTTTTTCAAAAGATTCAAGTTGATTTTAAAAGCCAAAAATCCCAAGATCAAACCGATCAGTATATTTATCAACTGATGGTTTAGGTAATAATAAGTTGTGCCGAATTTTTCTTGCGAAAAAGACGCCGAAACGCTGGCCAGCATTAAAATTCCAAAAATCAGCAAGGCGCCAGTTGTGCCCAATAAAATTAGATCAACCTTTTTTGCCATATAATTTCACGAATTTTTTGAACAAGTTCCCTTTCTCTTTATAGTCTTTGAAAATGCTAAAACTGGTTGAGGCGCAGGAAAGCAGGCAAATTTTTCTTTTTGAAGTATTGCGATAAGCTATTTTTACAGCATCTTTCATATTATTGACAAAAAACGCTTTCGGTAATTTTTTACCCTGAGCGAGCGAAGCGAATCCAAGGGCCTGCCAGATTTTTTCTCCAGTGGTCGGAAAAAATATCAGATTTTTAATTTTGCTTTCTAAAAGTTTTTTTGCCAGCTTTTCAAAATTTATTCCCCTATCATAACCGCCAAGCATTATTGTTTGGACATTATTACCCAGGGCCGCTATGGCGAAAATAGCGGTTTCAGGAATTGTTGACAAGGCATCGTTATAAAAAGTAATCCCTTTGAATGTTCCGACGTTTTCCAGCCGATGTTCTAAGGGTTTGAAATTTTTTATCGTTTTTTCAATTTTTTCTTTCGGGATTTTGAAGATTTTACCGATTTTTCGGGCGGCATTTCTGTCCAAATCATAATATTCACCCGTAATCGGAATTTTTTTTGCTTTTGATTTTTGGGCGAATTTTGACACCAATTCGTCGTTTTTATTAAAAACCAGGTAATCTTTTTTATTTTGCCAGAGAGTTATATTTGCTTTTGCTCGGGCATATTCCTGGTAATTTCTGTAATAATCCAGGTGCTCGTGAAAAACATTTAGAAATACGGCAATGTGCGGTGAACGTTTAAGATTATATAACTGATGGCTGGAAAGTTCATAGACATAAGTATTATCGGGCTTGGCGGAAAATAAAAGATTAAGAACTGGTTTTCCAATATTGCCGACCAAGTGAACTTTTTTGCCGGCATGCTTTAGTATTGCGTAGCATAGCGAAGCAGTAGTGCTTTTTCCTTTTGTCCCCGTAATGCCGACTATATTTCCGGGACAATTGGCAAAAAAAATATCAGTTTGAGTGATAATTTTACTTAAACTTGCTTTTGGCAAGATTTTAAAAGGAATCCCCGGGGATTTTATAATTACATCGTAATTCCTCAAAACCTTGAGATAATTTTTGTCAAATTTCTGATCGGCAATGTCAATTTTTTTCTTAGAAAAAAGTTTTTTCAAAAACCTTAAAGTGTCTTTCCCCTCTTCGCCAAATCCTAAAATGAGAATTTTTTTGTTTTTTAACTCGCTTAGCTTTATAACCATATTTGCCTATTATATTTTAAAATGACGCAATAGATATGGTAACTTTTTACCTCTTGTTTTTTTAATTGCCGAAAACAAAGCTTTTTTGGTTTCTGCTTTGGTGCCGATGCACTCAAATGGTTTTGGAGTTTTTTTGCCTATTAGCGCCTTCATTGCCGGCAGCAATCCCCTATTTTCAAAAATATCATTGCCGAAAATTTTCAAAAGCTCTTTTTTTTCCAAATAAGGATATAAACTCATATAAACAAAAAGACATTTTAGACAGTTCCCGCACCAACGTTTTTTGTCGGCGGCGCCGATTTTCATCCCCGCATTGCAGCTGGAAAAAACCGGAAAATATTGCGGGTAATCTGTCAGCATTTTTGAAATTTCCAGTTCTCCGTATTTTCGTAAATAACTGAAATAATGTATATTTTTTGCCAGATATTTTTTGACGTACTCGGAAAACATTTTTTCAAATACTGCGCTTTTTGCCCATTGATGATTAATTGTTTTTCCGAGATATTTTACATTGCCCTCTTCGGCACTTTTTTCGTTTGAGAAAGCGATATTTTTATAATCAAATACTACGGCGCACAAAACAGACATAAACGACAAAACGCCGGTAAACGGGGTGTGGCCGTTTAAAAATCCGCGCTTATTCAAATTCAGTAATTTTTTATCAATTATCCGTTTTACGATAATTTGTTTTTTGATTTTTGATACCCTGGCTGTCTTTTGAATTTTTTCTATCGGGTTTACGATGAATAAAGATATTTCGTTTTTTAATTTTTTTAATTTTTCTAATGTCACAATAGAATCCCTTCCTCCGGCAAAGGGCACCAAATACCTGTTTTTTAATTTTCTCGAGTATATTTTTCCTATTTTTTCATCGGGAGAAATAATTTGTAAAAAATTCGGGCGTTTCCAGTCAATTTTATTTTCGTAATAAAATTGGCCCATTCCGTCAATAAATAAATTTTTCCACCAATTAATTTGCGCCGGAATCAGCCCGCCTGCTCGGATTTCAATCTCAGGAGAGCAGGTCGCCTTCCAGTAGCTCAACATTTCCATCAGACCGACATGAAAAATTAAATTATTCAATACTTCGTTTCCCATTCCAGCCAATCGTTTTTTGTCTACATTTTCTATGATTATTTTCGGTTGAAATGTTATATCAGGTTTAATTCTGAAAGAAAAAACTATTTTCAAGTCGTTTCCGGAAATTTTATAATCGTATTTTTCATAAATAAAACGCGAATATTTAATTCGTAAGTTTTGAGTTTTGAGCTTTGAATTTTGAGCTTGCATAGGTTTTATCCTAGCAGTTTAATGGCTACCCCGATGGACATAAAGATCACGCTGATTATCCAAAAACGCATAGTCACCTGTTCTGGTTTCCAACCCTTGGCTTCAAAGTGATGATGGATCGGGGTGGAGAGCCAAATTTTTTTATGGCGGAGTTTTTTGGATAATAATTGTAAAATAATCGAACCGACTTCTATCACTAAAAGTCCGGCAATAATCGGCAAAACTGCCACAGAGTCGGTTAAAAACGCCACAACTGCCATCGTAGAAGTCAACCCCAGGATCCCGGTTTCAGTCATATAAAATCTGGCCGGAGGGATGTTAAACCACAAAAAAGCGAACAAAGATCCCATTATAACCGCGCAAAATGCCGCCAGTTCAATTTTTCCTTGGGCGAAGCTGATAATCGTAAAAGCTCCGAAAATTGAGGCGAAAACTCCGCCGGATAACCCGTCTAGTCCGTCAATTACTCCGCCTGACCAGGAAGCCAGCATCACCAGCACAAAAAGAGGGATAATCCAAAATCCCATGAAAAAGTCTATACCCTGCGGAAAATTAAACAAAAGCGGAATATGGATTGTCGTCCAGTCCAATTGGAAATAAAACCACAATCCTCCAACCAGACCTATTAAAGCGACGACAAGAAGTCTTCGCCAAAAGCTCATCCCTCCACCGATATATTTTCCTTTTCCGTAGACGGTCAGAATATCGTCTATTAACCCGACTATTGAAGCCACAACAAGCGTGAATAAGGGCAGCCAGGTTTCAGAGCGCGTTAAAAAATTTAGTTTTTTAAACCACCATGGGTCGCTAAGGCGCGATATGGCAAAAAATAAAAAAATGATAATCAGCATCGGAATCCAAATGACCAACCCCCCGCCCCGCGGAACCGTTGTTTCCCTGTTTTTATGCAAAGAATTAAAAACTTCAGCGTTTTCTCCGGTAATGGTTTTTTCACGGGCGGTTTTTTTCCAAAACTTCAATTTATTTAAAAATTTAATTAAAAATCGCGACAGAAAAAAAGTTAATGCCGCTGAAATTGCCGAGAGAAGTAAAATTTTTATGACGTTGAAAGTAAATAATGTCATAGTGTTGTTGTTGAATACCAAACTTCGTTTGTCCATTGCCAGTTTGAATTCATGCCGCCTAAAATCCAAATTTTATCTTGGAAAATAACCGCGCAAGAATCTTCCCTGCCAAGCCAGACAGGGTTTTTATCGGTTTTTTGCCAGTTTATCCCATCGTCTGAATACCAGACGTCATTTGCTCCGCCATTTATTGAGTCATTAAACCTGCCCAAAAGCCAAAGCTTATTTTTATAAGCCAGCATATTGTGCCCTTGGCGTCTTTCCCAAGGAGGATTGTCTGTTGCCAGGCTCCAGTTTATGCCGTCGTCCGAATACCAGACGTCATTAAAAACATTGCCCTTTAAGTCCATGCCGCCTGATAACCACAATTTATTATCAAAAACCGCAACCGCATGGTCCCATCTCGGCGCCCATTGCGCCAAGTCTGTTGCCAGGCTCCAGTTTATCCCGTCTTCTGAATACCAGATGTCATTTCTGGTTTCTTTTTTATCGTATCTTACTCCGCCCATCAGCCAAATTTTATCTTTAAAAACAATCAAAGTATGTCCCTCTATCGCCGGCCAAGCAGTGCTGGTTGCGGCTTCTTGCCAGTTTACGCCGTCGTCCGAATACCAGATGTCATTTTTATAATTTATATAAGGACCCCATCCTCCCATTAACCACATCTTGTCTTTAAAAGCGACCACCTGGATTGATCTCCTGTTGCTCCAGGGGGTATTCGTCGCTACTTGTGTCCAGTTTACTCCGTTATCAGAAACCCAGACATCTTTAAAATATAGTGAATTCCAATACTCAACTGTATTGGGAGTCAGGACATTTTCATCTCCATTTAATCCTCCCATCAGCCAGATTTTATCTTTAAAAACGACAACGGCATGCGAATCTCTTTTTGACCAATCGGCGTTCAAAGTCGCTTCTATCCAGTCCAGAGAGGCGGGATTAAAATTTTCGTTATTTTCCTTCAGTGAATTTTCCTGTTGGAGGTTATTCTGCCAGTTAAAATTAATTTCAGGTTTTTTGATAAAATAAAAAATTCCGGTAAAAAGCAAGGCGGACAACGATACTAAAAATACCGATATTAATAATGAATTCTTAGGAGGCATCAAATTACGGCAAAAGCCAATTGATTATTTTTTGCATTTCCTGAATGCGCAATTCTTCGGTGGCGGCTCCCAAGACTATATTTACAAAAATATTTTTCTTTGTATCCTGGAAGATAAATAAAACGCTGCCTTTAGCATTTTTGGTAAAGCCAGTTTTCCCGCCGATTAGTTTCTGCTCCTCATTCAGCTTTAGATCAAAAATGCCGTTTTCAACCGGAGTGTTATAACCTTCTTTGGTAAATTCAAAAATTATCGGTTGTTTTTTAAAAATATAGTCGATTAATTTTACCAAATCTTGAGCAGTAGAATGATTCAATTCATTTATCGCCGGATGGCTTGTTTTTCTTGGGTCAAGCCCGGTCGGATTTATGAAATAAGTATAATTCAGACCAAGCTCTCTGGCTTTTTCATTCATTTTAGCAACAAAGATATTTTCTCCGATTGTTTCTGAAAGCGCAAAAGCTCCGTCATTGCTTGAATAAACCAGCATTAGCTCCATCAGTTTTTCTAAGGTATATTTTTCTCCGGCGGCCAGATTGCCGTATTTTGGGGTATTGCCTTGGCTGGCGGCTTCTTTTGAAACAGTGATTACTTCAGAAAAATTAAAACTTGCCGGATTTTCCATAACAATCAGAGCCGTCATCAGTTTGGTTAAAGAAGCAATCGGCAAAGGTTTTTTGATATTTTTATCAAGCAATATCGCTTGCCTTCCATCAGGTGAAATTTTCACAGAAATCGCCGCATCAGCTTCAATCTCAGGGGCGGGAGTTTTCACTTGCCCGTCGGCAGGCAGAGGTTTTTTTCGCAGCTCAAAAGAAACCATGCTTTCTAACGGTTTCATAATTTGAGCTGTCAGATAAGAGTCCAGGCTGTTTTGAAGAGAATTGACTCCCCAAAAAACCGGCAAGCTGAACAATAATGCTCCTATGAAAAATTTAATTGATTTCGTCATTTTTTTGTTTTTTCTCTTTTTTATCTTTTTTTTCCGGTTGCAAAACAGACAGTCTTAAGTCTACCCTTTCCATGTCGCGCGGGAATAAGCTGGCTTCCCTGACATTGGCAAGCTTTAAAACATTTTTTGTCATTCTTTCTAAGCCAAAGGAAAAGCCCCCTTCGGGCGGCATGCCGAATTTAAACGCTTGCAAATAGATTTCAAAATCTTTGGGGTCTAACCCCCTTTCTTTTATGGTTTTTATAAGTTCTTGATAATCATTGATTCTCTGGCTACCGCTGGCCATTTCCATGCCTCTGAATAATAAATCATAGCTCAAACTGTATTCAGGATTTTTAGGATCGGGCATGGTATAAAAAGCCCTCTTTTTTGTCGGGTAATGCGTAATTGTGACCAGGTCGCTTCCCTTTTCTTTTTTTGCCCACTGGCAAATGTCTGCTTCGTCTTCTGGCCCCAAGTCTTTTTCCCTCCTGACATCTTTGCCGGTTTCCTTATAAATTATTTCCTGAGCTTCTTTTAAGGTTAATCTTGGAATTTTTCCAAAAGCGATTTTTTCTATACCGTAATCTTTCAAAACCTCCGGGCATCTTTCTTCCACATTTTTTAACATAGCCACCCCAACCTTTTCCAATAAATCCAGAAGTTCTTCAAAATCCACAAAACCAAATTCGCAATCCAGCTGTATGGACTCGGACAAATGCCTGGTGGTGACAGAGGGTTCGGCCCTGTAAGCATGCGAGACGAGATAAACTCTTTCAAAAATCGGCACCATGATTTGTTTGTAAAGCTGCGGGCTCTGGGTCATGTAGGCCGGATATCCGTAATAATTAACTTTAAAAACTTCAGCTCCTCCCTCTGTCGCCGAAGCTGAAATTGTCGGCACAAATATCTCCGTACATCCCAATTCTTGTGAAATTTTACGGAAACCCTCCATTAAAAACTCCTGTACTTTAAAAATATCTTTGACTTTTTCGTTTCTTAGGGTCAAAGCCCGAAAATCCAGCAATGTGGGCAGGGTTACATTCAGTTCCCTCAAATCAAAAGGCAAAACTTCGGCTTTGGCCAAAATTTTTATGGTTTCTGCGAATAATTCGACGGTTCCGGTTGATATTTCTTTATTCATCATTTTTTCCGGTCTGGTTTGAACCTTTCCTTCTATTTCCGCAACAGTTTCGTCTTGAATGCCCTTTAGCGATTCCGGTTTTGATATAAAAACTTGCAAGAGGCCAGATCTATCACGCAAATCCAAAAAAGCGATTTTCCCGTGCGACCTGATGGCGTGAACCCAACCGGCCACTTTTACTTTTTGGCCGACTAATTTTGGCGTCTGGTTTATAAGTGTCCGTTCCATAATAGTTATATTTCAATTAATTAATTATACATAATTTATTCAAAAATAAAAATAAAGCTCCGGTTTAGACGGAACTTGATGTCAGAGATATAAAAATTATGCTTTTATTCCCAAGTTTGGTAGCTCGAAAGAACCGCCTTTATCTTTTCAATTATTTCGTGGGGAGTGTAATTTGTTTTGATTAAATAATCCTTTACCCCAAGGCTGAAAGCCGCTTTTTTTGTCGGCGGATCGTCAAAGTTGGAAAACACCACCACCGGCACAAATGAAAGCCCCGGCTCCTCTTTTATTTTTTGCAGAAAAGAAATTCCATCTCCCTTAGGCAAAAGAATATCTAAAATTATCAAATCGGGTTTTTCTTTCTTGGCAATTTCTAAACCCTCTTCAGCTTCAGGGGCCAAAACAACCAAAAACCCTGCCTGCGTAAGCTTTTCGGCATACATCTCCGATAGAATTTTTTCGTCTTCGATGATAAGTATTTTTTTAGCCATATTTTAAATATGTTCCAAATATATAATACCAGATGTTACTTAATTGGCAATTCGATAAAGAAAATGCTTCCTTTACCTTTGCCTGGAGATTGGGCCCAGATTTTGCCTTTTTGCATTTCGGTAAACTGCCTTGCAATATACAGCCCCAATCCCATGCCCTCTGTAAAGAGTTGATTGCCGGCGGCACCTCGGGAAAAACTTTTGAACATCTTGGCAATTTCATCTTCGGACATTCCCTCGCCCGTATCAGTTATGCTTATCAAAACAGAATTTGATTTGGCTTTAGCCGACACCTCCACTCTTCCCTTTTGAGTATATTTTATGGCATTGTCTATGATATTCAAAATAATATCGCGGGTTTTATCGGGATCAATCAGGGCTTTGGGCAGGGCATTTGCCGGTTTTTTCCAAACTAAATCAAGTTTTTTATTTTCTGCTTGAAGTTTTAAAATTTCCACCACTCCCTTGATGATGTCTTCAATTGGAGTTGCCCGGATATCCAGATCTATCCGGCCCGATTCAATCCTTGAGACGTTCAAAAGATCGTTAACCATTTTTATCAGCCTTTCATTGCTTAAAAAAACATTCTGCAGTTTTGTTTTAATTTGAGAAGAAATCGGGCCGTAGTTTTCATCCACAATCATTGAAATGTATCCCTTCATCGCTGCCAAGGGTGTTCTTAGCTGATGTGAGGCAATAGAAATAAATTCCGACTTGGCCTTGTCCAGTTTTTGCAGTTCCTCGTAAGTC
>JBDRLH010000037.1:0-18300 GCA_043813215.1 Parcubacteria group bacterium
CTTAATATCTCTCGCCATTTCCAATTGTTTACCAGGGCTATGACTAAAGTTAAAAAAACAATTATAAAGCCCTTCCAGCCGGTAAAAATTCTCAGGGAATCTTTTATCTCCTGCCAGCCGACAACCTTCAGTATCCAAAAAAATAACCCTATCCCGATTATTAACGATGCCAAAAAAAGACAGGTTTTTTTCATACAATCAAAATTTAGAAATATTTATTTTTCTATCAAGGAAAGAGTCTATTGAATAGCCAACACCCGGTGACTCCCAAGAATATTTATGCTCTGGAAAATTTAAAGCCATAGAAAAACTGAGGCTTGTTCCGGAAATTTTTGCCAAAAACCATTTAGGGAATGCTTTAAGCAGGGTGGGAAGCAGAATTTTTATATCTCCCTTAGTCAAAGAGTCCTGGTCTCCGTTGTCTAAACGGAGAATATTTTCAGAATTCATTTTTTTCTGCCAGAAAGGAAGTCCGATTTCAATGGCCAAAACTGAGTTTTGGAAATTATCAATTTTTTCCATTGTTTTATCGATAAAACTGGCGCCGTTCGAAAGACCAACCATAATAATTTTTTTGCCGGGATTTTTTTCTAAAAAAATCTTAAGCCCCACGGCCAGTTCGTCCGATTGGCTTTGAAAATAACCGAACATTTCTTTTGCCCCATTGATTTTTGCCAAAAAACCATTTTTTGTCCGCTCATAAGGAACAACCTCTGATTTGTATCCTTTTTCTGAAAGAGCTTTCTCAATACCCCTGACTATGGGAGTTAAATCTTTGGCTTTTTCCGGAGGAGTATTGCCCCAGCCGCCGGAATTGAAAACAATAACGACATCTTCGTTAAAATGCGAGTCCGCGACCTCCTTGAATCTGGCATTTTCCGGCAAAACATCAAATTTTAAAAAAGGGAATAGCGCCAGAATAATAATTGAAATAAAAATTAGGTATTTTATTTTTTCCATTTTTTATGGAATTTTTTTTCAAGCAAACCCATAAATTCGATCATAATAGGATTGTCAAAAAATTCCCTTGCCCATAGCCACCACGGTCCCAATGGAGGATTTTTATATTTTCTCCAATATTCGTAAGCCTGTAAAAAATTTTCCATCCTATCGGCTTGACGAAAAAATCGGCCTTCTTTACTTAAGCCTTTTTCATATTCCATCCAAAGATCCATAATTTCTTTCTTTATTTTCATAGGCAATTTTAACGTGAGTTTTTTTAAGGCGGCTTTTTCCTTTTTGTGTTTTTCCCTAATTTTTATTTTTTTTTCATCCGGATTAAATCTCGGCCAGGTTTTCATTAATTCTTTGAGTTTTAATTTACTTTTAGGCAACACTCCATCGTAAGGAGTTGTGTCGCCAGCATAAACTTCGCACAAATCGTGGACCAAAGCCATTTTAATAATTTTACTTATATTGAAATTATTGTTTTCGGCTATAAACCAACCCATTATCGTCGCCCGAAAGATATGCTCAGCTATAGTTTCTGGGTTTTTTATTTGATTTATGACCCAACCTCTTCTTGGCATTCTTTTTAATTTTCCAATTTCGATAAAAAAATCAAGAAGTTCTTCCATATAATTTTAATCTAACATAATTACTTTAATTTTAAAGAGAGGATTTTATCCTCTCTTTAGATGAATAAATTAAATCTAATATTAAGCGGTTTTATACTTTATTTTTTCTATTTTATAAATTGTTTTAATGGGCGAGGAAACAATGATTTTATCTCCATTTTTATGGCCCAACAAAGCCTTGCCTACCGGTGATTCATTGGAAATTTTGCCCAAAACAGGATCTGCTTCTAACGATCCTACTAGGGTGAATTCGTCTTTCTGCCCCTCAACGTCGACTAAAACCGTTGCCCCCAAGCTAACCGTATTTCTTTGATTTCTGACGGGAGTTTTTATTAATTCAACGTTTTTTAAAACGTACTCCAATTCCGTCAGCCGAGACTCCATAAAGCTTAGGTCTTCCTGGAAAGAAAGGTATTCCTGATTTAAATCTTCCGAATGCAAAATTTTCGGACTTTCGCCGTTGATTTTAGCCAATTTTAAAATCTTCAAATCTTTGAATTCTTTTTCTATTTTTGCCAATCCTTCTTTAGTTAAATAGAACCTTTTTTCTTCTGCCATAAATTTCGGGTTTTATGTTGAAAAATCCCCCTTTTTTTTGTTGGGGGAGTAGCTTTTAATAAATGTTTTAGAGATCAAACCCCCATCAACTGGTTTTAGCAACGGAACAAAGAACTGCAATTATTGGATTGCATTTTGAGCCGATTGAAGTTCTGATTCGGGTTTTATTTTCCATCTCTTTGCAGGTTAATTATATGACTTCAAGAACTATTGTCAATACTTAATCCTTGCCTTATAAACTTGTACATTCTATTGTATTACTTCATAAACACCTGTCAAGCATCTGGGCATCTTTACCTTTACCTCTTTTTCGGCTTAGAATAAAGTATATGCTTTCTGGATACTGCGCATCCATCAGATAATTTCTCGCCGCCCTTGGCGGCTAAAATTATGAAAATTATTCTTGCTGAACATCTGGGATTTTGCACGGGAGTGAGGAGGGCCTTGGAAATCGCCAGAAATACACTTAAAAAAAAGAGGCGGCCGGTTTGGTTTCTGGGCGAAATCATACACAACGAAAAAGTGATAAAGGAAATTAGGGAAAAAGGAGGAAAAATAATTGTTGACCCGAAAGAGGCCAAATCAGGAACTTTGGTTATAAGAGCCCACGGCACGCGACCGCTTCCTCAGCTTGACGGCATTCTGATAGAAGATGCTACCTGTCCGTTGGTCAAGCGCGCCCAGGACGTTGCTAAAAAATTACTGGAAGCGGGATATAAAGTTGTAATTATCGGGGAAAAAAACCATCCCGAAGTAAAGGGAATTTTAGGAAGAGTAAAAGACGAGGCAATTGTCATAAAAAATGAACGGCAGGCAAAAAGAATTGCTAAATCCCTGTCTTACAAAAAAACAGGCAAGAAGCTGGGGGTTTTAGCGCAAACAACTCAGAGCCAAGATAATGTTAATGAAATTATTAATGTTCTTAAAAAGAAAGTCAAAAATTTAAAATGGCAAAATACTCTTTGCCCGCAAGTGTCGTCTCGACAAAAAGAATTAAAGAAAATCATGAAAATTACTGACGGAGTTTTGGTAATAGGATCGAAAACTTCGGCCAACACCCAACGATTAGTGGATATCGCTAAAAAATATGATTTCCGCTTTGCAGGGAATCCCGGGAATTTTTCGCTTCGCAAAAAATATAAAAAACCGGTTTGGTGCGTTAATTCAAGCAAAGAGTTGAAAAATCTTTCTTTTGGGAACATTTCTGTTCTGGGGGTAGTTTCGGGAACCTCGGCGCCGGACTGGGAAATAGAAAAAATAAAAAAATTTTTAATGACTAACAACCTTAAATGATGGATATAAAACGCAGAAAAACCAAAATTATAAAAATAGGCGGCCTGAAAATAGGCGGCGGCTTTCCCGTTATCATTCAGTCGATGACTAACACTAAGACTTCCGATGTCAAAAAAACCGTTTTGCAGATAAAAGAACTGGAGGCCGCCGGTTGCGAAATAATAAGGGTGGGCGTGCCCGACCTGGAATCGGCGAAGGCAATCGGAAAAATTAAAAAACAAATAAATATTCCGCTGGTCGCCGATATTCACTTTTCATCCAAATTTGCTCTAGAAGCCATAAATCAAGGTGCAGATAAAATAAGAATAAATCCGGGTAATTTCCCAAAAGAAGACTTAAAAAAATTGGCCGATCTAGCAAATAAAAAAGGAATTCCCATAAGGGTGGGAATTAACAGCGGGTCAATTGAAAAAGAAATTTTAAAAAACCGAGAAAAAGTAACGCCAGAAATGATGGTAGCCTCCGCTCTTAAAAATATAAAATTAATGGAGAGCCTCGGTTTTTATAATATGGTCATATCGCTCAAAGCGCCCGATATAATCAGAACGATCGCGGCCTATGAAATGCTCTCAAAAAAAGTTGACTATCCCCTGCACCTGGGGATCACCGAAGCCGGGACTGAATTTTCAGGAACGATAAAATCATCAATCGGACTTGGCTATTTGTTGCTGCGAGGCATCGGGGACACGATAAGAATTTCATTGAGCGCTACTCCGGTCAAAGAGATAAAAGTCGCCCAGGAAATGCTAAAAAGCCTGGGTTTGAGAAAAATAGGGTTGGAAATCGTCAGTTGTCCAACCTGCGCCCGAGCCGAAATAGATGTAATAAATATTGCCAAATCCTTAGAAAGCCTTGATTTTGGCATAAAAAAACCATTAAAAATTGCCGTTATGGGCTGCGTGGTCAATGGTTTGGGCGAAGCCAGGGAAGCGGATTTAGCGGCAGTGGGCATAAAAAAATTCGCCTTACTCATGAGAGGCAGTAAAAAATTGAGAAAAATAAAAAAAGAAAACGTTCTTGAGGAACTGAAAAAAGAAATCAAAAAATTTACCTAACAAGAGGAGCTACTATCTTTAAATCGTCTCTAGTGGTAATTTTGATATTTTTATAGGAACAAAGTATAATTTTCACCTTTTTACCCAGTCTTTCCACCAGGGAAACATCGTCTGTGCCATAAAATCTATCTTTTTTTGCCGCCTCAAAAGCCGTCTTAGCCAAGTTGTATTCTATTACTTGGGGCACCTGAGCAAGAAAAATCTTCTTTCTGTCTAAAGTTTTGATTAAAAAGCCGTTTTTATCAACCTCTTTTATCGTATCTTTTGCCGGCTGGCAAAGCAGAGCGGCTTTATGTTTTTTGGCAGCTTCCAAAACTTCGCTGATTTCTTTTGGTAAAACCAGGGGATTGGCTACGTTGTGAAATAGAATTAAATCTCCTTTTTTTGCGCCGATTTCCTTTGCCGCAACCAGTCCCAAAAAGGCAGAATCCTGGCGCTCCTTTCCCCCATCAACTACCCTGGCTATTTTGCCTAAATTATAATTTTTTGCCGCAGAAAAAATGCTTTTAAAATAGATTTTTCTTACCACAAAAATTATCTTGTCTATTTTGGGATGATCCTCAAAAATTTTGGCGGTATAGAAAAACAGAGGCTTCCCTTTTATGCGAAAAAGAACTTTGTCTTGGCCGTTCATTCTTTTGCCAATTCCCGCAGCTAAAATTATGGCTATGTTCATAGATCTATAAATTTGTAATATGAATCGCTTTTTTTGTGGGCTGACAGATGAAAATATCTCCGTTAAACTCTGGCCAGCAACTGGCGATTTTTTCGGCTGATTTGTAATCTGAAACTCCGCAAAAAACGGTCGGCCCCTTGCCTGAAAGTCCGAATTCTTTAATGGGGAATTTTTTAATTTTCTCTTCTAGAATTCCCGTGTCCGGACAAATTTCTTTTGCAAGCTCAAAAAAACTTTTTCCAGTTTCATCATAGAGTTGAAACATTTTTTTAGATTCCAATCTTTTATGAGGTCGGAAAATTATAAAAAACGGGGAAACGTTCTTTTCGATAGGAGTGATTTTTTCTCCAATTCCTTTGACCTTGCAGGTCCCTCCATAAAGCAGAAAAACCACGTCTGTACCAATTTTTAAGCCGATTTCTGCTAATTTTTCTCTGGACAAACTTAATTGATATAGTTTGTTCAGGCCGAGCAAGGTAGCTGCCGCATCGGCACTGCCTCCACCCATCCCGGCAGCAATCGGTATAGCTTTATGAAGATGGATCAGGCAGGGTAATTTTTTTCCCAAACTTTTTTCAAGAACTTGCTTGCTCTTTAAGATGATTTCTTCTGAAGAGGGGCAGTTGATGGCTCCAAGGAACACGTCTCTTTCCACTTTTTCGAAAAATAAAAAATCGGAAACATCTATTGATTGGTATATTCCTTCAATTTGATGATAGCCGTCATTTCTTTTTCCCAAAATCTTCAATTCTAAATTAATTTTTGCGTTGGCCTCTACCAGTATCGCCATAATAAACTTATAATAACAAAATTCTTTCAAAACAAAAACCGCCTTGCGGCAGTCTTTGTTTTTAGAATTACCTTCTAAATTGACTTCTCTTTTTTGACCAGCAATCTCTGCAATAAATTGGTCTGTCGGGAGCCGGTTCAAAGGGTAGCTCGGTTATCGCCGTGCTGCATTCTGAACATTTCCAGTCTCCTTTGACCATCGGTCTCGGAGGAAAATCTTTTTTCTCTCCCCCATCAAATTTTTCGAATGCCATATACTATATTATTTTGGAAACTTACTAATTAAAAACGACCTTTTATGACCTTGGTCGATTATACTTGAGTTCACGAAATTCGAAAAATTTAGTGGCTCAAAACGACTACTGGTCTACCTCTATTATACTCTTTCTCTTTAACATGTCAAATGGAATAACCCGACCACCCTCTCCTGCCTACCTTCTTCTACTGGAGAATCCTCCTTTAAAATATTGAATGTTTTGACTGCTTCTTCGGTTTTATCGACCAATAATTTAATGCCCTTTTCCTGAATAAAAATTTTTGCCCCTTCGACAACAATGGCCATGCCGCCTTCGCCCGTTCCGATAACTATCGTTTCAGGATTTTTGTCCACAGCTCTCTTGACATCTTCTGCGCCTATTAAATGATCCTGCGGTCTTGACCAATCTGAAACCTCGCCATTCCAATCAACTTGAACGTCCGTGTCATAATTTATTCCGTCAATGGTTATTGTGCCGAATTTGTATTCTTCAATCATTTTTATTCAAAATTAATTATTGTAATTTCGGGAAAAGCGTTTAACCGGAAAGGCAGTATGGTTTCTCCTATGCCGCGATTAACATAAAGATAAGTTGAATTTTCCTTAAAAAGCCCTCTTTTATACTTCTTATCATAATTTAACGGCAAAAATAAATCGCAAAGAAAAGGTATGCCAACCTGGCAGCCATGCGCGTGACCGACTAAGACGAGATTGATTTTTTTATCCGTTATTTTCCTGAAAATTTCCGGAGAATGAGCCAATAATATTTTAAAGGAATCTTCTCCGATCCCGGCTGTCGCTTTGTCGATATCGTCATAACCTAAATGCGGATCGTCAACGCCGATTAAATAAAAATAGCTGTCGTTTGTTTCCAGTTTTCTGGATTCATTAATAAGAACCTGAATGCCATTTTCTTTTAAAACATCTTTTAAGGTTTTGAACTTATTGTTTCTATGGTCGTGATTGCCAAAAACTGCAAAAATTTTGTCCTTGTAATCGGCGGAGAGATCCTTTGAAAATTTTTCCAACCCCGTAAAATCTTTAGTTGACCAATCGACGATGTCGCCAGTAATAAAGACAAGGTCGGGTTTTATGCTTTTTATGATTTTTAAAACTTTTTCTTCGCGGAAACTGAATTCTTTTAAATGAAGGTCTGAAATTTGCAGAAATTTTAAATCCTTAAGGGAGTCGGACATACTTTCTGCTTTTATTGAAATTTTTTCCGTGCTGATTAAATTAGGCTCAATCAAAAAACCCCAAACCGACACAAAAATCAGGGAGAACAAAAAAATTCCGATTATTATTTTAAACTTGGCCATTGTCGTGGTTAAAGTAGTGTTTTTTGCTTGATTTGATCTCTTTTTTCCGTTTCTTCAAAAATTTTTATTTTCCCGTAAACCCCGTCATATCCCGGCTTAATATCCACCTTGCCTTCTCTGACTTTTATAATGCCTTCAACAATTTTCCACAAGGTGAATTCTTTTAAATCATTTTCCGGCACGTCCAAAAGAATACCGAACTCATTGCCGAATTTTTTGATTAAATTTTGATACTCCAGTGCCACTTGCTTGGCACCGGGCAGAACTCCCATTGCATCGGCTATTATTTCCTCCAGGGGAATTAAATTTTTAAAAGGTACGGCTCCCTTGGGAATTTCTCCTTCTTTTCTGTCAGCCAGTTCTTCCACCCTGCTTAAAACACCGATTGTCAAAGGCCGGCCGCAGGCCGGACAAATTCCATTGTATTTCTTTGTTTCTTTTGGCGCCAAAGAAACCCCGCACGAGCGATGGCCGTCAAAATGATATTTTCCCTCTTCGGGAAAAAACTCAATGGTATAAAGAAATTTTTTAGGATCTTTTTGTCTGATCGCCTCAATGATTGAATTATAGGAAATTTCCGCATCAAAAACATTGGCCTCCCTGCCGATTTTCCTAGGAGAATGGGCATCGCTGTTTGAAATTAAAGATATTTCATCCAAAGAGGACAGTCGCCAGTTCATAGCCGGATCTGACGATAAGCCGGTTTCTACGGCAAAGATATATTTTGAATATTCTTCAAAACATTCTTTTATGGAATCAAACCCGGACTTGGAGCCGAAAATGGAAAACCAGGGAGTCCAAAGGTGCGCCGGCACGACAAAACAATCTTGCGAAGCGTCTAAAACAATCCTTGCTAGCTCCTTGGCGTCCAATCCTAAAATCGGCCGGCCGTCGGATTTTAAATTGCCGATTAAGTTCAAGCGGCCGTTAATTTTTTCAACGACCTCAAAAGACGGAGCAAAAATTATTATATGGACTTTTCTGACCTGATTATTTTTTGAGTAAATACAGCTGATTTCGGAAGTCAAAAGAAAGCGCGTTTCTGAGCTAGAATTTTTCAGCTTAAAAAGGCCGGGTTCTGACGGTTCCAAATTTTCTTTCAGATTTTTAAACCATTCCGGATGGGTAAAATCCCCTGTCCCTAAAACTTTTATTCCTTTGATTTTGGCCCATTTATCCAAGTTTTCCAAATCCATATCGCGGCTAGTTGCCCGGGAATATTTTGAGTGGATGTGAAAATCGGCAATAAACTTCATTTATTATTTATTCAAAAGCTTTATACCAATTTCGGAAATCTTCGCTCCCCCAAAAATCAGAACAAAAGCCAGCATTGACCAAGCGGCCAAGTTTAAAATTTTCGGCAAAGTATCGACGGGAATCAATCCCTTTAACTGTTCCTGTAGGGCTTTTTGCAACTGGGCGTCTATTGTCTGAGAGTTTCCGGTTCCCAAGGAACCTGTCTGGGCGGTGAAAATTTCAGGGGCTTCGGTTTTTGCGGTAAAAATATTATAAGAGGAAATCAGGGCCCAGGCGATTAAAACAACACCGCTTATTAGCAGGGCCCAGCCGGCTATATTTTTTGAAATGTTCATATGGGTTAAAGCAAATTGATTATTTTTAATTATTTTTTAATATTTCTTTTAGCTTAGAAATCGTATCATCTGGCAAAATCGGCCGTTGGCCCAAAGGCGTCACCCCCGGATATCTCCAGGCAGAAATAATCTTTATCTTCCGCAATTTTAAATTTTGATTTTTTAATTTTGAAT
The DNA here is from genome assembly GCA_043813215.1 of Parcubacteria group bacterium. Classification (GTDB taxonomy): domain Bacteria; phylum Patescibacteriota; class Minisyncoccia; order Minisyncoccales; family JAQTPW01; genus JBDRLH01. Next base: position 9,290 of record JBDRLH010000037.1, read on the forward strand.
TTACTATTTGGTACATCATCCATATTTCTTTCGGGTTTTTTTTGGTTCCTGACGGCTGCATGGCGGCAATGGTGCCTTCGGCTATGCCTTCTTCTTTTCTGCCTGGCTTCCTTAAAATACTCAAAACCCGCTTTTCCGAAAACCGGTAATATCTCATTTTATCCTTGGAATGGTTTGTCCAGACGATTTTTTCTTTTTCGTTCAAAATCGGCAACAACATTGTTTTTATTATATAATTTTCTTTTCAAATAAAAAAAGGGGGTGAATTTACATTCAGCCCCTTTGCCCCTTTCACTTGTACGTACAAAAGAAAGTGAGAAGCCCTATTTTGAGAAAGACTAAACCCTTATCCCGTCACTTATGATTGCCATTCTTTATGGATTTTTTTTCCTGGCAAGGAGTGCATCTCTTTGCTTCCGGAATTAATTCGAGGCGAGCAAAACCGATAGGCTCGCGGCAGTCGATGCAAATGCCATAGCCAGTTCCTTCGTCCATTCGCCGGATTGCGGCATCGCAATCCTGAATAGTGATTGTATCCATTTTTATTTTGCTAGCCTTTTTATCACAAACCTCATGTTGATTTGCGGGCTCGTGACCTTTATGGTCATCTCCTTCTGCAAATGCTATTCTGCGCTCAGCTTCCTTCTTTTTCTTCTCTAAAGACGACCTAAGAAGGGACAGTTGAGCACTTGACGATCCTACTGCATTCTGTGGGAATGAGGAAACGACTGATTTAGCAGCGCCAATTGTGGTTTCTTGGGCGGGTTTCATTTTTTCTTTTCTCCTACGTCTTTTTTAAGTTTTTCCTTGTTCCTTGTTCTTTTGTTGATTTTTCAAAGAACTTTTTTTCTTATACCTGCCTCCTTTTCTTTATTTTTCCACAACAACCCTACAGCAACCAAAATAGATTTCATTATACCAAGCAAAAAACCCCCTTGTCAAGGATTGAAGTTTTTGGCACCTTTTAACCAAAGAGCGTATTGGCAATCTTGGCTATGCGGCAAGGGTGAAATTTTCCGTAGAGTTGCTACCGCATCAGAAAAAATTTGGTAAACGTCGGTCGGGTCGGTATCTATTTCGTGAAGCTCTTTTCTGAAAGGCAGTCTGTCGCCAAAACCATTGCCTTTGTCTACGATATAAAAAGCCAGATATCCTTTTCTGTTGGTAGAAAATCCGTTTTTCTCCAACAAAAAAGTGTAAGTATCCATTTGTATTTGAAATCTGTCGTAAATCTTAGCCGCCGTGCTGCCGGTAGATTTGTAATCCAGGGGAGCAAGTTTTTTATCAAAAAACTCCAAAACATCATCAACTGCGCCGAAAATAGTGGCATCTAAATCTTGATCATAATAACGCAACCCTTCAAAATTATTCCGCCATTGGTCCAATAATTTTTGATTTGAAAAAAGCTTAGCTGGGATTTTATGAACCACCATTAGCGGATGAGGTTCGCCTTTTTTGCGGTATGTATCAAATTCTTCTTTTAACAAAACATCCACCGCCGCATTTAGGGCATAAGGGTAAGGCTGAGGCCTTTTGATTCCCTTTCTTTTTTCCAGCCAAAAACAATGCGGGCATTCCAAAAATAAATTCAAAGAATTTGGCGAAAGTGTAATGGGCATATTTTCATTTTACTATTAATTACCAACCGCGCAAATATTGAAGGCTTTTACTTGTTCATTGTATGTAACGACCACGGTTTTAATTTCAGCGGACAAGTTATTATATTGGGAAACAAAATCATTATATTCGGCAACCTTTTGATTGTAACTCTCCCTGTCTCTCCTGCTTATTGTTTTTAATTCAATGCGTAAAATCTCCAGAATATTTTGAATTTCTAACAGCTGGTCTTGACTGGTTTCAATTTCTATTTTTAATGTCGCATCTGGTTGTGGGCAAGAAGAAACTGGTTTGCCGAAATGCTGGACCGCCAGCCAAGTAATCTTGCCTTCAAAGGTGCCCTTTTGCACGAACACTCCGATTTCCTGGTAATTGGCATTTAAAATATTGGCTCGATGGCCCGGGCTGTCCATCCATGCCTGAACAAGAGCTTGATCATTTTCAAAATTGCCCAGAGCCAAATTTTCGCCGATGATAAGAAAATCATAACCGGCATTCCCTGCCAAATCCCCCACGCCGACACCATCCGGAGACTCGTGCGCAAAGTACTGGTTTTTAAACATATCCAGAACTTTGGCTTCGGCTGATGCGTCTAAATTTAAGCTCTCTTTTAGGGCTGGGAGGCCGTTTTGGGCCCTTTTCGCGTTGGTATGAAGGATGATGCCTTTCTGCGTCAAAAGCGATTTTTGGGCCTCTTTTTCCGCCCGCAAAGGCGCAGGCGTAAAAATCTGTTTTTCCGCCTCCTGGACCAAGTCCGAGACTCCTTTTTCTATCTGCGGAAGTTTTAATGAAAAATTCCCATAAAACCCGGCCAAGTCCTGCCAAAAAAACAAAACAGCCGACACGGCTATTATTAAAAAAACGCTGAATATTTTAATCTTTTTCATAATTTGAGCAAATCTCGCTTCGGCGAAATGAACGAAAATTATCTGAAGAGCATTGAAGTTTTTAGCTAAATGCCTAGAAAGTATCTATTGTAAAATTTTCCCCTCCCGATTAATTTCGCCGTGATATATCCTTGTCGAAGAAATAGGTTTCTGGTCTTGTGCTAAAACGCTGTCTATTTTTATAATTTCTATTAGTTTTTTATTTATTTTTTCCCGCTCAATGTTGATTTCTAAAGCATTTTCATAAGTTTCCGGGGAAACGACAATATAATCAAAATCTTCTTTAAGAGTAAAGCCAAATTTGTCGTCTATTCTAAAGATAGCCGCGGGCTTTTTGGTTTCTTTTTCAATAAAATCCGCCAGTTCTTTTTTCCGGCTCTCAAAACTTCCGACGGGCCTGGATTTTGTCTTCCTTGCCATTTCGTCGGAAACCAGGCCGACACTAACTTCTCCTGATTCAAAAGCTCTTTTTAATAAAGCTTTATGACCGGCGTGCAATAAATCAAAAGTTCCGCCGACAACAACTTTTTTTTGTTCCATAATTTTACAATTTTATTATAGCTTAAATAAAAATTATTTCTGAGTTTTCTCCTTGATCAGGCCGTTAAGTATTTTTTTTACACGCTCAATGGTTTCCCGGTCAAATATGGAAACCAGCAGAACATTTTGATTTAATTCTTTAAGTTTTCTGTTTATTTCTTTTTGTCTGTCAGAATTTACCAAATCGCTTTTGCTTATAAAAATATATTCCAGCTTTTCTAAAAGCTGTTTGTTATATTTTTCCAGTTCGCCCCTGACAATTTTATAGTCTGACACCGGATCTATCGAATCGGCTGAAATAAAATGGAAAATTATCTTCGTACGCTCAATGTGTCGTAAAAATTTAATGCCAAGGCCTTTGCCCCTTGAAGCTCCTTCAATAAGCCCGGGTATGTCGGCTAAAACCAAATCATAATATGCGCCCAGGTTCGGCTCAAGCGTGGTAAACTTATAATTTGCTACTTTTGCTTTGGCATTGGTCAGCTCATTAAGCAGGCTGGATTTTCCCGTATTAGGCAATCCAATAAAACCGACGTCGGCGATTAGTCTTAACTCAAGTCTTAAATCATATTCCTCACCAGGAGTCCCTTCTTCAAAATTTTTGGGAGTAGTGTTGGTGGATGACCTGAAAAGATAATTTCCCCGGCCGCCGACTCCACCCCTGGCCAAAAAAATCCGCTGGCCTACGCCGGTAATTTCAAAATCCTGTCCCGTCGTCAGATTATGCGCTACCGTTCCTACGGGAATCCGTAAAATAAGATTTTTTCCAGCGGCCCCGTCATAACGGCCTCGCGCGTTCTCGCCCTTTTGGGCTTTTAACTCTTTTTTGTAGCGAAACTGATTCAGCGCCCCCAAATCCGATATCCCTTCCAAATAGACATCCCCGCCCTTTCCTCCATTGGCGCCAACCGGGCCCAGATTCATTTTGGTTTTATTAAAAGCCACCACGCCATTTCCTCCCTTGCCCGCCCCGACTTTAATTTTTATATCGTCAATAAGCATTTTAAATCTTTCCTGCTTTTATCCGATCTCTTATTTTTTCTATAAAAGTATTGAAATAATAAAGATTGTGGAAAGTAATTAACCGTAAAGCAGTCAGCTCGCCGGCGTGGAAAAGATGGGAAATATAAGCGCGGGTATAATTTTGGCAGACTTGGCAATCGCATTTTTTATCTAAAGGATTTTTATCGGTCAAAAAATCTTTTTTTCCCATGTCTAATTTTCCAGATGATACGAAGGCAAAGCCCCTCCTGGCATAATGCGTCGGCGCGATGCAGTCAAAAGTATCTACTCCCGATTTTATGATTTTGATAATATCGTCCAGGTGGCCGACGCCTAAAAGATGCCTGGGTTTTCCAACAGGCAGTTCTTTTATCACCCAATCCAACATTTGAGTCATTTTGTTTTTATCGTCACCGAATTCCCCGCCAATACCGAACCCGTCAAAAGATAAGCCGGCCATAAATTTGGCGCTAGCTTTACGCAAGTCTTTGTATTTTCCGCCCTGAACTATACCGAATAAAGCCTGTCCTGATTTTTTCGCTTTTAAACAAATTTTTGCCCATCGGTGGGTTTTTTCTAATGATTTTTTGGTATATTCGTATCCGGAAACCGGCGAAGTGCATTCGTCAAAATTAAAAATAATATCGGCTCCAAGATTTTCCTGGATTTTTATTGACTCCTTTGGGCCGAGAAATATCTTTTTACCATCCAGATAAGAACTGAAAAACACCCCGTCTTCGGTAATTTTTAGGAGTTTTGGCTGCTGGCCTTTTCGGATTTCATAAAATTTGTCCCCTGATTTTTTCTTCAGTATTTTACCTATGCCCAAATCTCTGCCAAAACCAAGGCTGAAAACTTGGAATCCCCCCGAATCTGTCATCAACGGCCGCCGCCAATTCATAAATTTGTGCAGCTTGCCTGATTTTTTAACGATATCTTCTCCTGGCCTTATATGAAGGTGGTAGGTATTGCAAATCAAAATCTGGCTTTTTGTTTTTTCTGCTTCTTCTGATGTTAAAGTTTTTATCACTGCTTGCGTGGCAACCGTCACCAAGCACGGCGTCTCAATAATACCATGTGAAGTTTTTAACAATCCGAGCCTAGCCTTGCTCTTTTTTGATTTTACCAAAATTTTAAAATCCATATTTTAAAATTTCCAGGAATCCTATCTTTAAGTGGGGAATCATTTTAAATTCCATCTTTTTTCTAATTTTCTTACCTCTTTTTCTTTAAAACCGAAGTGGTGGGCAATTTCGTGCCAGACCACGTTTTTTGTTAATTTTTTGATATCCTCCGAAGTTTTGGCAAACTCCTTGATTGATTCCTCAAAAATAGTGATTTTATCGGGCAAATTTCCTCCAAATCCTTTTCCCCAGGCATTTTGCGGAATTCCTTCATAAAGACCCAATAAAAAATCTCCTTGTTTCGTGCCGACTTTTCCCAACTGTTCTTCGGTGGGGCTATGATCAACAATAATCGCTATGTTTTTCATTTTTTGACGGATTTCTTCCGGCAAATTTAAAATCGCTTCTCCGATTAATTTTTCGAAATCTTCTTGAGGCATAATTTAATTATAATATTTAAAAAATAAAAAGGCACGGATTAAATTTTCATCCGTACCTGGCGCGGAAGAGCCATCGTTTGCTTTCTCTCTCGATGAGGGGCCGGGGCCAACTCTTTGAGCCAATACCGCTTTTTTGCCTTCGGTACTTCGTCTTTGCCGTCAAGCCCGCCGTCAATCCGGCAAGCATCGGTTATGAAAATAATTCCTTCTTCATCAATTCCGCAAGTAAGTTTATGTGTAAAGTCACTTGCGGAACGCGTCGCCAAGGGTGGACCGTGCTTTTTCCGTTTTCTTGTTTCCATAAAACTCGTCATTGCTTTTTCCCTCCTTTCCTTTTTCAGTTTTTTATAGAGACGTTATCGTCTCTTGCGATATATTAATTATAGTAATTTTTTATAAAAAGTCAAGGAATTTTAGCTTCCAGCCAGCGGCACTTCCCAAACTGATCTTTTCTAAAAACAACTTTGATTCCTTCTTTTTTTACGATTTTTTCTATTTTTTTCTTCTGGAAAGGGTCAAACTCTAAAAATATTTTCCCGGCCGGCTTTAAATAATCCTTAACCTGATTGAGAAATTTTTCTATTATGACCATACCATCTTTGCCGGAAAATAATGCCGCGAGCGGTTCTTTTTCCAAAACTTCCTTTTCTACTTCCGCGATCCTGTCCAGTGCCACATAGGGCGGATTGGCAAAAATGAAATCGTACTTTTGCCCATTTAGTTTTTCAAATAAGTTTGATTGATATACCATGTACCTACTTTCTTTAATTTTATTTAATTTCAGATTTATTTTTATCTGCTCTGTCGCTTGGAGCCAAATATCAATAAAATCTACTCTTTGGACCACCTTGGAACAGGTTTTTAAAATTGAAATGCCGATACATCCGGTACCGGCAAAAATATCCAATGCTTCTAAATTTTTAATCTTTGTGATTTTCCTTATTACTTCTCTGACCCAAAACTCAGTTTCCGTTCTCGGCGAAAAGCTGTGTTTTGATAAATCTATCTGGCAACTTAAAAACTCGACTCTCTTCATTTGGCAATATGCGGCATGATATATTGGAAAAACAACCAAGCGGCAACCAACACAACAACGATGATGAATAAAAAATCTGTAAACTTGAGCATGGTTTTGTACTTAAAAATAATATAAACCTTGAGCTATAGCTCCTAAGATAAATACTAATACTAAAACATAAATCAAAAAAGAGGGCACTTTTAAGCTGTATTCTGGCTCTCTGTCGTAAATCTTTTTTGCTTTTCTGTACATTAAAACTATCATTATGCCGTTAATCGTCCCCAAAATCGTTCCCATAAAGCCAATAGTGCCTATAAAATTCTGGAAGCCGGCCAGAAATAAAATTATAGGAAATCCGCAAGTAATAACTGGCGCTAAAATCTTTGAAAATTTCAAATCATAAATTAAAGTATTCCTCAAAGAGAGGCCTATTAACAAAAAAGAGTCTATTAATGTCAAAACCGCTGCCAACGCTCCGAAGAAAATAATTTTCGGTCCCAAGAATGGAACCAACCCGGAAAGAGAATCCGCGGTGGTATTTTTACCGCTTATACCAAAAACCGCAAAAGAGAAAAACATATAAAGCAGAAGGCAGAATGCGGCGGAAAAAACTATTATTTTTTTCAGACTTCTTTTTTCTTCGCGACTTTTAAGTATGTCTCGGATTTCCGGTATGGCCGCCCAACCGATTAAAGAAAACATGATCACTCCGTAGGGCAGGAAAAAATTTTTTCCGCCGTTCATCAAAAAAAAGTTATTAAAATCTATTTTAGGCAAACCGATGACAAAAACCGTCAAGATAATCAGAAAAAATGAAACGTTTGTAAAAATCTCAATAGGGGCTATGGTTTTCATGCCGCGGAATATAAAAAATGACAAAATAGAAAAGAAAGCGAGAGTAAGGGCAAAAGAAGATGGCCCAGCTGACGACAAAACTGAAGAAAAAATAATTTTTAAAAAATCACCGGCCAAAATCCCGTAAGCCAAAAGAGTCCCCAGCAAGCCCGCTATGGTGGAGATGGTTATTAATAATTTTCCCCTGCTCCCGAAATATTTTTGGGCGTATCCTATTATCCTATGTTTGCCTTCGTTTCTCAGAACGATTTCGCCGAAAAACAGATGTACCAAAAGAGTCGCTCCTCCCAAAACTAAAAAATAAAAAAAGCTTGGCAAAACCCCGCTTTTTGACACGACATAAGGAATCCCGAAAATACCGGCGCCGATAATAGTACTGATTAAAATAGTTAAAGCAAAAACAAAGTTTTTATTCTTCATTTATCTTATCCTGTAATCCCGACTAAACCTTATAGACTTTATATCCTTCGTGAACTTTTTTTTGTACTTTCATTCCGACCGACTGTCCTTTTTTGGCTTCTTGTACTGATTGATGTTCGTATTGCATTGATTCAACCGGTTGGTTAAAATCAATTTCGCCGCCGATTATTCTGATATTGTCGCCAATCTTTAGAGTACCGGTCAATTCAACGACTGCCACTCCGATATTCCCGAAATAGTGGGTAATTTCCCCTATCTGTTCCCCTTCTTGCTTGATTTCCTTTTCATCTACCATAATTTTTAATTGATTTGCTTAATTTTTATCTAATTTCGGCCTTTATATTATTTATAATCCACTTTTTTGTCTTCCCGCCTGATTGCCTCTATAAGCTTTCTGACCAATTTTTTCGGATCTTTATCGTAAACAACCGGCGCACCTTTGCGATGGGGTTTGCTCAATAGTTCTCTGATTGAATCAGCCGTGCCACCGGAACCTTCCAGCACTCCAATGGGTTTGCCGTCTTCATAAGCAATAGTGAATTCGTTTAAAGTCCCCATTCTGCCGCAGATAAGAATTACGCCGTCAGCCGCCCTGGTCATCAAAAGATTTCTGCCCGAGTAATCAAAACCGGTATAAACCATCACGTCATAGGTTGCCAGCGGAAGTTTGTAGGTTTTGACGTGCGAAATCTCCGAAGATGCCGGCGAAAATCCTATGCTGATTCCGCCAATTTCATTCATGCCTTCGGAAGCCAGATGAGGACAGCCGGTAGTGGCCCCGGTAATTAAAACACACTTTTTTCTGGCGATTTCCCGGCCCACTTCCCGTGACAGCTCTTTTACGCAGAGAGCGCAATTATCAAATTTTGACGCGCCCGAAACGGCAATTTTATATTTAGGTTTCATATTCTCATTTTACCAAATTTTTCCCAATCAAAAAAGAGGCATTTTGCCTCTTCTTTGATGAGGGGGAGCAGACTCAACGAAATCGGTCAAAATTTTCGCGCGAACCGAGTATGGACTTACCCGGGTAAATTACTCTGATCTCCTCCGTTGATTTCTACTGTCCTTTGGGAATAAATCCCTCACCCCCTCAACAAATATATTA
>JBDRLH010000038.1:0-10005 GCA_043813215.1 Parcubacteria group bacterium
GTTCCATCCTTTCCTCCTCTTTTTTTATTTTCTTATTTTATCGCTTCGCACGATTTTTTAATGAACGGAAAACCTGGCTTTTGCTTGGCCAGGTTTGATAACTTTATTGATTTATTCTTTTATTATCCGTTAAACCTAACCAAGCGCTTTTTTGAAGCGAGGATCCAAAGAATGCAGATAATGGTTAGATTTTTATTTTTCATGCTCTTCTTTTAATTTAGCAAATAAAAAAACCTTGTCAACCCTGTTAATGGTTTTAAAAAATATTTGTTATAATAATTTAATATTTAAAAATTAACTTTTAAAAAATGGCTATAAATAAGAAAACGACTACTTGTGCTATTGCCGGGGCGCTTTTATTGACAACGGCTCTGCTGGCGTTTTTCAGCACGGAAAACGATTCTTTTACTTTTGACGAAACTGCCCACATTGTCGCCGGATATTCATATTTGACTCAGATGGATTATAGAATGAATCCCGAACATCCGCCCCTGATTAAAGACTTGGCCGCCGCTCCCTTGTTGTTTTTGAATCTTAACTTTCCGAAAAACGACCCCATTTGGACGCAAGCTTCTCCGGCAGTCTGGTGGCATCAATTTGACTTGGCTGTCAAATTTTTATATGACTCGGGAAACGATCCCGATAAAATATTGTTTTGGACGCGCCTGCCCATGATTTTTGTTTTAATATTGTTGGGTTTTTTTATATTTTTGTGGACAAAAAAACTTTGGGGAAAAAAAGCCGGATTAATCGCCTTGTTTTTATTCGCTTTTTTCCCGACCTTTCTGGCGCATGGAAGATTGGTCACCACCGATATCGGCGCGGCTTTCGGCGCAGTTTTTGCCACTTATTTCTGGCTGAAATTTCTGAAAAATACCACAAAAAAATCCTTAATTTTTGCCGGATTGGCTTTGGGCACTGCCTTGCTTATTAAATTTTCTTTAATACTGCTTTTGCCTTTTTTTGCCATAATTACTTTGGTTTTTGCCTGGTTAAAAAACAATGGTGCGGAAAAATTTAAAAATCTGACAAAATATACCGGCCTGGCGATTTTGACCGGAATAATCGGCGTAGTTTTTGTAATTTGGCCCGTATACGGATACAACGTGGCAAAATATCCGCAGGAGCGCCAAATAAAAGATACTCAAGAACTTCTTGACACCACCAATACGCCAGATGCATTAATAAAAATAAATATTATGCTTGACAGCAATCCTGTCACCCGGCCCCTGGGGCATTATTTTCTGGGACTTTTGACAGCCACCAACAGAACGACCACCGGCAACACGACCTATTTTATGGGCCAAGTTTCGGCTGACAGCTGGAAGAGCTATTTTCCCATTGTCTACTTTATAAAAAATCCCCTGCCCTTTCATATCCTGACCCTGATAGCTCTTTTATATCTGCTTTGGTTTCTCCTTCGCCAGGGCTTCGGAGAACAGGTGAAGAATCATTTCACTGAATTTTCCATGCTGACTTTTTTAATTATTTATTGGACTACCAGTTTAGCTTCTAATTTGAATATCGGCGTAAGGCATTTAATGCCGGTTTTCCCGTTTACAATTATGTTAGTAAGCGCGGCTACGGTTCACTGGTTAAAAGAGCCCCTCTTGAAACTTAAATGCGCAGTCTTGGGTATTCTCTTTTTATGGCAGGCGGCTTCAGTTTTTTCCATCTATCCGCATTTTATCGCCTATTTTAATGAATCCATCGGCGGGCCGGATAAAGGATATCTTTACGTTGTTGATTCTAACCTGGACTGGGGGCAAGATTTAAAAAGATTAAGGGATTGGCTTGATCAAAACCTGCCTGCCGGCAGACAGGTTTATCTTGATTATTTCGGCGGAGGAAGCCCCGGCTACTACCTTGGAGAAAAGTATCTCGCTTGGTCGGGAACAAAAAAACCCGAGGAGTTGCCTCGAGGCAGTTATCTGGCCGTTTCTGCCAACCAACTGCAAGGAGGAAGAGCTGATCGCGTCAAGGGCTACGATAAACCAGCTGATTTCTACCGCTGGCTGGATAAATATACGCCAATTGCTAAAATCGGCTATTCAATCTTTGTATACAAAATAGATTAATCAAACATTAGGCCCTCAGGAGAAACAAAAACCCGGTCAAATCTTAAATCAATATAATCAAGATTCTTCCAGTTTTTAGGAAGAATTTTGTTTCCCAGAATAGTTTTTAATTCCGTAATCTGCCAATCTATGTCGCCTTTTAAATTAAAATAAATTTCCCAGGCCTCAGCGGTTTTGACATTCATTCGCTGCTCAGAAATCATATCAAATTCTTGCAAGGAGATTTTTAAATCACCGCTCAATTCTGAATTTATTTTTAAAATCTGCTCTATTTGTTTGCTCTCAATGATAATTTCTCCCGGTTTTATTTCCGACAACAGAATTCGGCTTTTTATCTTCGGCCCCTGATAATCTGTTTCTGAAGTTTGTTCAAAAGCCACGCCATTTTTATCAATAAGGAAGCATTTTTCTTCCTGGCACAAAAAAGCAATTGGCTTTCTTTCTTCCACAGAAACCGCCAGCTTATTAAGCAGGCCCCTTTTAAAACTTATCTTTTCAATTTGCGGGAAATTTTTTATAATTTCAGAAGCCATTTTCCCAGAATTCACCAAAAATATGCTTTGAGTGCTAAAAAATGCTATATTTTTTACAATTTGTCCCCTGATTGAATTTTCTAATTCTTGAATTTTAACTTTCTGGCACCCAGAAATGCTTATCTCTTTTATCTGGAAAAAGGGAGCAAAGCATACCAGATAAATTATTCCCCCGGCTAAAACCAAAAACAAAAAGCCTAACCAAAAAAATTTGTTTTTCAAGATCGATTTTTTTCTTTTTATGCGATAGGGTTTTTTATACATGACTAAAAACCTCTTTTTATTTTTCTCAGTTTTTCAAAAAAATAAATCAGCCAATATTTTTTAGACAATGGATAATCCTGTGTTTTGACATATTCAAAAGCCTTGCCGCCAAAGCCCATTTTAAATAATGTGGGCCCGGCCCAGGGATGTCTGGGAAATTTTTCCGGGTCGGTATGGCCCCAAAAATCATATATTTTACATCCCCTGATTTTAGCTTCTTTTATTATCTCCCATTGTAATAAATATGGGATGGAAAGCTTGGCAAACTTTGAAAAAGAGGCCGCCTGATGGTAAAAACCGATTTCCTGCCAAAAAATCACCAAAGCCGCCGCCGCAATTTCACCTTTGTATTTCCCAAAAAACCAAAGAGCTTGGCCGCCGCGAGAAAACAATTCAAACTCATTTTTTATATATTCAAAAGAAAAAGGAATAAACTTTTGTTTCTTGGCAATTTCCAAATTCAGCTTTTCGTATTTTACTGCATCAGCAGGATTTTCACTTTTTTCAATGGTAATCGCGCTATTTTTTTTCGCCTGTTTGATCAGATAACGAGTGGTCTTCCGCATATTCTTCAAAATCACGTCTTCCGGCAAAGTAATGTCCAGTTTCCAGGTTGCCTCATAAGCATTGGCGTGCATGGGAGACTTTATAAATCCTAATTTTTTAAAAATCTCGTTATTTTCTTTTGTTCTCTCAAATAACGGCGCCATCCTTATAAAATCTGTTTTTTCTTCTTTGCCGATTTTCTGCAATTCGTTTAAAATGATATCCATAACCGCACTTTTAAATTTTGAATTTTGAATCATGCTGGGTCCATGTTGTACTAAAAGATATGCCCCTCTCTTCGCTACGATCTTTACAATTAAAATAAATGATATCGGATATTCATTATCAAATATACCAAGACGCCAAATTTTGTTGCCCATTTTCTCTTGGAATTCTCCCCAATTCCAAGACTGTAGGAACGTTTTTTCTTTACAATTCAAAAAAAACTCTTCCCAAATATTTTTATCTGCGATGTTCTTAATATTTAATTCCATTTTTTTTATCCAAATAAATCCTGGTTTTATTTTTTACTTCCTGGTCTGTCTTTAAAATATCTTCCAGGCTAGGCTTTTTTATAAGAACGTGCTCTTTCATCGCCTTTCTTAATATTTGAGGAATATCTATGTGTTTAATCTTTTCTGCTAAAAAATATTCCACTGCCACTTCATCGGCCGCATTCAAAACACAGGGCATAGTGCCGCCTATCTCTCCCGCCTCAAAAGCGTATTTTAAACAGGGGAACTTTACCATATCGGGCTCCTCAAAAGTTAAGTCATTGAGCTTTTTTAAATCCATTCTGGTGGCAGTCTTGCTTTTTAACCTTTCCGGATATAAAAGGGCCATTTGAATGGGAGTTTTCATGGTGGCCGCGCCAAGCTGAACTTTAATGGCTCCATCTTTGAATTCCACCATTGAATGCACTATGCTTTGAGGATGGACTAAAACTTTAATGTTTTTATAATCAATATCAAAAAGCCATCTTGCTTCTATAACTTCAAAACCCTTGTTCATTAAAGTGGACGAATCTATGGTAATTTTGCCGCCCATCTTCCAATTGGGATGCCGAAGCGCCGTGGCCACGGTTATATTTTTAAATTCTTTTTGAGGGGTTTTTCTGAAGGGACCCCCGCTGCACGTCAAAAGAATCCTTTCGATGCTTTCTTTTTTTTCTCCCAAAAGGCATTGGAAAATTGCCGAATGCTCAGAGTCAACAGGAATAATCGTAGCGCCATATTTTCTTGCCGCAGCCATAATGACTTGGCCGGCGGCCACCAGCGTTTCTTTATTTGCCAAAGCAATTGTTTTTTTCGCTTTTATGGCTTCGTAAGTGGGCAGAATTCCAATTGATCCGGAAACTGAAGTCAAAACAATATCGGCCTCTTTTAATCTTGCCAACTCAATTAGACCCGAAAGGCCTGTTAAAATCTTTATTTTTTTATATGCTCCACCAAGCTGTTTTAATTTTTTTCTCAGTTCCTCTGCCGAATCCTCCTCCATGATCTGCACTGCTTTGGGCCTGAAAGCTTTGATTTGCTCTAAAATTCTCTGGCTGTTTTTTGCGGCTAGCCCGACTATTTTTAATTGGCGTGGGAATTGCCTAATGACATCCACCGCCTGACTGCCAACCGAACCCGTGGAGCCTAAAATAACAATATTCTTCATTTTTTAATATTTTTTTATAAATTTTATAATTTCTTCAGCTTCTTTAATTGAAATATTGATATGCGTCGGCAGATTCAAAGTAATTTTAGATAATTTTTCGGCTTTCGGGCAAGAACCCAAAACATATCCCATTTTTTCCAATTTCGTATCATGAGGGGCGATAACCTTATTATACCAGTCCCCCATCAAAAGATTCTTATCCCAGGCCCGCCTGATAATTTCATGGGCTTTGGGATGTTTTACCATGAATCTTAAATAAACTTGTTCAGTTTCTGGCGGTAATTCAAAAGAAGTATTTTTCAATTCCCGACGATAAAATTCAGCGATTTCTTGACGATGACTATTAAATCTTCCCAATTTCTTAAATTGTTTTTGAGCCAAAATTGCCAAAGCATTGGGAAGTTTTTTGGGAAAATATGCTGGTTTTTTGCCCCTTTTTTCCTTCCAATGCACGGCTTTGGATAAAACATGAAGCCATTGGAATAAAACCAGCAAATACTTCCCTAAAATCGAGTAAGTCGGCAAAATAATCCAATCCATTAAAATAGGATGGAGTAATTGCTGTTTTACCCAAAGATAAGAAGGGTAATCTATTTTTTCTTGATATTGTTTTATTCTTTTTGCCAATTCATCATCATCAGTCGCCACCATGCCGCCATAAACCGAAGAGATTACTTTATCTCTTGAAAAACTGAAAAAAGATGCTTTTCCGAAACTACCAACTTTCTGACCATGATATTCTGCTCCTAAAGAATGAGCGCAGTCCTCAATTAAAATCAGATTATTTTCCTGACAGATTTTTAAAATTTCTTCCATATCACTGGGCAAACCAAAAGTATGCTGGACTATAACCGCTCGGGCACGTCCGCCTTGAACTTGCCGAAAAACTATCTTGCGCTTTAAATCTTCTGCATCAATATTAAAAGTTTGCTCGTTTGCATCAACATAAACCGGCTTAAACCCGCTCCAAATTATAGGATTGGGTACGGCATTACAAGTAAACACCTGGAGCAATATTTCATCCCCCCTTTGAAGCCCCAAAGAATTCAAAATCGCCATCAAAGACGATCTGCCGCTGTTAAAAGAAATAGCGTGCCTTACCCCCAAATAGTTTTTGAATTCGTTTTCTAAATTGTTAATTGCTGATTGTTTACTGTTATCTGTTTTATATTTCCAGGGACAAAAAAGTAATCTAAAAGCCAACTGAATATCATCTTTTTCAGTATTAGGCGAAAGAGATATAGAAATCGGCCTAAAAAATTTCATTATTATTTTACATCATTAATTGTCCAATTAACTTTTTTGGCACCCGGCTTTCTAAAAGAATGACATCGCTCTCTTTTGTAAAACTTTTTATTTTTTCGAAAATCTTTTTTGGATTATCCATAAATATTGCTTTGGTGCCGGCAGTTTTTTGAATTTCCTTAAAATAATCTTTTGTCGTAATTATCGCCAAATCACAAATCTCTCCGATTTTTTTGCCAATCCTTCTATGGACTTCTTTTGAGGCCCCACTCAATTCAATCAAGCAAGGCATAACAAGAATTTTCTTACCCGATCGCCCTTTTAAATATTCCAAATGAGCTATGACGCTGTCTGGATTTGCCGAGAAAGTCGCGTCAATAATTTTTAATCCATTAATTCCGTTTTTTATTGTAATTCCTCCAAATTTATTATCAATTTTATCAACTGCCCTGTTTATTTCTTCCTGCGTCATCCCAAGCTCTTTAGCTACCATTTTTGCCACCTCAATATTTTCCATACCTGAAAATTCTATGCTTTGACCATATAAAAACTTCTTTATATTTGTCTGGCTGTAAAGCCTAAGACAATGTTCGTTTTTCCCGTTAAAAAAAGCCGTTCCGTCCGGCGGCAGACTCTCAATTAGTTCGTATTTTGCTTTGATTATATTTTCCTGCGAACCGAAAGTGGCCATATGCTGCTCGTTAATGCCGGTTAAAATGCCTATTTTTGGCTTAACTATATCGCATAGTAATTTTATACCGCCCACATTATACGCTCCCATTTCCACGATGAAAATTTCATGGGCTTCATTTAAATCATTTAAAATGCATTGAGATATGCCAACTTCCGAATTTTGATGCTCTTTTGTTTTTAAAGTTTTTTCTCCAAACCTTTCTGCAAGAATAGAATATAAAAATTCTTTAGTTGAGGTTTTACCGTAGCTTCCAGTAATGCCGACTACCAGCAAATCCTTGAATTTTTCTCTTTTTAATTTGGCTTTGTTTAAAATCCTGTTTCGCAAAAAGAACGTCAAAGGTTGAAATAAAAGAATGACGATTGAAAAAATAACCGGGCCAAAAACATCAAAAAATAACAACCAAAAAGTAAAAATGACGATTCTGTTTGAATCGCTGAATATTTCAAAATTTTCCCAAAATCCCATAGTTGCAGAAATCAAAAAAATAAGACCGAATTCAAAAATCAAAATTGCTAAAAACAGGAATGCGGTTTTTTTTGTCAAAACCGGCTTTTTAATTTTATTTTTAATCAAATCAAAAAATATCTTGGGAAATTCCAGCAAATAAATAATAATTGTCCCGAAAAAAGTCAAAAGCGGCATAACAGAGAAAACCAGCAATAAAATGATTTTTAAAATACTTATCGGATTAAAAATCAATTTCCTGCCCTTGTCGGTATCAAAGTGGGCCAGAAAACGGCCGGTATGGTATTCTTTTAACTGCCAAAGATAAAGATAGAATAAAGCAATTTTGGTGCTGTGGACTAACCAAAGAAAGCCAAAAAACTGAAACGGTTCCATAGTAAATTTTAATTGTTCTTATCTAAAAAATTAAGGATTATTTCGGCAAGCCTGCCGGGAACCTCTATGTGAGGGCTGTGGCCGATTTTTGGAATAATTTTAAGTTCTGAATCGGCAATTTTTTCGTTAAAAATACGCCCGTATCTTAAAGGAACCATTTTATCGGCTTCTCCCCAGACAATCAGAGTTTTTACTTTAATTTTCGGCAAATCTTGCGACAAATCTTCCGCCAAAACTTTTTTAATCGTTTCTTTCATTGTGCCTTTTGCTTTGACGTAATCTTTGTTGCGCAAAAAACTGTAGAAAACACTCCGAATACCGTCCCTGAATCTCGCTAAATGTTTGGGAGTAAAAATTATGTTGCCTATTTTAGCTAACCAAAAAATCAAAAATGTCTTTAAATTCATCTTGGGTTTTATGCCGGCGGAGTCGCATAAAATAAGCCCTTTTATTTTTTCAGGATGCTCTGCGGCCAGCCGAACGGATATTCTTCCTCCAAAAGAATGGCCTAAAAGAAAAAAGTCCTCTAAATTTATTTCTTCTACAAATTTTAAGACAAAATCAGTATAATTTTTTACCCCCCAGGGAGAAGGCGGAGTCAGGCTTTTACCAAATCCGGGAAGATCAGGAACAATAACTTTAAAACCTTTTTTTGTCAGAATGCTTTGAACTCTTAACCAGGAGTCCGAACTCCCTCCCCAGCCGTGCAGTATTAAAAGCGCACCCCGTTCCTTAAATTTATCCGGAAAAACTTTAATTCCGGCAAAATCAAAAGGAAGCTCGCCTCTTTCCGTGGTTTTATAGTTTATATCCAGCCCGTTGATTAAAATGCTCTTTTCCTCCATCTTTTCTTTTACCCTTTGATCGTTTTAAACGCCAAGTATTTTTCCAGAGCTTTGGGCACTTTTATGCTTCCGTCTTTTTGTTGATAATTTTCCATAAGCATAATTAAAATTCTACCGATGGCAAAAGCCGTTCCATTTAATGTATGGGCAAAGTGTATTTTTCCCGACTTATCGCGATAACGGATATTCAGACGCCTGGCTTGAAAATCAGTGCAGTTGGAAGTTGAGTGCGTCTCTCTGTATTTATTTTCTGATGGCAACCATGTTTCAATATCATATTTTGAAGCCGCCGGTCTGCCCAAGTCGCCGGTGCAAATGTTTATTACTTGATATGGCAAACCCAACGCCTTCATTAATTTTTCTTCAATGGCTAAAAGCAATTTATGCTCGCCTTTTGAATCTTCGGGGTTTGAGAATATAACCATTTCTAATTTATCAAATTGGTGCACTCGTAAAATTCCCTTGGTATCTTCGCCGTAAGAACCGGCTTCTCTGCGAAAACAAGTTGAAAATCCTACATACCGTAAGGGTAAATCTTTTTCATTTAAAATTTCATCTGTATGCATTGCCACAAGTGATTGTTCTGATGTGCCGGCTAAATAAAGCTTATCTTCTGGAAAATAATATGCCTCTTTGGCGTCTATCGCTTCAAAATATCCGGTGCCTCTGGCCATTTTTTCTTTCAAAAACACCGGTGGAAGCACGGGAATAAAACCTTCTTTTCTGACGGTATCCATCACCAAATTTATAATAGCAAACTCAAGTAAAGGCAATTCTCTCTTTAAATATCCGAATCTTGAACCGGCCACCTTGCCGGCTCTTTCTGTATCAATTAAATCTAAACTTTTCCCCAATTCCATATAATCTTTCGTCTCAAAATTAAATTTTGGCAACTTCCCTACTTTTCTTAAAACAACATTTTGGGAATCATCTTTACCAACCGGCACATCGTCAAAAGGAATATTAGGCAACAAAATTAATAAACTATTTAATTCTTCTTCTATCTTTTTTAATTCCGGCTCTAAATTTTTAAATTTCTCTTTCAATTCTTTAGCTTTTTGAATTACTGTGGCGTCGTGCCCTGCCCCGCCTGCATCGCCTGTGGCGAAGCCACTGCGGGCAAGCCTGCTTATTTTATTTTGTTCTGCTTTCAAACTTTCCGAGTTGGTCATTAACTCTCTTTTTTTCTTATCTAATTCTAAAATTTCATCCACATCAATTTTAACCTGTTTTTTATCACAGGCCTCTTTTACTATATCGCTATGTTCTCTGATAAAGTTTAAATCTAACATAAT
>JBDRLH010000039.1:0-3296 GCA_043813215.1 Parcubacteria group bacterium
TTCCCTCACGGTACTAGTTCACTATCGGTGAGATTGAGTATTTAGTCTTGGCGGATATAGTATCGCCTGTTTCCCACGGGACTATCGTTTCCTATGGTACTTAAGAAAAATATCAAGGAGCGTAAAATCGTTTTCGCTTACAGGACTATTACCTTCTTTGGTTGCCCGTTCCAGGGGCATTCAGCTAACGAATTACTTAAGTGCTCTCCCTCGGACAAACATCGTTTACATTTCGTTTGCACAAAACGTAAACGGTGCTCCCGACGATATTCCCTTTCAACCCCCGTTAACAAATTCTTGCGAAATTATTAATGGGTTTAGACTTCTTCCTTTTCGCTCGCCGCTACTGGGGAAATAAAATTTTTTCTCTTTTCCTCCGCTTACTTAGATGTTTCAGTTCAGCGGGTACGCTCCCACCCTTGCGGGCAGGTATCCCGATTTATCATCGGGATGGGTTGCCCCATTTGGAAATCCCCGGATCAAAAGTTGCTAAACACCTCCCCGAGGCTTATCGCAGCCACGCCACGTCCTTCTTCGCCTCAATCTCCCAAGGCATCCACCATCTGCATATAAATTACCTACTTGGCTAGCAATTACTAATTATTTTTATTTAGGATAACTTTTACTAAATTGCTAACGTATTAAATTTTTAAAGTCCTTACCGATCAGCGTCAAACAAAAACCGCTTCTGAGAAGCGGCTGTTCTTAACTACAAAAAACAGCAAATTAGCCGCTTCTTTTTTCTAGGGTTTTTATTTGTATTATCATAAGTATTACTTGCCCTATTTTAGCAAAACAAAAACATGTGTCAAGCCCCCCACCAATTATGGTGGGGGGCTGAAAGACCGCTACTTCTGCGAAAGTTTCTGTTTTAAATCTTTTATCATTTCTGCGGCTGCGTCTCTGCCGCCAAGACCGAAAGCCAAACCTCCGGCCAAAACCAAAAATCCGACAATTCCCTGAACCACGATTACTGGAACACTGCCTCCGATATTGAGCTGCTCTAAAATAATGACGACCGCAAATATCCAAATCGCCCATTTTACAATTGCCGATATCATTTGGCCGTATCCGACCCTTACTCTTTCGGCTGATATTCTGACGATTTTTTCAACAATATCGGAAATGATGACAGTCACCGCAAAAACCAGAACAGCGATAATGACATTAGGTAAATAACTAATCACTTTCCCCAGAATACCGGCGAATTCGTCCCAACCCAAAATGCCGACAGCCAACTGTAAAAACACGATAACCAAAATCCATTTTATGATCGCTCCGATAAATTCAGACGCGTCAACTTTGATATTGGCTTTTGCCAAAGATTCATCCCAGCTTCCCCTTTCAACAGCCTGATTGAATTTTAATTTCTTCAAGACCTCGGTTATCAGCTTGCTTATCAAAATGGCTATGAACCAACCCACGATAAAAACAATTAATGCTCCGATTAAATAAGGGACGAAGCTTAGAAATTCTCCCCAAATATTTCCCAGAGAATTTAAGGTTATATCGCTCCAATTTTGAAACATAGAAATCAGCGAATAACGAATTCTTTTCAAATATGAGAATTCGTAAATTCGCGATTAATTAGTATTCGTTGATTTGTTTCGACCTTTGATTCCTCTAAAATAAATTTTAGAGTCTCCTAGAACTTTTCCTTGAGGAAAAGTTAGGATTATTAACATATTATACAACTATCTTCCCTGGAAAGCAAAGAAACCCTGCCCGTGAATAAACCAAACCCCCACACTTAAATTAGGTGTGGGGGCTGTTTAACAAAAGCTACTCTTTAAAGACCAATCTTAGGAAAGATGTTTTGAGACTAATTTTGTCATCTCAAACATTGAGACTACGCCTTTTCCTTTGAAAACTTTTTTCAAATTGGCGTCAGCATTGATGTTGCGTCTGTTCTTTTTGTCTTGAAGGCCGTTCTTCTTAATATACACCCAAAGTTTTTTAACAACTTGGGATCTGGGCATAGGGCCTTTGCCGACGACAGGAGCTAAATCCTCGCTGATTTTCATCGGCTTCATGAACGCAGAATTTGATTTTGCCATGTAAATATAAATATTTAAAGTAACTTCCGACCTTTTTATTTATCTAATACCATTATAGCATAAGGCGGCGCAAAAGCAATTGACTGCTATCTACCAAATAAGATATTATTAGTAAAATTAATAACACTGATGAAATTGCGCAAATTATTTATTTTGGTCGGTCCGTCGGGCGTCGGGAAAAATACAGTCATGGAGGGAGTAATTAAAAAAAATCCGGAATTAAAAATGGTCCCGAGTTTTACCACTAGGCTGGCCAGGGCTGGAGAAAAAAATGGACGAGAGTATTTTTTTATAACGAAAAAAGAATTTCGAAAATTAATAAAAAATAAACAACTGCTTGAATACGAACAAGTTTATCCCGGATTATTTTACGGAACACCGCGGAATAAAATATTAGAACTTCTGCAAAAAAATAATCTTATTAAGCCTATTGATGTTTTAGGCGCGCAATCTCTCAAAAAAGCTTTTCCTCAAAACGCCATTATTATTTTTATAAAACCGCCGAGTCTCCGAGGATTAAAAAGCCGTATTAAAAAACGCGGCGAACTCACAAAAAAACAAATGCAAGAAAGATTGGGCCGCATCCCGTTTGAAATGAAAAAGATAAAAATGGCTGATTACAAAGTCATCAATGATAAACTGGAAAAGTGCGTAAACGACGTAACAAATATAGTGAGAAAAGAAATCAAAAAAGAGGGATAAAAACCTCTTTTTTGTTGATGTGGACCCGAGCGGATTCGGACCGCTGACCTCCGCATTGCAAATGCGGCGCTCTACCAACTAAGCTACGGGCCCTTTTAGTGGGCGTACATGGACTCGAACCATGGACCTCGTCATTACTCGCCAAGGCGAGCGCGCTCTAACCATTTTCTGCCTTTGCCTGTTTTAAGAAAGCTCTCAAATTCCAATGACTCTTTGCGAGTTTTAAACTTTTCAGAAAATATGAGTTTCCACGGACCTTTTCTATAAGTAGTTCTGTGAAATTTGGCTTTTTCTGAAGATATATCATTATGCGTTACCAGTCTCTCCTTGAGATTCTTTGTGCTACCTGTATACTTTCTATTTTTTGAATTTTCAATAACATACGCCGTATACATAAGTGGGTGTGGGAGGACTCGAACCTCCGACCTCTTCATTATCAGTGAAGTGCTCTAACCAATTGAGCTACACACCCTTTGTGGACTGTGCCGGACTCGAACCGGCCGCCTCCTGTATGCAAAACAGGTGCTCTACCAGATG
>JBDRLH010000040.1:0-17731 GCA_043813215.1 Parcubacteria group bacterium
TTGAGGGGACTCGGGAATAGTACGAGAGGACTTTCCTGAACTGACCTCTGGTGTACCAGCTGTTCTGCCAAGAGCATCGCTGGGTAGCTAAGTCGGGAACTGATAAGCGCTGAAAGCATCTAAGCGCGAAGCAAACCCCAAGATTAGGACTCTTAGATTCCAGGGAGACTACCTGGTTAATAGACTGTAGGTGTAAGTGGAGCAATCCATTGAGCCAAGCAGCACTAATAAATCGTATAACCTATTTTGGCTAGCGATTATTATTTATTTTTTGAAGGAAAGACTTTTACAAATTTATTAAATTTTTATTTACCTCGCCAAAGTTTTAACGAAGGCGGGCCTCAGTAATTAAAAAGGCGCTGAGGTGGCGGTTATACTGGCATTGTCCCACCCGTTCCCATCCCGAACACGGAAGTGAAATATGCTAAGGCCGATGATAGTATCCCTTGAGGATGCGAAAGTAGGTAGCTGCCACCCCAGCGCCTTTTTGTTTTTTCAATAAAAAAAAGAGGAGAGAAATAATTTTTCTCTACCTCTACTAAGAGCCATTTCTTTTTTCTCAACTTGCGAGAACTCTTTCTACCTCCTGTTTGAATTCATCGCTGTCGACAAAAATCTGGTAGTGAGGGAAGAAGGTAATAGCAGTTCCCTGGGGTTTCCAGTCAATGATGCCGACCAAGCGCCTTTTTCCTCCGATAGGTGATGCATATATTTCCGTCGGATTTGTGCTGTCGAACAGGTGTGGCGCGTCCTTGGCGAAAATGGTTAGCGTCAAGGGTGACTTGTTGTTGAAATGGCCGATCAAAATGATGACATCTTTGTTGGGTTTAGTTATTTCCAGTCCTTTTGCGCTATTAGTCGCTTTAATCACTAGATGCCTCCTCCAGCTGTTAATTTATCGCGCTAAAAATACTCTATAATAATAAAGAAAAAATTCAAGCCCGATTTGGGGAAAAATTCAATAAGTATAAAGTTGAAGCGTCGAATAAAAAAAAGAGGAATATGGTTCCTCTTTTTTGTTGGTTACGAGAAAATGTTAGAATATTCCTATAATAACGTTTTTTCTTTAAACATTTCGATATCTTTAGGTAATAAAAGTATAGAAAGATCAGAATATTTCTGCATTCCAAGAGAAGGGGCATGAGAAAATCCTACATACTCAACTCTTTTATGTTTATATTTGACATACTGTATGGCCGGAACTAAATCGGTGTCCGAACTTACTAAGATAGCTGTATCATATAAGTTATCAACTGCTCCTATAATTAAATCTACGGCGACTTTAACATCCGTTCCCTTTTCCTTATAAACTCCTCCTAATGGCATAATTCTACCTCGTTTTATCACAAAACCATCTTTCTCCATATTTGTAAAAAATTTCTGTTGTCCGCTAACTAAATTTTCACTTTTTGCACTTCCGTTAAGGTTTCTAAATACGCCAGTATAATATCTTTTAGAAATACATTCTCTTTTATCTCCGACCAAAAAATTGCAAAAAGCTCTAAAATCAAATTTAACCCCTTTTGGGAAGTTTATCTCTTTATTTTTTAAATAGTTATAAAAATTACTCCCATCTATATAAACTGCAACCTTTTCTTGTTTATTTCCAAAGATAATCATATAAGATAATTATAGATTAATTTAAAATAAAAAACTACCCTTGCCGAAGCAGAGGTAGTGTTTATAGTAATTTCATTTTAGCTGTTTCAGAAATCTTGTCAAGCCCGATTTGGCTCGCCTCTCAGCCGTAGCTTACGAGCGAGGCTGTAGGGGGGCTATGCCCGAGAGGGGAAAAATTTAAATCGTAGACCCTGAGCATTGTCGAAGGGTCGAAGATCCCGAGGTTAGAATTGAGAGAGCAGAAAACAGAAATTTTAAAATGCTAAATAATAAATTAAAAACTCTCTCGGAAAGAGAGAGTCAATAGAAACAACTTATTATTTAACGAGCAGTTGTACGGATGACGAGAGCTAAGAGGCCATTATTATCAGTTAAGTCGGAACTGGTGCCACCTTTTCCGAAAGAATCTAATTTTTTCTTAACTTCCGTAAGCTTACGATTATCCTCGTTGTTTTCGCTTTTAATTATGATTTTAATTTCCACCAATCCACCGGCAGTAAATCCATAATCGTATGCGTCGATATTCATTTGTTAGCCTCCTTTTATTCTACCTCTAAGATTACCCCGATTTGGGGAAAAATTCAACCCTTAGACGTGACTCAGGATAAAGCCAATAAAAAAGAGAGATTTTCCTCTCTCTTGGTTTTATATCGCCGGAAATTTATTCCAGGGGTTTTAAAATATTTATATCGACACTTGTTTTTCTCTCCAGGAATTCAATGAAATCTTCTTTTGCAAAAAGGTAGGCTTCCCATTCTTTTGCGCCGAGTTTCTTAGCGGTTACTTTCAGCTTGATTAAGTCAGGTAAATGCTTTTTAATTATAGACGCGGCTTCTGAAGGTTTATACCTAATTAGTATTTCCAATGCTGAAAAAAAGTATCCCGTGTCAAAATTCTCGCTGTTAATCAGCTTAAGGGTTGCTTCGCATGATTCTTTTGATGGGGAAAGCGCTTCCAAAGAAGCGAAGGCAGAATCAAGAATCTCGGGGTATCTTTTTCCAAGCAATCCGGTGCCTACCGCAACCGATAATGCCATTGCCGACTCTAACGCTTTAATTCGTGCGATAAGGTAAACAAGGTCCTCCATTGCCCCAGTTGACGCTTTTTCGTCATTGCTTTTTTCGTGTAGCAATTCGCCGATGGCTTTCCGGAACATTGGCTTTTTATCATCGGGGACATGCTCGTAATAAATTTCGGCCAAACCTATTACCGAGGATTCGTATCTCGTGACAAAATTCTCAAGATCTCCAAACTTCAGCCAATCCAGTTTCGGGTAGAAGGCACAAAGAATTTGCCATAACCACTCAGCAAACATCTCCACGCTGTCTAGTTTTGCGATTTCAGAAATTTTCATTTTCTTATCCTTATTAATAAAATTAAGGAGCTTTCCCTCCTCACTTAAATCCTAAATTAATTCTACTTTGAAATCAAGTCAGGTTTTTGGAAAAATTCAAGCCCTGGATCACGCTGGGTTCAGGGCGCAGTCCCGTACTGCCCTGTACCAGAATTGGTGCAGGGCTGGTACCGGGGCAAGGAAAAAGAAAAAGGAGCGGGTGTAAAGCCGCCCCTTAGCGTACTGTCGACATATTATCGAAGATTAGTTTAGTCTGTGCAATATTCTTTCCATCATTTTTCCAATTTGGCCCGGAGGGAATCTCTGTCTTATTTCAATTAGTTCTTCTACGGTTGGTTCTGTTCCCAGTTCCATGAGCAGGCTTCCTTCTTCCTTGGTCAGCGGTTCTACCATTTGCCTCAGATCTTTGATGGTTTTTATTCTTCTTTTTAGTCTAGCGCGTATTTTATCAAGAGTTTTTTGGGAAATTTCAAATTCAGCCATTTCCATCCTCCTTTAGTTTCCAAACTTTTGCATCAGCACCGCATCTGTTTTAAAAAGACCTTTCTTATCCATATTTGCTCCAAAAGAACTACTTTATTTTTTTATAATATTTTTGCAAAAAAAATCAAGCCCTGCCACTCTGGCGCCTTTTTGGCTTGAAAAATAAAAAAACAAGAGGCGCGAATGCCTCTCGGAATTTTTTGGCATACAGATGGAAGGATTCGGACCTTCGGCCTTCTCACTTGAAAGATGAGACGCTCTACCGCTGAGCTACATCTGTAAGCTTGGTTGGGATAGAAATAAAAAGAGCTAAATGAGGGTAGGGTCGGGAGCTCTATTTGCCCGTCCGAGGCAATCCGATCGGATAGTCGGTTCTCCCTCGTGCCTGCAGGACTTCAATGCGCGGGCAAGTCATGGATAAGCTGCCAACCCTAACCCCCTCTGGGAAACTGGAGGCCTCAATCCAGTGACTTTTGGCTCCAGCATTAATATATTACTAATTTCAAAAAGCCTGTCAAGGCTTTTATTATTCTTAAGAAAATACTAAGATATATCTGATGAAGTCTGCTTCTAAAATAAAAGTGGTGGCGGGGGTTATTGTTTTGATTGCGGTTTTTGTTGTTTTAAATTTAACCGGCTGGGCAGGACCTTTCCGGGAATTTTTTTATTCCATATCGGCTCCCATACAAAAAAATCTCTGGCGAGCTGGCGCAAATGTTTCTGATTTTTTTGAAGCAATTTCCGAGATTAAAAATTTAAAAGCAGAAAATGAAAAATTAAAACTTCAGAATCAGGAATTGTCGGCAAAAGTGGCTAAACTTTCGGAACTAAAAAGCGAAAATGAAACCTTAAGAAACGCCTTGCAGATAGGCTTAGAAAAAGATTTCAGGTTGATTTTAGCCGATGTGACAAGCAAAGAAGTGGACAGTGACGTGATTTTAATAAATAAAGGTCAAAAAGACGGCATGGCTCCGGGCATGCCGGTGATTTCAGAACAAAGGGTTCTGGTCGGTAAAATTTTAGAGGTCAGCGACTGTTTTTCAAAAGTTTTATTGATTACCAGTAAAGACAGCTCTTTTGACATAAAAATTTCAGATACAAAAATAAACGGGCTGGCAAAGGGTGCTGGAAATTTTAAATTAATTCTTGATCTTATTCCCAGGGAATCAGAAATAAAAGAAACAGACGAAATTATCACCTCGGTTTTAGGAGGAATTTTTCCTGAAGGCATTTTGGTGGGTAAGATTTCAAAAGTTGAAAAAAATGACATAGAATCATTCCAGAAAGCTCAAATTCAGCCGTCTTTTGACATCAAGGAATTGAACCGCGTTTTTATAATCGCAAATTTTTAAGCATGAAAAAAATCCCGCTAATTATCCTGGCTTTTTACATCCTCGTTTTGCTGCAGACCAGCTTTCTGGTCCATTTTAATATTTTCGGAATAGTGCCTAATTTTATTATCCTCGCCGTTATTCTGATAAACTTTTTCGAGAAACCGGAAGAAAAATTAGGAATAATTGCTGGATTCTTCGGCGGAATTTTTCTTGATATTTTTTCGCAAAACTTTCTGGGATTTTATACTATGATTTTGCTGGCCGTTTCATTTTTTATAAAATACATTTTAAGAAGCTACATCAGAATATGGACGTAGAATTTTTATCCGGATCCAAAGGATTCAAAAACAGGAAAATAAAGTTCAAACACCTGGACGAAATTGAGCCTCATGAGGCGCTTTTGGACAGGCTTGCCCAAAAAAAAGAGGAGGAAATGGGTTTGACCGGAAAAAAGTTTGAAGTACCGCTTTCAAAAAAATCGCTGGATTTGTTTTACATATTTTCCCTTGTCGTTATTGTTTTTCTTTTTGCTAAAACGTTCCAGCTCCAAGTGATATCGGGCAAAGATTATCTGGTCCAAGCTCAAGAAAATAAATTTATAGTTTCCCAGATTCAGGCCGAAAGGGGAGTGATCTATGATAAAAATATGAATCAGCTTGTTTACAACGAGCCGTCTTTTGATTTGGTTTTAGACACGGCTAATTTTCCAAAAGATGAAACCAAAAAAACTAAAGTTTTGAATGAAATTTCTCAAATAATAAGCGAGGATTTTGAAATTTTGAAAGATAAAACAGAGGCCGAAGAAGTTCTTATTTTAGAAAATATTCCCCAGGAGATTCTGATAGTTTTGGAGACAAAAATTAAAGATTTGCCCGGTTTTGCAATAAAACAAAATTGGGTCAGAGAATATCAGGATGGTGAATATTTTTCACAGGCAATAGGCCATATGGGAAGAATTACCGCTCAGGAGCAGAAAGACGACCCTGATTATTCGGTTTTTGACTGGGTGGGCAAAGACGGTTTGGAAAAAACCTACGAACAGGTTTTGAAAAAAAATTCCGGAAAACTACAAATAGAAAGAGACGCTCTGGGCAAGGAGATTTTGAGACAAATCATCAAAGATCCCAGCTCCGGCAATAGTCTGGTTTTATGGTTGGACTCGGATTTGCAGAAAAAAATTACCGAAGTCTTAAAAGAAGTTATGAAAAATACTGGTTCAAATAAGTCGGCTGCCGTGGCGCTTGATCCGAAAACCGGCGGTGTTTTATCTTTAATTTCTTTGCCGGCTTTTGACAATAATTTATTCAATAAAGGAACTGATTCAAAGGCGCTCTCTGGCTTGCTTTCGGATAAAAACCAGCCGCTATTTAATTTGGCCGTAGGTGGCCAGTTTCCTTCGGGCTCTACTATAAAGCCTTTTGTGGCTTCGGCCGCCCTGCAGGAAAATATAATATCTCCGAATAAAAAAATAAATTGTCAGGGGCAAATAGCCGTCCCCAATGAGAACGATCCGAATATAATTTATAATTATCAAGACTTGCATATTCACGGTCCGACTGATATCAGAAAAGCCATTGCCGAGTCGTGCAACGTTTTTTTCTATACAATCGGCGGAGGCTATGGCGATCAGGAAGGGCTGGGGCCGACTAAAATAAAAAAATATCTTGAATTGTTCGGCTGGGGCCAAAAAACCGGCATTGATCTGCCCGGAGAAGCAAAGGGATTGATTCCGTCACCTGCCTGGAAAGAAAGCGTCAAAGATGAGAAATGGTGGGACGGCGATACCTACCATATGGCAATCGGCCAGGGAGACGTGTTGGTGACGCCGCTTCAGATGGCGGCGAGTTACGTACCCATTGCCAATGGTGGAAAGCTTTTTGTGCCTCAGATGGTCCAAAAAATTGTTGATTCAAAAAAGAATACCATGGAGGAATTTTCAACTAAAATCATCAGAGAAAATTTTATGGACCAGGCCAACCTCCAGGTCGCCAGGGAAGGCATGCGCCAGGCAGTGACCGGCCAAAACAGTCCGCAGTCCTCTGCCATTTCTTTGAATTCTCTGCCGGTGGCTGTTGCCGTTAAAACAGGCACGGCCGAAACCGGAAAAAAAGACGTGTTCAACAACTGGATCACGGTTTTTGCGCCTTACGACGATCCGCAGATAGTTTTGACGATTGTTTTCAAAGACGTCCAGGGTTTGAGATCCGCCACCGTCCCCGCCGCCAAAGACATCTTGCGGTGGTATTTTACGAGATAAGCTTGGAATCTTAATTCCCGAATTCCGAAGATAAGCCCAAACGGGCTTTTGTTTTTGTGTAAAATTCGGTAAGATAAAATAAGTTAATTTATGCTATGGCCAATATTGACGAATTAAGAAAAATCAGGTTAAAAAAACTTGAGGCGATAAAAAAGGCCGGATTTTTACCGTATCCGGGAGAAACAAAAAGAACCCATACTATAAACGAGGCGTTTTTGGATTTTGACAATTTGGTAAGATCGGAAAAAGAAATTATTTTAGCCGGCAGAATAAAATCGCAAAGAGGACACGGTGGAGTCACGTTTTTTGATATTGAAGATGATTCAGGAAAAATTCAGATATTTTTGAAAAAAGACGGAGTGGGAGAAGGGAATTATAAATTTTTTTTAGATAATTTTGATATCGGCGATTTTGCCGAAGTCCGGGGAATTTTATTCCTGACAAAAGCCGGAGAAAAAACTTTGGAGGCCGCCGATTATAAAATGCTGGCAAAATCGCTTCTGCCCTTGCCCGAAAAATGGCATGGGCTTCAGGATTCCGAGGAAAGGTTCAGGAAGCGCTATCTGGATTTAATTTTCAACAAGGAAGTCAGGGAAAAATTTATCCTTCGTTCGAAAATCATAAAAGAAGTGAGAAGCTTTATGGAAAGAGAGGGATTTTTAGAAGTTGAAACTCCGGTTTTACAGCCTATTTATGGCGGAGCTACGGCCAAACCATTTAAAACACATCTGAACGCCATGGATATGGATTTATATTTAAGAATTTCTCCAGAGCTTTATTTAAAGCGACTTTTGGTGGGCGGTTTTGAAAAAGTTTTTGAAATCGGAAAATGCTTCCGCAACGAAGGGATAGATAGGCAGCATAACCCCGATTTTTCCATGATAGAATTTTATTGGGCATACGCTACTTATAAGGATTTGATGATTTTTACAGAAAAACTTTTCAGCCAATTATTGAAAAATATCATAGGGAAACAGCAGATAAATTATCAAGGTAAAGAAATGGATTTTAAAACGCCCTGGCAGAGGATGGAATATAATGTTTTATTTAAAAAATATACGGATATTAATTTAGGAGAAATAAATACCGAAGCTTTGAGAAAAAAAGCAAAAGAACTTTTGGGAGTTTTACCAAAAGGCGAGAAGTCAGAAATTGCCGATGAAATTTATAAAAAGTTCTGTCGTCCGAAAATTATTGAGCCCACTTTTTTGATCCATCATCCGAAGGGTTCGGCTCCTCTGGCCAAGGGATTAGCAGAAAATCCGTCGGCATTGGCAAGGTTCCAATTGGTTGCAGCCGGCGGCATGGAATTGGTTAACGCTTTTTCTGAGCTGAACGATCCGATAGAACAGAGAGATCGGTTTAAAGAGCAGGAAGAAATATTAAAAAAAGGTTTTGAAGAAGCGCAGAGAATGGATGAAGATTTTTTAACTGCTTTGGAGCATGGCATGCCTCCGACAGCCGGCTTTGGCATGGGCATTGACAGGCTGGTCGCCCTGCTGACCAATTCCCATAGCTTGAGGGAGGTAATTTTATTTCCGGCAATGAAGCAAAAATAACTTAACAAATTCTCGCCAAACATATGATTGATATTAAATTCATTAGAGAAAATCCAGAAATAGTCAAAAAAGGCATAAAAAATAAGGGCGCCAATGTCGATATAGATAGGTTTTTAGAGATTGATAAAAAAAGACGCCAGATCCTCCAGGCGCTAGAAGATATGCGCGCCCAAAAAAACAAAGCGACAAAAGAAATCCCGCAATTAAAAGATGCAGAAGAGAGAGAAAAAACGATTTTAAAAATGCGCGAGCTAGATATCAATAGCGACAGACTGGATGATGAATTAAAAAATCTGGAAACAAAATTTAATGAATTATTGATGAAAATTCCCAACATTCCTTCAAAAGACGTCCCTGTCGGGAAAAATGATGCGGAAAATGTTGAAATTAAGCAGGTTGGCAAGAAGACGGAATTTGATTTCGAGCTTAAAGATTATATGGCTTTGGGCGAGGGATTTGATTTAATAGACGTAAAAAGGGCATCAAAGGTCGCTGGAACAAGATTCAGTTATATCAAAGGAGAGCTGGTTTTTTTAGAATTTGCTTTGATTGATTTGGCCCTTGAAACGTTGTCAAGAGAGGGATTTATGCCGGTTGTGCCTCCGGTAATGCTGAAACCGGAAATGGCCAGGGGCATGGGCTATCTTGAGCAAACCGACAAAGAAGAAGCTTATTTTATTCCAAGCGATAATCTGTATTTGGCCGGAACGTCAGAGCAGTCTTTGGGAGCCATGCATGCCGGTGAAATTTTTGAAGAAAAAGATTTGCCCAGGCGCTATGTTGGATTTTCAACTTGTTTTCGCAGAGAATCGGGAAGTTACGGCAAGGATACCAAGGGAATTCTCAGGGTCCATCAGTTTGATAAAGTGGAAATGTTCAGCTACTGCAAAAAAGAGAATTCCGCAAAAGAGCACGACTTCTTGCTTTTAATGGAAGAAAAATTAATGCAACTTCTGGAAATTCCTTATCGGGTCGTTCTCATATGTACGGGAGATCTCGGCCGTCCCGCAGCCAAAAAGTTTGACATCGAAGCCTGGATACCTTCTGAAAATCGTTACAGAGAAACCCATTCCACTTCAAATTGCACTGATTTCCAATCAAGAAGGCTGAATATCCGTTACAAAACTAAAGAAGGTTTGGCATTCGTCCACACTTTAAACGGAACGGCTTTTGCCATCGGCAGAACGCTCATTGCCATTCTGGAAAATTATCAGCAAAAAGACGGGAGCATAAAAGTGCCTAAAATTCTGGAAAAATACTTGGCGTTTAAAACGATCAACCCCGACGCCCAGAAAGGTCAGGGCTCCGACCGAAAGCGTCGGAGAAGATAAAAGAAAAGATGGAAGAAAAAAGCATTCTGATCAACGGATTGGATATAAACTATAAAACCACCGAAAGAGGCGAGCCTCCCTTAGATTTTGCCGGAATTAAAGTTTTTCCGGATAAATTTAAGGAGCGGGGAACAGTTTTAATATTGCACGGCTGGGGAGGTAGTTCGGACTCCTGGCTAAAAGTCCAAAGCATTCTGACAAGAAATGGCTTTAAAGTAATTGTTCCTGATTTCCCCGGATTTGGTAAAAGCCTGACCCCGCCTTCTCCTTGGGGTATAAAAAATTATACTGATTTTATCTTAAAATTTATAGAAGGAACAAATTTAGAAAAATCCCGCGGTGAGCTTGCCGAACCATTTTTTCTTTTAGGACACTCGTTTGGGGGAAGAATATCTGTTCGGTTGGCCGCAGAGCATCCCGAAAAAATAAAAGGACTGATTTTATGCGATGCCGGCGGCATCAAACCCAAAATGAGTTTAAAAACGATTTTAATTTATTGGTTAGCCCGGCTTGGCAATTTAATTTTTACTCCGAAACATTTAGCAAGGTTCAAAGACGGTGCCAGGAGCGTTTTTTATGCTTTTTTGCGCAATAAAGATTATGTTAAGGCAAAAGGGACAATGAAAGAGACCATTGCGAAAGTTTTAGAGGAAGACTTGTTGCCAGAATTGCCGAAAATCAAAACAAAGACCCTGATTGTCTGGGGAGAAGCCGATAAAATGGTTCCCTTAAGATACGGGCGCATTTTTAACGAAAAAATTGCCGATTCAGAACTCAAAATTATTCCAAAAATCGGCCACAGCCCTCACATAGAGGTTCCCGGCAGGCTTGCCGAAATAATTCTTAATTTTTTAGATAAGAACAATTAAAATTTACTATGGAACCGTTTCAGTTTTTTGGCTTTCTTTGGCTAATCCGCACCACTAAAATTGCTTTATTCTATCTTTATTTCTGGCAGTTAAAAGAATACCACATCGGCCGTTTTCTGGCTCACTTTGATACTTATTACGGTAAAAAATTGATTTTTAATCCGGTAAATATTTTAAAAATTATTTTATTGCTGGTTTTTCCAATTGTTCCTCTTTTGACTTTTTTCGGGACAGCCGTTATTTATTTGCTGGAATTTCCAAAGGTATTTTTTGATTTCATCGGCAAGAAGATAAAAAAGCCGGTTTTAACAAAAAAAACCGCATCTCTGTTTTTTGCAACCTTTATTTTTGAGGCCGGCCTTATTTTCCTGGCCTTTGCGAGTATCGGATTTTGGGAAAAATTTAAAATATTCAGCGATTCAAGCAGAATAGTCATCTTTGTTTTTTGGCTATTGGTTTTTGATGTTTTTTCTCCGGTCATTTTTTCAATTATCGTACTTTTTTTTCAGCCTTTTACGGTTTTAATGAGAAACAGGATTATCAAAAAAGCAAAAGAAAAAAGGCAAAAATTCCCGAATCTTTTGGTGGTTGGCATTACGGGAAGCTATGGCAAAACCTCAACTAAAGAATTTTTATATTCCATTCTTAAAGAGAAGTTTGGGGATAAAGTTTTAAAGACAAAAGAACATCAAAATTCGGAAGTCGGCATATCCCAATGCATTTTAAATGATTTAAATAAAGACCATGAAATTTTTATCGTTGAAATGGGAGCATATAATGTTGGCGGAATAAAATTACTTTGTGATATAACCGGGCCAAAAATCGGCATTCTGACCGGCATCAATGAACAGCATATGGCCACCTTTGGTTCGCAAGAAAACATAATTAAAGCAAAATATGAATTAATTGAAAGCCTACCGAAAAACGGAATAGCATTTTTTAACGGAAAAAATAAATATTGCGTGGAGCTTTATGAGAAAACCCTTCGACGTGGTTCAGGGCGAGTATTTTTATACGGTGAAAATGCTCGATTTTTCGGGGAAGAAAATATTTTAGGAGCAATGGCGATGGCGCGCGAATTAGGAATGCAAGAGAATGAAATTCAGAACGCAGTTGGTAAAATCGACAATAAAATGCCCGGAATTCAAATTAAAGAGGGGATTGGCGGATTAAAAATTATTGACGCCACTTATTCGGCAAATCCTGATGGGGTAATTGCCAATTTAGAATATTTACGACAATTTAATGGTAAAAAAATAATAGTCATGCCGTGCCTGATTGAGTTGGGAAAAGCATCAAAGGAAGTTCACAGAAGAATCGGCCAGAAAATAGGAGAAGTCTGCGACTTGGCGATAATCACCACAAAAGATTATTTCAGGGAGATTAGTGATGTTGCCGGAGAAAAAACTGTATTTATGGATAATCCTAAGAAAATTTTTGATAAGATTAAAAGTTTTACAAAAGATGGCGATATAGTTCTTTTGGAAAGTCGGGTGCCAAAAAAATTAATTGAAAGATTAATGATTATAAATTAATGGTGAATTTTTTACGACCAATTTCCATATCTTTGTCGCCGAATACTGAAAAGGATGATATCTTGTTGGCTTTTTCGTTACTTTGGCAGCCGTGGAGATGGAAAGGTAACTCTTCGATAAACTCAGGGCAAGTCGTTGATTTGGAAAATGAATTTATAAATTACTTAGGGGTCAAATACGCCATTTCTTTTAATAGCGGGCGATCATCTTTGATGGCAATTTTGAATTCTTTGAATTTAGAGAAGGGGAGTGAGATTTTGCTTCAAGCCTTTACCTGTAATGCCGTACCCAATCCCGTAATTTGGAGCGGACTTAAGCCGATCTATGTTGATGCAAGCGAGCAAACTTTCAATATTGACGCGGAGGATTTAAGAAAAAAAATTACACCTCGGAGCAAAGCCGTTATAGTCCAGCATACATTTGGCTTGCCAGCCGAAATGGACGAAATTCAAAAAATCTGCCAGGAAAATAATTTGATTTTAATTGAAGATTGCGCTCATTCATTCGGCGCGGAATACCAAGATAAAAAAGTTGGAACTTTGGGTAAAGTTTCATTTTTTAGCTTCTCGCGAGATAAAGTTATTTCTTCGGTTTATGGAGGAATGGTGGCAACCAATGATGATCAATTGGCAAAAAAAATAAAAGAATATCAAGAAAGGATAGATTTCCCTTCTTATTTTTGGATTAAACAGCAATTGCTCCATCCTGTTTTAATGAATTGGCTGGTTTTGCCCACATATTCTATTTTTGGAAAATATTTGCTTGTTTTATTCCAGTGGCTCCATATTTTATCAAAAGCCGTGCATTGGAAGGAAAAGCGAGGCAGAAAGCCCGGTTATTTTCCCAAAAGAATGCCGAACGCTTTAGCTGCATTGGCTTTAAACCAATTTAAAAAACTGGAAAGATTTAATAATCACCGAAAAGAAATTGCTTATTTTTATAGAAAAGAATTGTTAGAAACTTCATTTGGGTTGTCAGCTGATTCGGAGCAAATTTATCTCAGATTTGCAATAAAACATCCGCGGGCACATGAGATAATAAAATTCGCCTGGAAAAATAATTTATTGATAGGGGATTGGTATACAAGCCCGATTGCCCCTTGCGATACAAGAATAGAAAAAATGCAGTATATGCCGGGAAGCTGTCCGGTGGCTGAAAAATTAACTAAAATTACCTTGAATCTACCGACGCATATCAATATTTCAATTAAAGAAGCAAAAAAAATTATAAAATTTATAAAAAAGTATTAAAAATAAAAAATAAGACCCGTCTTTATTTGGATAAAAAAGTAAATGGGATTAAATATTAGAAATATCACAGATAAAAGTATTTGGGAAAAATATTTGGCAGATTGCCGAGAAAAAACTTTTCTGCAGTCTTGGAATTGGGGAGAGTTTCAAGAAAAGATGAAAAACCAAATTTGGCGGTTGGGAATCTATGAAAAAGAAAAATTAATTGCCGTTGCTCTGGTTGCCAAGGTGGTTGCAAAACGTGGAATCTTTTTGCTCATTCAGCATTTATTAAAATTTGATAAGCAGGTTTTAGAAATTTTACTAGAAAAATTAAGAGAGATAGGAGAAGCAGAAAAAGCCGCATTTATTCGAGTGGCGCCGCTTTGGATAGAAAACGAAGAAAACAAAAAAATATTCAAAGATTCGGGATTTAAAAAGGCGCCCATGCATGCCAACGCTTATGAGGCGACTTGGAAGTTGGACATTACGCCTTCAGAAGATGAATTGACAGAAGATATGCGCAAAACCACCCGCTATTTGATCCGCCAGGCAATGAAAAATCCGGATATTACAATAGAAAAAAGTCAGAAATTAAACAATGCTGAGGCTTATCAAAAATTAAATAGGGAAGTGGCCAAGAGGCAGAATTTCACTCCGTTTTCGGACGAGTATATAAAAAATGAATTTGAGCTTTTTTCTCGCGACAATCAGGCTCTTTGGTTTTTTGGAAAATACAAGGGCGAGATAGCGGCGGCGGTTTTGGTGATTTTTTGGCAGGAAATCGGCTTTTATCATCAGGCGGCTTCTCTTTCAAAATTTGCCAAATTATCCATTCCGTATTTGTTGCAATGGGAAGCGATAAAAGAAGCTAAAAACAGGGGATGCAAAATATACGACTTCTGGGGCTATACTGACCCAGAAGAATTTCCGAAACATCCCTGGGCCGGACCCACATTATTTAAAATGGGTTTTGGAGGAAAAGCATTTGAATATGTCAAAACACAGGATTTACCTTTGTCTGAAAAATATTGGTTGACTTATTTTTTTGAAAAATTGAGAAAAATAAAAAGAGGTTTTTAGCCATGTATAAAAAACCCTATCGCATAAAAAGAAAAAAACCGATCTTGAAAAACAATTTTTTTTGGTCAGGCCTTTTGTTTTTAGTTTTGGCCGGAGGCATAATTTATCTGGTATGTTTTGCTCCTTTTTTCCAGATAAAAGAGATAAGCA
Organism: Parcubacteria group bacterium; assembly: GCA_043813215.1. GTDB lineage: Bacteria > Patescibacteriota > Minisyncoccia > Minisyncoccales > JAQTPW01 > JBDRLH01. The sequence goes on from JBDRLH010000040.1 coordinate 14,805, forward strand.
TTTCCGGATGCCAGAAGGTTAAAACTCAAGAATTAGAAAACTCAATCAGGGGACAAATTGTAAAAAATATAGCATTTTTTAGCACTCAAAGCATATTTTTGATGAATTCTGGGAAAATAGCTTCCGAAATTATAAAAAATTTCCCGCAAATTGAAAAGATAGGCTTTAAAAAAGGTTTGTTTAATAAGCTGGCGGTTTTCGTAGAAGAAAGAAAGCCAATTGCTTTTTTGTGCCAGGAGGAAAAATGTTTTCTTATTGATAAAAATGGCGTGGCTTTCGAAGAAACTTCGGAAACAGATTATCAAGGACCGAAAATAAAAAGCCGAATCCTGTTGTCGCAAATAAAACCGGGAGAAATTATCATTGAAAGCAAGCAAATAGAGCAGATTTTAAAAATAAATTCAGAATTGAGCGGTGATTTAAAAATTTCCTTACAAGAATTTGACATGGTTTCTGAACAACGAATGAATATAAAAACCGCCAAAGGCTGGGAAATTTACTTTAACTTAAAAGGCGATATAGATTGGCAGATTACAGAATTAAAAACCATCCTAGGAAACAAAATTCCTCCTAAAAATTGGGGAAGTCTTGACTATATCGATTTGAGATTTGACAGAGTTTTTGTTTCTCCCGAAGGATTGATGTCCGATTAATCTATTTTATATACAAATATTGAATAGCCGATTTTGACAATTGGCGTATATTCGTCCAACCAGCGATAAAAATCAGTCGGTTTATCATAACCCTTAGCGCGATCGGCTCTTCCTCCCTGTAATTGATTAACAGACACGGCCAGATAACTGCCCCGAGGCAATTCCTCGGGTTTTTTTGTTCCTGACCAGGCGAGATACTTTTCTCCCAGGTAGAAGTCGGGACTGCCTCCGCCAAAATAGTCAAGATAAATATAATCGACATCGTTTGCATTAACCCAATCTTTAAGCCTTTTTAAATCCTGGCCCCAGTCCAGGTTAGAATCAACGACATAAAGATATCCTTTATCCGGTCCGCCGACTGATTCGTTAAAATATGCAAGAAAATGCGGATATATAGATACCACAGAAATGACCAGCCACAAAAATAAAACACTCAAAACAATATATTTAAATTTTAAAAAAGGTTCTTTTAATAATTTAGCGATTACACCGGATACCAATAAAATCGTAAAAGGAAATATCGGCATCAAATGACGTACGCCGATATTCAGATTAGAAACCAAACTCGTCGCCCAATAAATAGCCAAAAAGGTCAGCATGGAAAATTCAGTAAAATGATTTTTTATCCATTCCGATATTTTTCTGCGAGCGTCGAGCCAATAAGGTCTTTTGACCAGCCAAAGCGCATAAATTAGGGCGATTAAAGTTAGGATATGAAAGGGAAGAGGATTTTTAATAAAGTAGACAACGGGAAAATAACTCCTCCAGCTGTCAGCCGAAATTTCGCCCATATAATAAGTGGTGTTGCCGGTTGTCGCCCTGTTGGTAGCCGTCAAAAGTCCCAGAAAATAATGCCCCAAAGGCCGGGTGACGGGATTGCTGTCCAATATGATATTTATTTTTATAATCGCATCCGGGATATTAGTGGTGGCAAGAAGATCCTTTGTATCTTGTACTTGGCGTTCCTGGGGATATCTTGCCATGTTGTATCCGTATACCGGCCAAATTACAAAAACTACACCAATCATTCCAGCTAAAATCGTCAAGCCGGTGTATTTTGTAAGATTTGTAAATTTTTCCCGGCCGTCATCTTTTAACCAGGCGAAAGCGAAGGTAATTATAGCAAAAAACGGCAAGAGCAAGATCAGGGAAAACTTAATAAGCAAGGCCGTTCCCAAAGCCAATCCGGCAAAAATTAATGATTTTTTTGTGGTATTCTTCAGAAATTCCAGCCAAAAATATGTGGCAAAAATAGCTCCAAAAGCCGCGCCGATATCAGTAGTGACAAATCTTCCGTGCGCCAGAAAAGTCGGGAAAAATGCAAATAAAAATAAAGCGATTAATCCGCTTTTTCTACCCCACAGTTTTTTTGCCCACAAAAAAATGAAAAGACCCAATAATATTAAAACAAAAATCATGGGCAAGCGCGTCCAAAGAAGTATTACATCCGGATCGTTTCCCGAGTTGTATAAAAATTTGACAGCCAGGTCAAACTGATGCCACCAGACTGCCGGAGAAGCTTGCGTCCAAATCGGATCGCTTTTCGGGAAATTAAGATTCAAAAACAACAAGGGTATGGCCGCCAAATCCTTAATCAGAGGCGGATGTTCCGGATTCATCCTGTAGTCCATTTGCGTCAAATATGAATAACCTGCGACAATATGGGCCGTTTCATCAAAAGTAAAAGAATCGTTTTTTGTGCTGAAAAAAGCCAGCAAAGCCATTGTCAATAAAAGCGCTCCGGCAATGGCGTACGAAATTATTTTTCTGTTTATAGCCATTTTTTGAGTTTGAAATAGATTAGCATGCCTATTAAGATAATCGCCATCAGCCCCATTATTATCAAGAAATCAAAAGAGAATTGGCGGAAAGGCAAAAGCGTGGTATTCATTCCCCACATACTGGCTAGGAGGGTAAGTGGCATTAAAATTACCGAAAAAACAGTTAAGATCTTTATTATGTCCGTCCTTTTTATGTTAATCATATTATGGATTGTTTCTTCAAGGGATTCGATGGTTTCTTTGTAGGTTTTTAAGGAATTGCCTATTCTTTGGTTTATCCTGAAAAGGTCCGAGAAGTGATATCGGCAATCCTTTCCAAAGAAATCCAGGCCTATGGTTTTTAAAGAATAAAAAATCTCTTTTTGCGGGTCAATCGCCCTCCAAAAGCTTATAATTTTTCTTTTAAGGTAAGAAATTTTTTTGACCATTTTTTCCTCATCTCCGATGAATATTTCCTTTTCGATAGATGCCACCTCCTCTCCAATTTTATCAG
>JBDRLH010000041.1:0-7341 GCA_043813215.1 Parcubacteria group bacterium
GAACAATATTGCCGCCAAAGCCGTAGCTTTTGCCGAAGCTTTAAAACCCTCTTTTAAGATTTACGCCAAGCAGATTTTAAAAAACGCCAAAGTTTTGGAAAAAGAGTTAAAAAATTACGGGTTTAAAATTATGTTCGGCAGGACGGACAATCACATGGTTTTAGTCGATGTTTTCGGCTCAAAAGGCGTAACAGGAGAAGAAGCGGTGGTGGCCCTGGATGCCATAGGTATTTCCCTCAATAAAAATATGATTCCCGATGACGTGAGGAGCCCCATGGATCCGAGCGGAATAAGAATCGGAGTCCCCGCAGTCACAACCAGAGGAATGAAAGAAAAAGAAATAAAGCAGATTGCCGGATGGATAAGCGAAGCGATTAAAAACCGAAACAATAAAACTATTTTACGCAAACTTCATAAGGAAGTGATAAGATTTTGCAAGAGATTCCCTCTTCCTTAATATGATTATTTTGGACGGTAAAAAACTTTCGGAAACGATTCTGGAGAAACTAAAAAAGGAAATTAAAAACCGCCGCTTAAAATTAAAGCTGGTGGTTGTTTTGGTTGGTAAAGACCGAGCTTCAAGAATTTATGTCAAAAAAAAGGAACTGGCTTGTAAAAAAATCGGAGTGGGTTTTGAGCTATACCGGTTTAATTCGGGAATTAAGGATAATCAACTTGAAAAGAAAGTTAAAAAGATGGCAGAAGATTCAGAAAATTCCGGCATTGTCATCCAGCTTCCTTTACCCAGAAAGATGAATTCGGAAAAAGTTTTAAATATTATTCCTGGCAAAAAAGATGTTGATGTTTTGTCAAAAAATAGTTTTGAAAAATTTGCCAAAAGCAAGTTGTCGATTTTACCGCCCACCGTAGCCGCCGTTTTTTATTTTTTCAATAATTACGGGATAAAATTGAAAGAGAAATACGTGGTCATTGTGGGAGCCGGTAGACTGGTTGGTAAGCCCTTAGCCGCTTGGCTTAGGCTCCAAAAAGTCAATTTTTCAATATTGGATAAAAATACGGAAGACCTTTCTTATTTTACTCAAAAAGCTGATATTTTGATAACCGGAGTCGGCAAGCCTGATTTGATAAAAGGCGATATGGTGAAAATCGGGGCAATCGTAATTGACGTCGGCGGCGATGTGGATTTTAAATCCGTATCAAAAAAAGCAGCTTACATTACGCCGACCATAGGAGGGGTGGGGCCCATGACGGTAGCCTGTCTGCTGGAAAATTTAGTTAAATTAAACAGCAAATAAACATGGATTTATATATTTTTCAATGGATAAATAATTTTGCCGGAAAAAATATTTACCTGGACTCTGCGGCAATTTTTTTTGCCGAATATTTTCAATATGTTATTGGAATTATTTTATTAATTGTCATACTGAAAAATTTCAAGAAAAATTTAGCGATGTCGATCTCTGTTATTTCGGCAGTTTTTTTATCCAGAGTCGTTATTACAGAAGCAATAAGATATTTTTTTCCGATATCAAGGCCGTTTGTTGCAATGCGGGTGAACCAGCTTTTAAGTCACAGCGAAAGCGCCTCTTTGCCCTCTGGCCACGCCGCTTTGTTCTTCGCTTTAGCGGCAGCCGCATATTTTTACAATAAAAAATTAGGAATATTTTTTTTCATTTCCGCTTTTTTGATTTCAATTTCTCGAGTTTTCGCCGGCATCCATTGGCCCTCGGATATTTTAGCCGGCGCCCTTGTCGGCATTTTTTCGGGCTGGCTAGCAAATAAATTGCTTAAAAAATTTTTCCAAGCAAAAACGCCCCAATAGGGCGTTTTTTGGTGGGCGAAGAGGGAGTCGAACCCTCATGAGATTTCTCTCATAGGTTTTTGAGACCTACGTGTCTGCCATTCCACCACTCGCCCCTAGTTTTCGCTTAAAATTTATCAATTTTTAAATGAAAAGTCAATCTATTATTTTTTTGTAATCGCACTCCTTATTGGAGCATCTGATTTGTTTTCTTTTTGTTTCAATAAGCGGAGAGCCGCATTTTTTGCATTTTTCACCGGTCGGTTTATCCCATAAAGCAAAGTCGCATTTCGGCCAGTTTTTACAGCCATAAAATATCTTTTTTCTTTTCGTTCTCTTTGTGACGACATCTCCGGTGTCGCATTTCGGGCATTTTATTCCCAAGGCGTTTTCTTTGAGAGATTTTGTGTATTTGCATTTGGGAAAATTAGAGCAGGCGTAAAATTCTCCGTATCTGCCCAAGCGTATTAAGACGGGAGAGCCGCACTCTGGGCATTTTTCTTTTGTCGGTTTTTCGGTAAACTCTTTTTTAGAAACATCTTTGTATTTTTCTTCCAAATTCTTGGCAAAGGGACCGTAGAATTCCTTTATCGTCGGCACCCATTCTTTGGAATCGTCGGCAATTTTATCTAATTTTTCTTCCAACTCGGCAGTAAATTTGATATCTACGATTTCCGGGAAATGCTGGATCAAAATATCATTGACGACTTTTCCGATTTCTGTCGGTCTAAATCTTCTTTGTTCGTCTTTTTCAATATAATTTCTATCTTGGATGGTCGCCAAAGTGGGGGCATAGGTAGACGGCCGACCAATACCATTTTCTTCCAACGCCTTAATTAAAGATGCTTCGTTATATCTTGAAGGTGGTTCTGTAAAGTGCTGAGAAGGGGTTAATTTTATCAACTTTAAAATTTCTTCTTTTTCCAAAAAAGGCAAATTGGTTTCGGCAAATTTAATCGGATAAACCTTTAAAAATCCGTCGAATTTCAGGGTTTGCCCGCTTGCCCGGAACGTGTATTTTTTTGCCAAGATATCAATTGTTGTTGAACTAAATACTGCTTGGCTCATTTGGCAGGCAATAAATCTTCGCCAGATGAGGTCGTATAATTTTCCCTGGCTTGCATCCAGATTTTTATTTGGCTGTTTGTCTGGATAAGTTGGCCGGATAGCTTCGTGGGCTTCCTGGGCGCCCTTGGATTTTGTTTTATGTTTTCTCAGGAAGCCTGCCCAATAATTTTCTCCGAAATTCTCGGTAATGAATTTTTTGGCCGAAAAAAGAGATGATTCAGAAAGATTCAAAGAATCAGTTCGGTGATAAGTGATATAGCCCATTTCATAAAGCTGTTGGGCTACCCTCATGGTGAATTTTGATGCAAAATGCAGCTTTCTGAAGGCGTCTTGCTGCAGGGTGCTAGTGGTAAATGGTGGCAGGGGATTTCTTCTTTCTTCTTTTTGTTGGATATCCGATATTTTATATTCCGCTCCCTCCAGATTTTTTAAAATTTTGTCCGCTTCTTTGTTATTTTTAATTCCCAGTTTATCTAAAATTTTATCGTCTATTTTGATTAAATTCGCTTCAAATTCGTTATTTTTGATTTTTGATCTTTGATCTTTAATCTTGAGGAGCAAAGCTCCGATTGTCCAATATTCTTCTGGCTTAAAATTTTCTATTTCTCTTTCTCTGTCAACCACCAGTCTGACGGCTACGGATTGCACTCTTCCGGCCGAAAGCCCTCTGGCCACCTTTTTCCACAAAAAAGGCGAAAGTTTATAGCCGACAATTCTGTCTAAAATTCTCCGGGCCTGCTGGGAATCCACCAGATTTATATCTATTTTCCTGGGATTTTTTAGGGCCTCTTCTATGGCGGGCTTGGTAATTTCATGGAAAACGATTCTTTCATAAGGTTCTTTTTCCCCATCTAGTTTTAACGCTTCTATTAAATGCCAGGCAATGGCTTCACCCTCCCGGTCTTCATCAGTTGCCAGAATGGTTGATTTGGTTTCTTTGACCGCGTCTTTGAGCAGTTTTATAATTTTTCTGGCTTTTGTGGGGATGATGTATTTGGGTTCGAAATTATTTTCAACATCTATGCCTAAATCATTTTTCGGCAGATCTCTGATGTGACCCAAAGATGCCAGAACTTTGTATTTTGGCCCCAAGAATCTCTGTAGGGTTTTTGCTTTCGTCGGACTCTCAACAATAATCAGTTGCATAGTATTTTAATAAGTATAGCATAAGCATTGCTCAAATATAAAAAAAGTGATAAAAAAATCTTATGTCATTATCCGTCGGGATTGTCGGGTTGGCCAATGTAGGAAAGAGCACATTGTTTGAAGCCCTGACAAAAAAACAAGTTAATATTTCCAATTATCCTTTTTGTACAATAGACCCCAATGTCGGCGTTGTTGAGCTGCCGGACGCAAGGCTTGATAAGCTGGCCGAGATTTCAAAATCAGCAAAAAAAATTCCGGCAATAGTCCAATTTACTGACATTGCGGGATTGGTTAAAGACGCCCATAAAGGAGAAGGTTTGGGAAATAAATTTTTAGCCAATATTAGAGAAACGGACGCGATTTTGTTTGTTGTCCGCTGCTTTGAAAATTCAGAGATTGTCCATGTTGAAAAAACCATTGACCCGGTGCGCGATATAGACATCGTCAATATGGAGCTGATGCTGAAAGATTTAGAAACCCTTGAAAAAAGAATCCAGAAAGCGGAAGCTGACGGCAAAAGCGGCAAAGAAGTGATTACTGACGAGCTGGATTTTCTAAAAAAATTAAAAGCGAGTTTGGAGCAAGGCAACTTGGCCAGGCAGTTTGCCGAGCAAAATGAAGGAATACTCAAAGAGCTCCAGGTTTTGACGGCCAAACCCAGCATTTTTGTTTTAAATTCAAATAAAGAAGAGATTCCTTCAGAGCTTGAGAAAAAGATTAAGGATTTGGATTCAGAATATATAATCGCCAACTTGAGAGACGAATGTGATTCAAACAAATTTACCGAAGAAGAAAAAAATGAACTGGGTCTGACAGAATCAAAATTGAATCAAATAATAGAAAAATCATACAAGGTTTTAGGGCTGATTACTTTTTATACGACGGGACCCGATGAAACTCGGGCTTGGACAATAAAACAGGGAACTCTGGCGCCCCAGGCGGCCGGCGTTATTCATACCGATTTTGAAAATAAATTTATATGTATTGACACAATAAACTACCAGAAATTATTTGATATTGCAAAACAAAATCCAGAAGGAGACCCCTGGAGCCAGGCAGCCAGGTTCGGCCAATTAAGAACCGAAGGCAAAGAATATATTATTCAGGACGGAGACGTGATTGTTGTAAAACACGGGCAGTAGTAACTCCCAACTTTTTATAAGAAGCCAAGCTAAACTTGGCTTTTTAATTTTTCGACGGCTTCGGCCAATATCTGGCAATAAAGATTCAGCCCCACGCGGTTGATGCTGCCGGATTGCTCTTTGCCCAAAATATTGCCAGCGCCGCGGATTTCCAAATCGCGAAGAGCGATTTTATAGCCCGAACCCAGCTCTTCGAATTCTTTTAAGGCGTCTAATCTTAATTTTGCTTTTTTTTGCAAACGCTTTCCATAAAAAAAATAAGCAAATGCCTGGGTGTGAGATCTGCCGATTCTGCCGCGAATTTGATAGGCCTGAGACAGGCCCAAACGCGCCGCGTCATCGACAATCATTGTGTTGACATTGGGCAGATCTATGCCGTTTTCAATAATCGTTGTGGCAATCAAGACGTCCGTTTTTTTATTTTTAAAATCATCCATCACTCCGATAAGCTCTTTTTCTGACAATCGGCCGTGCCCTACGCCGAATTTGACATCGGGCGCCAATTCCTGCAGGTATTTTTTCACCGCTTCAATGGTTTGCACTCTATTATGCAAATAATAAACTTGGCCGTTCCTTTTTATTTCGTTGACTATGGCGTCTTTGATTATTTTTTTTGAAAAGAGGAGAATAGAAGTTTTAACGGCCAGTCGGCCCAAAGGCGGAGTCTGGATCAAGCTGATATTTTTCATAGAAGACAGAGCCAGATAAAGGGTTCTGGGAATGGGAGTGGCCGAAAGCGAAAGAACATCTAAAGATTCCCTTATTTTCTTTAATTTTTCTTTTTGCTTTACGCCGAAGCGCTGTTCGTCGTCAATCACCAAAAGTCCTAATCTACTAAATTCCACATCTTTTGATAAAACCCGGTGGGTGCCGATTAAAATATCGGTTTCGCCGATTTTTAAATCTTCAATAATTTTTTTCTGCTCTTTCTCCGATTGCAACCTTGAAAGAAGGGCTATTTTAACAGGCAAATTTTTTAATCTTTCTTTAAAATTCTGGAAATGCTGATAGGCCAAAATAGTGGTTGGAGAAATGAGAGTCGATTGGTATCCCGACTTGGCGGCGCGTACCATAGTTCGCAAGGCCACTTCTGTCTTGCCAAAACCCACATCGCCGCACAAAATTCTGTCCATAGGTTTCTCTTTTTCCAGGTCTTTTTTAATTTCGGCCAGGGCTTCAATCTGATCTGGCGTTTCTTCGTATCCGAAGCCGTCAGCCAATTTTTTATCAATTTCATCATCTGGTGCGTAGGATGGGCGTTTGGCAATTTCTCTTTTTGCGTAAAGCTCCAGAAGTTCTTTGGCAAGTTTTTCAGTGGATTCTTTTATTCTTTTTTTGGTTTGCTGCCAGACCATGGAGCCCAATCTTGAGATTTTCGGCTCCACAAAACCGACATATCTTGAAAGTTTTCTTTCAAGCCCTTCGGGCACATAAAGTTTATCTCCTTCCGCATATTCTAAAACATAATATTTTGAAAATTGGGATCTGAGATTTGATTGAAAATTGGAATTTGAAAATTGAAAATTCTCGATTCCGGCGAATCGAGCAATGCCGTGGTCCAGATGCACCAAATAATCATCCGGCTTTATGCCCTTTAAATCAGAGAACAATTTTTGGGATTTTAATCTTTTTTTTAAAATTTCTTTGGCGGCTTTTTCGTCGTCTATCTTTACGGGAAGCCCCGAAATTTCTTCAATTTTATTTCCTAAAAAATCAAGCCTGGCGGCGGAGTTTTGATTAATGGGAAAAACGTCAACTACGCCGCCTCTTTGAGAAAATTCGCCGGGATAAGAAACCTCCAAAACTTTTTCATAGCCCATTTCGTCAAGTTTTCTTAAAAATTCGGAAAGATGGCAAGCCTGCCCTTGTTTTAAATGAATAAGGTTGTCTTCAAAAAAAGATTGGGATTTTTTGGCTTCTAAGATTTTATTTAAATTTTCTTCAAACCAAACCGACCCCTTTTCCAGAAAGTAGGGGGTGATACTTGCGATTAAGATCCTGGGCGGTGTCGTTATTGACAATTTAGACAATATAGATTATAATAAGAAATTATTTATCCTGTGGTCTGCCTGCGAGGAGTTGCCCGGACTTTGAAAGATTTTCTTTTAAAGTTTGCGAAGTAATAGGTATCCCTCCTTAAAACCTATTGTAGCTCAAAATCTTAGAGTTTTCTACGTTTTCGTGGAAAATTCTTTGGGCTCGCAGACAGGCCAGAGGGTAAAG
>JBDRLH010000042.1:0-7695 GCA_043813215.1 Parcubacteria group bacterium
ATAGGTTTTAGTTAGCGATTTTACAGCTTTGCCGGATTCATTCATGAAAGTGGTGGGCCTGGCTAAAACTACCTTGGCCAAATTTAAAGGTTCCAGTTTTTCAACTGCTTTTGCTCCAATATTGTGCCGAGTATTTTGATATTTTTTGCCCGGATTGCCGAGGCCGACGATTAAAAACATTAGTTTATTGTAGCACTTGATTTTAAAATAAAAAATAGTATAATTAAAAGAGTACAATGACATGAAAAAAGCTCTATTATTTTTTTGGGAGATTGCCAAAATAATCCTGGTCGCTCTGGCGATAGTCGTGCCTATACGTTATTTTTTGTTTCAGCCTTTTTTTGTCAAAGGTCAATCAATGGAGCCAAATTACGAAACCGGCGACTATTTGATTATTGACGAATTAACTTACAGACTCAGAGACCCAGAGAGGGGTGAAGTGATAGTTTTTAAATATCCGAACAATACCACTCAACGTTATATCAAAAGAATTATCGGGCTCCCCGGAGAAACAATGGAAATAAAAGACGGTAAGGTTTTGATTTATAAAAATAATCAGATGTCGGAAGTTTTAGATGAATCTGATTATCTTCCCTCGGATGTTCAAACCGCCGGCAGCCTTAAAATTACCCTGGGAGATGATGAATATTTCGTTTTGGGCGACAATCGACAGGTTTCTTCGGATTCACGGCGCTGGGGAGCGGTTCCCAGAGAAGATATTATCGGCAAAGTTTATTTGCGCGCTTGGCCCATTGCCGCCATGGCGAAAATAGAATCACCAGCTTATTAAGACCAAAATGTCAAAACCAAAATTTCAAACTCCAACCGGCATGCATGATATTTTGTCTGCAGATCATGGTTTTTACCAAAAAATTAATGACGTTGTCAAAAACATCGCTGGTTTTTACGGCTTTGAGAAAATTGATACGCCCATTTTGGAAAACGCCGAACTTTTTTCAAGGGGAGTCGGGGCCGCGACGGATATTATTAACAAAGAAATGTTTATACTTAAGACCAGGGGAGGAGATTTTTTGGCGTTGCGCCCAGAAGGAACTGCCCCGGCGGTGCGGGCTTACATCGAAGACGGCTTTGCCAATCTGCCTCAACCGATAAAACTGTGGTATTCCGGCCCATTTTTCCGTTATGAGCATCCGCAGGCGGGAAGATTCCGCCAGTTTCGGCAATTTGGCTTTGAAATTTTTGGCGAACAAAGCCCGGTCATTGACGCGCAGATGATCCAGATTTTCTATAATATCTTGCAAGAACTCAAACTGAAAAATTTAGTCATAGAAATAAACAGCATCGGCGATAGTCAGTGCCGGCCTTATTATAAAAAGCTTTTGTCTAATTATTTCAGATCACGCGAAAGCGCCCTTTGTGCAGATTGCCGTCGCCGGCTCAGGGAAAATCCTCTCAGGATTTTGGATTGCAAAGATGAAAAATGCCAGCCGGTCAAAGCTCAAGCTCCCCAAATGATAGATCATCTTTGTGAGTTTTGTCACAAGCATTTCAAGGAAGTTTTGGAATATTTGGATGAAATCGGCCTGCCTTATCGCTTGAATCCTTATTTGGTGCGCGGCTTGGATTATTATACAAAAACTGTTTTTGAGATATTCCCCGAACCAAAAGACGAATTTCAAAAACCATCGGCTTTAGCCGGCGGGGGCAGATATGATGCTTTGGTAAAACTTCTGGGAGGAAAAGACACTCCGGCTTGCGGAGCTGCTTGCGGAGTCGAAAGGATTGTTGAATTAATGAAAACAAAAGCCATAGCTCCCAAAAAAGAAATTGAATTTAAGATTTTTCTTGCCCAATTGGGGACGCTGGCCAAAAGAAAGAGTTTGAAATTAATTGAAGAGTTTCGTCAAAAAAAAGTCATGGTGGCCGAGTCTTTAGGCAGAGATTCTTTAAAAGCCCAGTTGGCCAGAGCCAACAAACTTGGAGTCAAGTATACTTTGATTTTAGGTCAGCAGGAAGCTTTGGAGGGCAGGGTGATTGTCAGGGATATGAAAATAGGCAGGCAGGAAAGCGTAAAATTAGATAAGGTAGTTTATGAAATAATCAAGAGGATAAAGAAGTAAAAATGCCAGAGTGCATCTTTTGTAAAATTGCAAAAAAAGAAATATCTGCTAAGATAGTTTACGAAGACAATGATATTTTGGCTCTTGACGATATTAAGCCAAAAGCAAGGATTCATGTTTTAATCATCCCTCAAAAGCATATTTCTTCGGTAGCTGATTTAAAATCCGAAGATAAGGAGCTGGTCGGCAAAATGTTTATGGGTGCCGTAAAAATTGCCAGAGAAAAAGGAATTTTAGAAACAGGCTTCAGGATATTGGCAAATTATGGCAAAGATGCGGGGCAGACAATAAATCATCTTCATTTTCATTTATTAGGAGGAGAAAAATTACCATTTGCGTAAATAAAAAACTATGGCTCTTGAAGTAAGAAAACAAGAAAGAGAGACTTCCCAGGCGCTTATCCGCCGGTTTTCAACCGGCATGAAAAAGAGCGGCATTTTGGTCAGGGCGAGGAAGATAAGGTTCAGGGAGCGGATGAAATCTCCGGATATGCAGAAAAAAGCGGCCTTAAGGAAAGAGGAATTAAAAATTGAGTACAAAAAAAAGGAAAAATTGGGAAAAATAGAGAAAAAGCCGTTTAATCGCAGCAGATATTAAAATGTCTCTAAAAGTAAAAATACAGGAAGATTTAAAAGCAGCTTTAATCGGTAAAAAAGAGCTTGATCTCTCTGTTTTGCGCATGCTCTTGGCGGCGGTCAATAATAAAGAAACCGAAAAGAAAACAAAAATTTGGAAGGAAAAGCCCGAGACCTCTTCTGAAAAAATACAAAAAGAAGCCGAGTTAGCAGACAAGGAAATATTTGACGTCATTTCCTCTGAAATTAAAAAGAGAAGGGAGGCAATCGAAGGATTCGAAAAAGGTGGAAGAAAAGAGTCGGCCGACAAAGAAAGGCAAGAGCTGGCGATTTTGCAAAAATATTTGCCCGAGCAGATGTCCGAAGAAGAAATTCGAAAAATCGCCGAAGAGGCGATTAAAAAAACCGGAGCCAAAGAAATAAAAGACATGGGCAAAGTAATGGGCATAATCACCAGCCAAGTCAAAGGCAAAGCTGACATGAGCATCGTTTCCCAAATTGTCAAAGAATTTTTATCAAAATAAAACAAAGAATCGTCCCAAAGGCGATTTTTTAGTAAGATAAGAATATGAAACTTATCGTTCAAGGTAAGACAAACATAAAATACCTCTTTATTTTAACTCTTGTGGCTATTGTTGTCGGTGGAGTAATGGCCGGAATATCCAAGCTCATGAAGTGTCCCTATTTTTGGCCTTCTTGGCCGCAAATAAGCGATAACGCACTTTTTAAAAATTTGGACGAAGAATTCAGCCTTGGATTTGGGCAGACGGCAGTAATTGAAAGAGAAGATTTAAAAATCCGATTTTTAGACGTTCTGTCTGATTCACGATGTCCGTCGGACGCGCAATGTATTTGGGCAGGAGAAGCGATCGTTTCTTTGAGCATCCAAAAAGATAATCAGAAAAACCTCAGCACTTATGAATTTACAAGCCAGGTGGGGAGTTCTGATATCCAAAATATTGAAGGATATTTTTTAAAATTGGTTTCCGTAAATCCTTATCCGGTATCCACAAAAACAATAGAAAAATCGGATTATACCCTGACTTTATTTGTGTCAATAGAATAAATTAATTGATAGACGGCGCGGAAGCGCCGCTGTTTGTTTTTTGCGGCATATTTGGTAAAATTGTAGAATGGTTGAGATAAATAACCTGACAAGGTTTAAGTTTGATAAAAAAAGATTAGAGATTCTGGTTGGAAAAGTTTTGAGCAAGGAAAAAAGAAACAAGACTGAGTTGCTGATTGCTTTTGTGAAGCCCGATCAAATTAGGAAGCTCAATAAAAAGTATCGCAAAAAAAATACGGCCACTGACGTTCTTTCTTTCATGTTTGAAGGTTCCGGAGAAATCATTCTTTGTCCGGCGGTGATCAAAAGAAATGCAAAAGATTTGAGTGAAAATTTTAAAAAAGAACTGGAGCGAGTTTTGATTCACGGCATTTTGCACGTTCTGGGATATGATCATGAAAAAAAAGATGATAAAATGATGAATAAACAGGAATATTACTTATTTTAACTACTAACTACTTTTTATGTCTAGAGGCCATATTATCTGTGGGCTGGATATCGGCACCGCCGTCACCAAGGTTTTGGTCACAGAAAAAAAAGCAAAACAAGAAGACCTCGAAATTTTAAGCAAGATAGAGGAGCCGTCTTTTGGAGTGAGAAAGGGGGTTATTTTTAATGCTGACAACGTCACGGAAATTTCGCAAGTGGCTTTAAAAAAAGCGGAGGAAGAATTCGGCCGCAAAATAGATTCGGCTTACATTAACATAGGCGGCTCTCACATTTTTTCAACTTTTTGTCATGGACTGGTTTCGGTTTCCAGAGCCGATAAAAAAATTCCTCAAGAAGACGTGGAAAGGGTTTTGCAAGCTGCCTTGGCCGCTTCCTTGGTATCTTCAAATAAAGAAATCATAAAGACTTTGCCTAAAGATTTTATTGTTGACGGAGAAGGGGGATTAAAAGATGTTGTTGGTATGGAAGGAATGCGCCTGGAAGCTGATGTTTTGGCCGTGGGGGTTTTTACGCCTTATTTGAAAAATTTAACCCGAGCGGTTTCAAATGCTGGGCTGCAGATTAATGATATTACGCCATCTATTTTAGCCAGCGCCAGGGCTGTTTTGAAAAAAAAGGAAAAAGAATTGGGCGTGGCTTTGGTGGAAATCGGAGCTGGAACCACGGGAATCGCTGTTTTTATCGAGGGCGAGCTGGTTTCCACAGTAGTTTTACCGATAGGTTCGGCGCATATTACCAACGATCTTGCCGTGGGACTGAAAATTGACGTTGATTTAGCTGAAAAGATAAAAATAGAATTTGGCAACTGTCTCCATAGAGGATCGGATAAAAAAGAAAAAATTGAGCTGGAAGACGAATTTTTAGTTTTTTCTCATAAAGAAGTGACCGAAATTGTGGCGAGCAGAGTAGCCGAGATTTTCAGCGAAGTTAACAGGGAATTAAAAAATACTTCAAAACAGGGCCAATTGCCCGGTGGCTTGGTTTTGACGGGAGGTGGGGCGAAATTGCCCAAAATAATAGAATTGGCGAGAAAAGAATTAAAACTTCACTGCCGGATCGGTAAACCCCAAGGTTTTTCTCAAGAGCAGGAAGATATTTCTTTGGCAACTGTCTGTGGCTTGGTTTTGAGCGGATATGATTTAGAAGAAGAGGATGGGCAAGGGAGCGGATTTTCCATGTCTTTTAACGGGAAATTGGGTTCAAAAATAAAAAAACTATTCCGAATTTTTATACCTTAAAATATAAAATAAAAATAAAAATGGTAATAATCTTCAAAAAAGAAAAGACTAATTGGAAATTTCTCGCGCTGGTATTTGTTTTGGGGGTTTTTGTCGGCGCTGGGACCATCTGGCTGACAAGCTCTCTATAATCATATTTTTACGCGCAAGCTCAAAAACATGATTATACAAACTGACGCCGATGGGACAATTTATCAGGGGAATTTATTAGTTTCTTTGGGTTGGAGATACATCCGTTTTTTATTCAAAGAAAAAAAGTATTTTTTATTTGCCGATAGGTTGGTCAGATTGCCCTTTTTTTATTTTTTTTCGCATCTGCCCTTTTTTATTCAAACAGCTTTTGTACCTTTTAAAGATTGTCCCGTGGAATTGATCAACGAAACTAGAAAGCCGCTGAAGAAAAAATGGTTAAAGACGGTTAAAGAGTTAAATCCTGATAGAATAATCATCATAAGCCGGCAAGATAAAAACATTTTAGAAGCATTTATTGATAATTGTCCGGAATTAAAAAAATATAATCCTGAAATAATATCTAATGTGGCGGGCATAAACGGTGGGAAATTTACGGGAAAATTTGAGATACTGGTAAATCCTTATCAAAAACAGGAGCATATTAACGAAGATTTGTTTTATCTCGGCGATCTGAGAGATTATTTTTTATGGGGAAGAAGAAAAAACAAATTTATTTTAGTTTAAGCTCGCTTTCTTTTTGAGGAAAGCTTTGATAGGATAATGATATGCAAAATTTTTCGGCCAAAATCAAAGTCGTCGGTGTGGGCGGGTCGGGAGGCAACGCCGTGTCTCGCATGGCAAAATGTGATATCCCCGGAGTTGATTTAATCACCATCAATACAGACGATCAGGACCTTAATAAAACCAAGGCTCATTTTAAAATTAGAATCGGGAAAAAATTGACGCAGGGTTTGGGGACAGGCATGAATCCGGAAATAGGTAAAAAAGCGGCCGAAGAGCAAAGAGAAGAAATAAAAGAAATACTTCAGGGAGCGGACATGGTTTTTATTACTTGTGGCCTAGGAGGTGGGACAGGGACAGGAGCTACTCCGGTTGTGGCAGAAATTGCCAAGGATTTGGGGGCTTTGACCGTGGCAGTAGTGACAAAGCCTTTTTTCTTTGAAGGTATTACCAGGCAGAAGATTGCCCAAGAAGGTTTAAAAAATATCAGAAAAAAAGTAGATTCTCTTGTTTCTATTCCGAACGATAAACTTTTTGCGGTTTTGGATCCCAATACTCCGATTGATTCCGCTTTTTGGGTTTGTGATGAGATTTTAAAAGAAGCAGTTGCCGGAATTGCCGGTTTAATCTTGCGTCCGGGTATAATTAATGTTGATTTTGCCGACGTTAGGGCGATTTTGAAAAATTCTGGTAGTGCGCTTTTCGGAGTAGGTAGGTCAAGTGGCGAAAAAAGAGCAGAAATAGCCGCTAAAATGGCTTTAAACTCTCCTCTTTTGAGTATTTCTCCAAAGGGCGCAAAGGGAGTTTTATTCAATGTATCAGGAGGTAAGGATATTTCTCTTTCTGAGGTGGAGGAAATAGGCAGAATTTTAACCCAAGAGATAAATCCCGGGGCAAGGGTCATTTTCGGAGCCATCAATGATGAAAACCTGAAAGAGGGAGAGCTGAAGGTAACGGTCATTGCGACAGGATTTTAAAATTAAGAGTTATCCACAGATTTAGTAAGTTTTATGTCTTTTTGAGGGCTTGACCACCCTTCTTTAATTTTTTAAAATGAAGTAATAACTTTATACCCCCCGTGAACGGGGTCTTAATATCTTTATGACCGCAAATAAAATCCAAAAAGTTCAGAAAAGAGACGGAACAATAGTGGATTTTGATCAAACAAGAATTACCAATGCCATTTTTAAAGCAATTACCGCCACCAATCAAGGCGATGGCGTAAAATCAAGACGGCTTTCGAATGAAGTCCTGAAAATTTTAAACAGAAGGTTTAAAAAAGACGAGATTCCTCAAGTAGAGCAAATTCAAGATATTGTTGAGGAGGTTTTAATTTTAAACGGATTTGTTGAAACGGCCAAGGCATACATTCTTTATAGAGAACAGAGAAGAAGGTTGAGAGAAGGAGCAAAGACCATTGATGAATCGGTTGAAATGGTTGACAAATACATCCAGGAACTTGATTGGCAGGTCAAAGAAAATGCCAATATGGCTTATTCTCTCCAGGGGCTGAACGAATATGTCAAATCGGCAGTCACTAAAAAATACTGGTTGGATAAAATTTATCCGAAAGAAATCAGGGAAGCCTATCT
>JBDRLH010000043.1:0-5385 GCA_043813215.1 Parcubacteria group bacterium
GATCCGATGGGACAGCTAACACCATATCCGCCTACGGTAGAGCATCCCCTAGCTCCGTGGCTTTTAAGGCAGCGGTGTATGACGATAATGGTTCTGGTGGTGAGCCTACAACTATTAAGTCATACAGCACCGCCGTAACCGCAAATGCAACACCTCAATGGTGGGAGGCTGATATTACCGATGTTGATTTGACAGCCGGAGACTGGTATGTAGGTGTTCTGGCTGGAGGGTCATACTTTTGGTTCTACTACGACAGCGATTCGTGGACTTCCAGGACGCTTGCCGGATGGCAGTATAATTATACAACGCCCGGAAACTGGGCACCCGTTTCGGACTCCCACGTAACCTATAAGTTCTGCGTTTACTCCACCTATACACCTGAAGGGGGAGGGGCGGCGACTTGGCAGCCCAGGCCAGGGATAATTTCCCCCTCGGGCGGAGGATTCTTGATGTTCTGAAAGAACATTCAATGTAAATTGTGAATTGTGAATTGAAAATTATAATAATAAAAATTCAATGAACAAAATTATATATTTTCTTAAATATCATAATGCAATCCCGATTATACTTGGAGTGGTTTTACTGGGGACGGCCGGCGCTTTTGCCAATGAGGATGTCAGGAGTGCGGTTATAGGCCAAAAGGTTGAGAATATTATTGGCATAGACAATGCCCAGCTTCTGTCCGCTGATTTGGATAATTTTGATCAGGCCCTGAGGATTGAGGATGTCACCCAAGACAATGAGAATTATTACATCAATTATATTTACAGAACTTTGGCGATAAGAGATAATGTTTGGCAGGAGGTTTTAAAAGAAAACACCCTGACTGTTGGCATAAAATCAATGGAGGGCAAGGATTTGGGGCTTTATGTCCAAGAAGAACTTTCCGAAGTGGCTGATTGGGAGTTGAATCATTTAAAAAGAGTTCAGTCCGAAGAAAAAGAAATAGGAATAACCATACTGACCGCCTCGGTTGATTATACGGGCTTGATCGGTTTGGTTTTGGACGCAAGAGACAAAATATTGCCCGGCTACAAGCCGGTTGTCACCCAAGAAATTTGCGACGGCATAGATAATAATAAAAACGGACAAATTGACGAAGGGTTTAAAGTGGGCCAAATATGTTTGGTTGGGAATGGCATTTGCCAGCGGCAAGGAATTTATGATTGCTCTTCTGACGGGAAATCGGTTTGTTCGGCTGTACCGGGAGAACCCGGCCAGGAAATTTGCGACAGCATAGACAATGATTGCGACGGGCAAATAGATGAAGAAAATGTTTGTCAAAATGAAACTCAGAAACAGCCAGAAATTATCTGCACACCGGCATTTGAGATTTGTAACGGAGTTGACGATGATTGCGACAATGAAATTGACGAGGCAGGAGTTTGTATTTCAGAGCCCATTGTTAATCCGCCAATTGAGTTGACTCCGACAACGACTGAAGAAGCTGCCACGACAACAGAATCTACTACTACCGAGCCGACAATTGAACAACCGCCGGCTATTGAAGAATTGCCAACTGAACCGGCTACAACAACAGAGGAATAATCAGTGTTTTAAAATTATCGAGCGCAATTTTAAAAGAAAATACGCCGAGGTCGACTTGGCAGGAACAAAAAATAACGAATTGGTTATTTTTGAAGTAAGAACAAAGAGAGGAGAGATGTTCGGTTCGCCCGAAGATACGTTTAACAGAAAAAAATTGGGCAAGATATGGCTGGGTGCCAGGATTCTGGCCTCGGCCAAAAAATGGCAAGGTTTATTGAGGATAGACGCAGTCTGCGTCGTGCTCAAGGAAGACAATAACGTTCTAAGGATCAATCATTATGAAAATATAATATAATAAACTATAATCAAAATAATATAAAATTATGCAAAACAAATTAGATCGCATCATAAAAATAATTATTAATTTGCTGGTATTCCTGGTGCCTTTATTTTTTCTGCCCTTTTCCTATGAAGCTTTCGAGTTTAATAAGCAGTACTTGCTGTTTTTTCTGGTTTTAATCGCTCTTTTTGCCTGGCTGGCAAGGATGATATTTTTGGACAAAGAAGTAAAATTCAATAGGAC
Source organism: Parcubacteria group bacterium (assembly GCA_043813215.1). Lineage (GTDB taxonomy): Bacteria > Patescibacteriota > Minisyncoccia > Minisyncoccales > JAQTPW01 > JBDRLH01. The sequence continues at coordinate 2,072 of JBDRLH010000043.1, forward strand.
GCCTTTGGACATCCCGATTCTAGCTGTCGTATTTCTGGCCGTCCTTTCAGTTATTTTTTCTAGCGACAAATTTTCTTCGCTTTTTGGCACCTACGGCCGCTTTTCAGACGGGCTGATCCCGTTTTTGGTCATGATAATTTTCTATTTTCTGGTTACGAACAATGACGTCAAAATTTTCAACCTGATTAAATTATTCATTTATTCCGGTTCCATAGTCATCTTGGCCGGCTATTTTTCGGTTTTCGAGATATGGGTAAAAATAAACGCCATACTCAAGTTTTTACCTCAAATCATGCTGCAGGGAAATTTTAATCCAGTCTCGGGACCCATGGAAGGATTGGCGATATTTATTTCGATATTTCTGGCGCTATTGGTCGGAATCCTGCTGACTCAAAAATCAGAATCTAAGATTAAAAATTTATTTTATTGGCTGGTCTTGGCGGCCGGCCTCGGATTGCTCCTAATAATAGATTTTTCTCCGGCCTGGATTGTTTTGTTGGTAGCTTTATTGGCGTTTGTGGCTTTTTCCCTGGTGACCAGGATGTTTAAAGAGGACGTTAACAAGCTTTTATTGCCGATATTTTTATCTGTCATGGCCGGAGTGTTTTTATTGGTTAATTTGCCTGGAAATTTTCAAAATCAGATTCCCAGGGAAACGGTTATAAGCCAAGGGCAGTCGTGGAGCGTAGCAATAAAAACAGCTATATCCGGTCCAAAGAACGTATTTTTGGGATCGGGCCCTGGAACGTTTTCTCTGGATTTTTCAAAATTCAAATCGGCCGAATTAAACAAAACCGATCTTTGGCAGTACAGGTTTGATAGGGCGGGGAGCGGTTTTGCGGAAACCTTAGCAACGACCGGGTTTTTGGGATCTTTATCTAATCTTTTTTTGATTGGGTTGTTTCTGATGATGAATTGGATATTTCTCAAATTAAAAGATAAAAATTCAGAAGCCAAAGATCAGTTGCCCATGCTAATGTTTTTTGTCGCCTTGCTGGTGGGGCAGATCGTCTATTATCAGAATACCGCCACGATGTTTATGTTCTGGCTGGTTTTAGCGTTAAGCTCCGCCAATATGCAAAAAAACCCGGGAGAGCTGAAATATTCCTTCAAAGAGTTCCCGGAAATTGGATTAATTTTCAGCGTAGTCTTGGTTGTTATTGCCGTTATATTTTTGGGATTGTCTTTTTTCGCCGTAAGATTTTATTTGGCAGATGCGGCTTATCTAAAAGCGATCATGTCTTATGACGAGCAAGTCCAGGCAAAAAATTTAGAAACAGCAGCGGCGTACAATCCTTATCAGATTCAGTATAAGATAATTTTGTCCCGTTTTTATCTGGCCCAAGCTTTGGCCGAGGTAAGGAAACCGGTCAATGCACAAAATTTTCAAAAAGCCGAAAGCGGGATTGGCAAAGCCATTGACCTGGCCAGGATTATTACTGAGATTTCTGAAAACAATGTGGCGGCCTGGGAAAACAGAGGACTTCTTTATCGCGATGTTGATAATCTGGTTTCGGGGGCGGCTGACTGGGGAATTAAATCTTTTGAAAAAGCCACGGCCTTGGAACCGACAAATCCGGCGCTCCATACGGAATTGGGCAAATTATTATTGGCAACGAAGAAAGAAGATGCCAGAAAAGAATTTGACAAAGCCATTGAATTAAAGTCTGATTATTCCGACGCCATGATTCAGCAAGCGCTGCTTTTAGAAGAAGAAGGCAAATCCGAAGATGCCATAAACAAATTAGAGGCTCAAGTTTTAGTAAATCCCCATGACTTAGAGGTTCTTTTCCAATTGGGCAGGTTTTATTACAACAACAAGCGGGCAGATGAGGCGATTCTGGTATTCCAAAGAATTGTCACTTTTTCCCCCAATTATTCCAATGCCCATTATGCTTTGGGGGTGATTTTTTCCGGCAGAGGGGAGGACGGTTCGGCGCTGGCCGCATTTAAAAAAGTTTTAGAATTAAATCCCGGGAACGAGGACGTCATTGACAAGATAAGAGCGCTGGAAAAATAACGGGCTTGACTTGTTGTCTGGCTTTTGCTATACTTTAATTTAGTTTTATCTATAGAATATTTCGGCTAATTTAAGAATTACCCTTTTGTTTGAATATTCGATTTTCATTTTATAGGCAACAAACTCGCCCCAAAGGCTTTTGGTGTATTTTTGGGGTATTTTTGGCATTAAATTAACAATTAATTTTAGTTGTTCGGCCATGGAAGAAACTAAAATAATTCTTCCCGAGAAGAATTTCGGCAAAGCTAAAGTTTCTCTGCCCCTGCCTTATCTCCTGTCTTTAGAAAAAGAGAGCTGGCAATGGTTTTGGGAAAAAGGGCTAAAAGAACTTTTTCAGGAAGTATCTCCCATCCGCGATTACACCGGCAAAGAGCTGGAGCTTTGGTTTTTGGATTATAAATTAGATGAACTGAAATATAAGACAGACCTGGAGGCAAGATTAAACAACGATTCTTACGAGGTCGCCCTTAGGGTCAAAACAAGACTGGTGAATTTAAAATCCAAAGAAATCAAGGAGCAGGAGATTTTTCTGACTGATTTCCCCGTTATGACAGAGAGAGGGACTTTTATTGTCAATGGCGTAGAAAGGGTGGCTATTGCTCAGTTGATCAGGTCTCCCGGAGTTTTTATCACTGCCCAGCCGATAGCCGGCAAAAATTATTTCGGAGCAAAAATTATTCCCAACAGAGGCGCCTGGTTGGAACTTGAAACCGAATCGTCCGGATTTTTAGGTATAAAAATTGACAGGAAAAGGAAAGTTGCCGCAACAACCATTTTGCGGGCTTTTGGCATTGAAGACGATGCAAAGATAAAAGAATTATTCAAAGACGTTGACAAAGGAAGCGTAAATTATATCAATGAAACTCTAAAGCGGGATATCACCCATAATCAGGCCGAAGCCCTGGTCGAGATTTACAGCCGATTGCGCCCGGGAGACATGGTTACTCCCGATACCGCCAGAGAATTGATTTGGAATATGTTTTTTAATTTTGAAAGATACGATTTATCAAAAGTCGGCAGATGGCGCACTTGGCAAAGGCTGCCGGAATTAAAAACTCGAAAAGCAAAAAAGAAGCAAAAATTAACTGATGAAATAACCATACAAGACAGAGTTTTAAAGCCAGAAGACGTTGTCGAGACCATTCGTGAAATCATAAGGCTGAATAATGATCCCGAAGGAAAACCCGATCAAATCGATCACCTCGGCAACAGAAGGGTCCGGACTCTTGCGGAATTATTGATCAATCGCATGAGAGTCGGCATTATGCGCATGGAGAGGATTATTAAAGACAGA
>JBDRLH010000044.1:0-25837 GCA_043813215.1 Parcubacteria group bacterium
AAAGCAAAAAAAGTTTTGGCCGGCTTTTGTGAAATAAAAGAGCTTAAACAATAATATGCAAGATACAATATTAACGACGCCGGTTTTATTGACCATTTTAATCTGGACGCTTCCTTGGAAAGGTATAGCTCTCTGGAAGGCCGCCAAAAACGGCCAAAAAAAGTGGTTTATAGTTATGCTGGTTTTTAATACCCTGGCATTATTGGAAATTATCTATATATTCTATTTTGGAACAAAGCGAGAAAACAAGATTCTGCCGAGATAAGAATTAATTGAGGCAGATTCTTACTTTTCCAAGAAAAAAATAAAGCCTAATTTATAATAAAATTTAATAGCGCAGCGCTTGCCCATGCCTGAGGAGAGCAGGCATTCGGAATTCTCTCAATTCTGCCATTATTGACCGCATAAAGTTCCGGTATTTCCCCTAACGAATAATAAGCGCCAAGAAGCGCCTGTTTTATTTTTTCATATTCTCGAATATAGCCATATTTTTTAAAGCCTTGGGCAATAATCCAATTATCATGAGGCCAGATGGAACCGAGATGATAACTCATAGGATCAAAATCGGGGTTGGATGCAGCATGTGTGCGGATACCGTACGGCGTCCACATATCTTTTTGGAAAAGTCGATCAGCTACGGCTTTAATTTTATCATTTTTATCATCAAGAATACCGGTAAAAAGTAAATGTCCGGGATTAGAAGAGATCCTTTTATCGGGAATTTTTGATTTAGACAAAGCAGTAGCGAAGAATTTTTCCTCAGGAAGCCAAAACTCTTTCAGAAAAATATCTTTTAATTTTTCACTTCTTTTTATTAGTCGCATCGCCAGCGTTTCATTTTTTAATTTCAGCGCAAGTTTTGCCGCTTGACGAAGCGCGGCGTAGTAATATCCCTGTGCTTCAACAATTTTAACAGGTGGTTTTAATCTAAGATGATCCGCCCGTCCGTCTTTCCAACCTTGGTGGAAAAGACCGTTGGGATTTTTCTTTTCGTATTCAAGAAGTATATCTTCGTCGAAATCTCCATATTTTTCGCACCAATCAAGGGCTAAAATAATATGTGGCCAACTAGTAGTGAGCCAATCAATATCTGAGCTTTTTTCAAAATATAGTCCGCAAAGTAAAATAAAAAGCGGAGTTGAATCTACCGAACCATAATAAGGTAATGGCCACGGTAAAGGTTTATATTCAGCTGGATTGGGATGCCATTCATGAACGATTTTTCCAGGCTCTTCTTCGCGTAAATTGTTGATTTCTTTTCCTTGCAGTTCTATTAATAAATCAATGATTTTTCGTGCGATCGTTAAATCATAATCAATTAGTTGCCACGAAACAATACAGGAATCTCTGCCGAAAAGAGCAGGAAATCTTGTAATCCCGGCATAAATGTATCCGTATTGCGGTTCTCGGAGTATTTCAATATTCGCCTTGAGCCTGGAAGTTATTTCTTTAATATTTATTATTTTTATTTCCGGCATAATTCTAGATAAACCTTTTCGTATTCGTCAATCATTTTTTCTGTCGTAAAGTTACTTTCAATATGTTCACGGCAGTTCTTTCTCATCTCCAAATAATCATCCGTCGGCATATCATGTATCTTCTTTATTGCCTCAATCATGCCCGTCAGGCCGGTTTTTTTGATGAGCCAGTTTCCCCTTCGGTCATTATTCGAAAAATTAATGATAAATCCGGTTTCTCCGTCTTTAATTGTTTCCGGGACAGAACCTCTAGCAAAAGCAATAACCGGTGTCCCGCAAGCCATGGCTTCAATCATTACTAGGCCGAAGGGTTCCTCCCATTTTATTGGGAACAAAAGAGCTTTAGCATATTTTAAAAGATCGAGTCTTTTTTTGCCACATACCTCGCCGGCATAGATGATTTTTTTATTGTCGATTAACGGTTTAATTTCTTTTGAGAAATAAGGTTCCCTTTGTTTTCCTCCGGCAAGTATTAGTTTGGCGCCGGCTTTTTTGGCAGCTAAAATAGAATCTTTGGGATTTTTGTGTTCACCCAGAGCTCCCATAAAAAGGAAATGATCTTTTACTTTTGGTGAAAAAATAAACTCATCAGGATCTACCCCGTTATATATTGTTGCGAGATAATCTATTTTCTCAAAATCTTTTCTTTGAGAGTTTGAAACTGTTATTATGTTCGTTTTTTTATAATTCATCAGCATCTCTGCGAGCTCTTTAAAAATCGGCAGATGGAGTATCGTTATTATGGGAATTTTTAAAAAATTAGACAGCGGTAAAAATAAGTAGCCGCCACGGGCATGATTAAAAATTAAATCAAATTCTTTCCTCCTTTTTATTATTTCCTCCATCACCTTCACCAAATAAACGGCTTCCAACCTTAAAGGTCGCGATATCTCCACGTGAGATGGATTTGATTTAATATCGTTTATCGGTTTTTTAAATATTTGTATTAATTCCACCGAAGTTTTACAGTTGCCCGCGCCGAAAAGCGTAACTTTATAGCCTTTTTTATGAAACCCCTCAACCATTTCATAAACGATTTTTTCTGTTCCGCCCTGGCCTTTTGGCGGTATAACAGTGAAAGGGGGAGCGATAACCGCTATTTTCTTGCTATTTTTTTGCATAGATTTTAATTATCAGGTATTCTTTTTGGCTGACTCCGTCTTTTATCTGCATCGGATAATTTTTTACCATTTTTATTCTGCCCATTGTTTATCTTGGGAGTAAACGCTCTCTTGTAAATTCTGATATATTTATTAGCGATTCCTTCCCAGGTGAATTTTTTTTCCACCGTTTTTCTAGCCGCTTCACCTATTTTTTTTCTTAATTCGTGATTTTCTAAAAGAAGATTGCATTTTTCAGCTATTTCCTGGCTGTTCCTCGGCCTTATGAGAAAGCCGTTATAATTATCTTTTACCACCAGTGGTATTCCCCCTTTTCTGGTAGCTATTACCGGAGTTTTAGCCGCCATTGCTTCTAGTATTACCAACCCTAAAGGTTCGTCCCAAATAGAGGGGGCGACAAAGACGTCAGCCCTGTAATAAAACTCTTTTAGTTCTTCTTTTTTGTCGTTTCCCATATACCCCAAAAGATGTACATTGGTTAGATTCGATTTAGCTATTAAATCTTCAAGGTTTTTCTTTTCTGGTCCGTCGCCGATAAAATAAATTTCTCCCCTGATGTCTTTGGCCGCTTTTATCAAATAATAAACTCCCTTTTCTTGATTTAATTTTCCAGCGAAAAGGACAACATTTTTATTTTTCAAGGTGTATTTTTTATTGATAATTTTAATTTCTTTTTCTGGCGGAAATTGATCGAGCTGCATTCCTCCGGGGATAACGCGAGTTTTTTTTGAAAATTCCTCCCCAAAAATCTTTAAAAGCCAATTTTTTGTATCACCGCTTACTGGTACTATTTTTTTTGATCTTCTAAGGGCATCTTGGCAAAGGCGCACATATAATTTGTTTTGAGAAGCCGTAAAAACGCAGGTGCCGTGGGCGGTGACAATAAAGTTTGTTCCATATAATGATTTGATAAAATTTGCTACCCATAAAAGCACGGAAATATGCTGGACATGGATGATATCCGGCTTAAAATCTTCTACTGCCCTCATTGTGCTTGTAAGAAAAAATTTAAAAACTTCACTTATTTCTTTCGGAGAAAGATCTTTATAAAGACGGCAAACCGGCCATTCGGGATGGCCGGTAAAGGCAACAGGAAAAGGCAGATCTAGGGGATAAATTTTTAATCCGGCGATTTTTTCTTTTCCTTCCGGGCAGACGATCGCGCTTCTTGTGTTTTTGGTTTTATTTATTTCTGAAGAAAGTTCTCTCACATAAGTCCCAGAACCGCAGCCCCATAAAGGAAAAGCTTGTAAAAATAAAATTCTTTTTATTGTTGGAGTTTTTGGCATTTCATTTTTTTTCTAAAATTTTATAGTATAATTTTTCGTATTCATTCATCATTTTTCCCAAAGTAAAGTTTTTTTCCACATGTTTGCGGCAATTTTTTCTCATCTCCAAATAATCATCGGCCGACAGATTATATATTTTATTTATTGCTTCGATCATGCCTGCGAGGCCGGTTTTTTTGATTATCCAATTTCCTCTGATATCGTCATTCGAAGAATTGACAATGAATCCGGTTTCTCCGTCTTTAATTATTTCCGGAACAGATCCTCTGGCAAAGGCAATAACGGGTGTCCCGCAAGACATTGATTCGGTCATAATAAGGCCAAATGGTTCTTCCCAGCAAATAGGGAAAAGAGCAATCTTGGCGTTTCCATAAAATTCGGGAGTTCTTTCGCTGATAACCTCACCAGCATATTTTATCTGGCCGCGATTTAATTCTGGCTTTATGTATTTTTGGAAAAACAAATAATCTTTTATTTGGCTCGTTTGCAGAGGTACGCGGCCGACAATTATCAGTTTTAATTTAACTTTTTTTGCAATCAAAATTGCCTCTCTGACTCCCTTGCGCTCTGCTAGTTCGCCCAAATACAGCAAATAATTTTTAGGATGAGGATTGAATCGGAACAGATTTTTGTCAGTGCCGTTATAAATAGTAGCAATATAATTCAATTGCGGAGCGTCTTTGCGTTGATTATCAGAAATACTAATTAATTTGGAGTTTAATTTTTTATATGCCCAAGCTCGGTCTTTGTTTAAAGGAACATGAAGGGTATGTACAATGGGAATATTAATACCCCCATACAGAGCTAAGCTTAGCGGCCCAAGATGATCATGAAGAATGTCTAATTTTAAGCGAGAGCTTTGCCGCAAGATAATATTCATTTCATATGCATAATAAGGCGCAACTTCTTTTGTTTTATTCGACCAAAGACTTTTAGGAACTATAGGAATGATTTGTCCTCCAGTTTTCGCATCGGCAGCGGCAAAAAGAAAAATTTTATGGTCGCGCTGGGAAAGTCCTTGGCAAAGCGCGTCAATAATACGCTCGGTCCCTCCATATTTTTTGGGAGGGATGGGCACGTTTAGCGGCGCTATTTGTCCAATTCTTAGTTTTTTCATTATTTGTCTTCTAACATTTTACTTATTATTTTATACACAATCGGTTCTCCTCGTTGGTAAAATATTTTTTGTTTTTTTACCATTTGTTTTCGGAGGTTATTTTTATATAAGAGGCCTTCAATCGCCTGACTTATAGTTTTTATCGGCGTAGTCTTTTTAAACATTAAACAAAGACCCGCTCTGACGAATGGCTCCACTTCCCAAAAATGGATTTTTTTCAAGTCCTCTTTTTTTAAAAGAGAGACATTCGCGATGACGGGGATATTGGCGGAAATCGCCTGACAGAGCGTGACCATGCCCTGATGTTGGAAAACAAGATCGCTGGAGGCTAAGGTTAAAAAATATTCTTCCGAAGAGAGCCTGCTTTTTATTATTAACCAATTTCTTTTGATTATTTTCTTTTCCAAGCTATCGGTTGAGCCAGTATATAAAATTTTTATTTTCTCTCCCTTTTTAATTAATTTATCTATTGATTTGATCAAATTATAAAAAGCCCAAATTCTGTGGCCGGCGCCGAAACCGCTGAAATAAGAAAAAATAAATTTTTCATCTTTTTTAATGCCATATTTCTTCCTTATTTTTAAAATTTCTTTTTGATTGAGTTTGTCATAGGTCGGAAGAAAGCCAACTGGAATTATTCTTTTCAAGATCGGTGAAAGAACTGAAAATGCGCCGCCGTTTTTCTTTAATCCCAGATTAAATATTTTTTGAGGAAATAAAATCAAGTATCCATCAGCCCATTTTATAAAATTATAATTTGGATATTTGTTTTCGTTGAAAAGCCAATTAGAATCAGCAGCAAGGGTCAATTTCGGTTTTTCGAATGGAGGATTTTCCAGAAAGTTTTTGCTTCCCCACATTTTTGAATTAAAAAGTAAAATTACGTCCGGTTTTTCTTTATCGACCAATATTTTTAATTTCTCAGGAGTCGACGTTAAAAATATCTTAAAATTTTTATCTTCTTTTAAAAATGCCAAATTTTTTTCTTGAAGCAACGCAAAACGTATTTCTCCTCCTTTGAAGAAAATATAATTTGCTAAACTTCTTGCTTGTCCGGTTTCTCCTGGTCCGCGAGCCACAAATAAGTATTTAATTTTTCTTGAGGATTTGGTAATAGATTTTCTCATATTCTTCCACCATTCTTTTTATGGTGAATTTTTTTTCTGCCCATTTTCTGCAATCTTCTCTGTCTATTTTTTCGACATTTTTCAGCGCCTCGGTCAAACCCTTAAGGTTTTTTTTACCATCTTTATTCAAAAAGGGAACAACAAACCCAGTTTTTTCATTTCGCACAACCTCTGCGGCCGATCCTAATTTAAAGACAATTATTGGTGTTCCGCATGCTTGAGCTTCCGCCATAATCAAGCCGAAGGGTTCGTGCCATTCTATGGGATAGAGTAGGGCTCTTGCTCCCCGATAAAGATCTGCTAATTCTTTTTGAGAAACTTCTCCAAGATAATTAATTTTTCGGGACAAATGGGGTTTGATGAAATTTTTGAAATATTTTTCTCTCTCCTTGTCTAACTTGCCAACCAAAAATAATTTTATTTTATTTAACTCCGCCACCCTAATCGCGTTTTCAATTCCTTTATATTTTTCTATTCTTCCCGCCCATAAAAAATAATCCTTTGGATAGGGATTGAATTGAAATAAATTTAAATCGATACCATTATAAACTACCCAGCTTTTGGGAAATTTTACCGGGCAAAGATTTTTGGCCGATCTGGAGATAAAACAGGCGTTGGTCGTTTTTCCATGCAATTTTAGAATTTCCAATGTTGGCGACAGAACTTTTGTTCCCGGGAAAAGAGGATTATGAAAAGTATGCAAGGCCGGAGTCGCAACAAGTTTTTGAAAAAACAAAGCCCTTAAACCAACATGGCAATGAATAATATCAAAATCCAGTGCTTTTTCAAAGGCAAAGGACAGATTTTCCAATTCCCAGAAAGTATCGGTCCAAGGAATTTTATCTTTTGACAAGCATTTTTTACGAATCGAAATTAATCTAGCTGATGTTTTTGAGTCTCCAGAAGCGAAAAGAGTGACATCATGCCCCTTTTTTATTAGTTCCTCGGTTAACTGATAAGCAATTCTTTCTATTCCAGAGTATTTTTTAGGTGGAAGGGAATACCAGAGAGGAGCGATTTGAGCGATTTTGAGTTTCCTTTTCATTTTTTTAAATTAGCTCTCTTAAAAACGGGATTATATTTATTCCAATTTTTAAACTTTTTATCTTTATTGAATTGGCTTATTATAATTTGGTTGTTTTGCATTCAAAAACCCCTTTTATGGAGTTTATTTAATCTTATAGCTTATAAAAAGGAGCGTCAAGGAAAATTGCTCACAACCTAGCTCTGTGTTATAATTGCTTTGTTTGATATGATAAATTCTCCTATTGACGAAATCAAAAACCGGCTTGATGTTGTCCAAGTTGTTCAGAGCTACATCAAACTTCAGAAAGTGGGAGCGAATTTTCGAGCGGTTTGCCCTTTCCATTCGGAAAAAGGTCCGTCTTTTTTTGTTTCGCCCGCCCGGCAAATCTGGCATTGTTTCGGATGTTTTGTGCCGGGCTCATTAATTAAAACTGAAAGAGGTTATCATAAAATAGAAGATGTTAATGCGGGAGACACGGTTTTAACGCATAAGGGCCGGTTTATGCCCGTCATTAGAAGAATTTGGAGACTGTATTGCGGAAAAATAATTGATATAAAAGTTAGAAAATCCAACGAAATTACCACGCTCACTACCGATCACGAAGTTTATGCAATCAAAACAAAAAATTGCATTCATAAGGGCAGGATGACAAGGATATGCCAGCCTAATTGTGACAAAAGGTATTGTCCCCGGTTTTATTTAGATTATAAGATAGAAAAATTATCAGCAGGCCAGCTTAAGATAAATGATTATTTACTTTTCCCCATTAACCAGAGGGTGGAAGATAAAAATTACATCAACCTGGAGGAGTATTATAATCGGAGAGACAGTAATTACGGGCCAAGTATTAAAGAATTTGCTTCAAAAATAAAAATCGATAAGAATTTTTTAAGATTGCTCGGTTATTATATTGCCGAAGGCAGCAATCACCGCGCTTATATCAGATTTAGCTTGGGTAATCATGAGAAAAAGTTTGCCGAAGAAATTAAAAGTTTAATTAAACGAATTTTTAAAATAGAAGCCGCGATTTGTAAAAGAGGGAAGAGAGGGAAAACTGGATTGGAAGTTAGCGCATGCAATTCTAAATTATCGAATATCTTCGAAAATTTATGCGGCAAAAGAGCGGAAAATAAACATATTCCTTTTGGGTTGCAGAATTTGCCGATTGAAAAACAAAGAATAGTTTTAGAGGCAATTCATAAAGGGGACGGTTGTACGGGAAAAATTGCTGGATGTAAAAAGGAAAGAAAATTTAAGGAAATTACAACTATATCTTTGGTTTTAGCCGAACAATTAAAAGATATCTTATTGAGATTCAAGATTGCGCCAAATTTTTATATTGAACAAGAAGGGATTGACAAAAAAATGGTTCATCATAAAAAATCTTATAGAATTCAGTGGCAAGAAAGCCATATTTTAAACTTTTCTAATTTTTTAGAGAATGAAAGAGTTTTATACTGGCTTTTGCCAATAAAAGAATTAAATAGAAGACAATACCAAGGAGATGTTTATAATTTTACGGTCGCAGAGGATCATTCCTATGTGGCCACTAATTTTGTTGTCGGTAATTGCGGAAAAGGCGGAGATATTTTAGGCTTTGTCAAAGAAATAGAGGGCGTGGAATTCGGAGACGCTTTGCGCATTCTGGCTCAAAAAGCTGGCGTTGAATTAAAGCCGATGACCCGCGAGTTCGCAGTTTTAAAAACAGAAAGACAGAGATTATTGGAAGTAAACGAGTGGGCGACAAAATTTTTTGAAAAACAATTGGGGGGCACAGGCACGGGCAAGGAGGCGAGAGATTATCTTTTGGGCCGGAAGATTACAGAAGACTCGATAAAAAAATGGCGCCTGGGATATTCGCCCGACGCCTGGCAGGGACTTTTGGATTTTTTAGTTGAGAGAGGATATAAGGAAGAAGAGGTGGAAAAAACAGGTCTGGCTATAAAAGGAGAGAAAGGATCACTTTACGACAGATTCAGGGGCAGGATAATGTTTCCGGTTTTTGATTTAAATTCCCAAGTTTTGGGTTTTGGCGGCCGGGTTTTCAAAGACAAAGATAAAAAAGAAGTTGCCAAATACATGAACACGCCCAACACCGTCCTCTACGACAAAAGCAGAATATTGTACGGTTTGGATAAGGCCAAGGTGGCGATAAGAAAACAGGATCGCATAGTTTTAGTGGAAGGATACGTGGACGCTATTATGTGCCATCAAGAAAGATTTGAAAATACAGTTGCCGTTTCAGGGACAGCTCTTACGCCTTATCATTTAAAAATCATCAAAAGATATTCCGATAATATTTACACCGCTTTTGATATGGATGTGGGCGGGGATTCGGCTACCAAAAGAGGTACCGATCTGGCTCAGATGGCCGGTTTTAACATAAAAGTAGTCACCATGAATGAGGGCAAGGATCCGGCCGATATTCTCTGCCAAAATCCCGGGGACTGGGAGCGGGAAATAAAAGAAGCCAAATCGATTGCCGATTTTTATTTTAAAACCACTTTTTCGCGTTTTGACAAAAAAACCCCTGACGGCAAGCGGGAGATTTCCAAAATTTTACTGTCCGTGATAAAAAGAATTCCCAGCCAGATAGAAAGAGCCCATTGGATACAGGAATTGGCAAAAGAATTATCAGTCAAAGACGAGGACGTCAGGGAAGAATTAAAAAAAGTAAAACTTACCGAAACCGCTTACGGATTGGAAAAAGAGGAAATAATTAACTTGCCCCCCAAAACAAGGAAAGACTTGCTTGAAGAAAGAACAATGGTTCTAACTCTGAATTCTCCACAAGACTGCCTTTGTTTGATTTCCGAAGAGGATTTGGGGTTATTTTCTCCGAAAATTTCTAAGCTGATTTCCTGGCTAAAAGAAAATCCCTCCTTCGCCAAAGCTTCAGAGGGCAAGAAAAAAACAGATTTGATTGGATTTCCGCCCGAACTGAAAGACTTATTCGATTGTCTTTCTTTGCAAGCGGAAGTGGAATCAGAAATTTCAAAAGAAGATTTAAAAGAAGATTTCGGCAATTGCCTAAAAAACATTAAAAGTTTAGAATTAAAAAACAAACTAGACGAGATTTCCCAGTCTCTCAGAGAGGCAGAAAGAGAGCAAGATGCCGGAAAAATAAATTTGTTGAAAAGTAAATTTAACGAATTGGCTAAAAAATTAAACACTGCTTAATTATGAAGAAAAAAAAGAAGCACCTTTCTCCGCCAAAGGTTCGGAGGGCAAAGAAAAAAACAAAGAGAAGAATAAAGAAAGTTTTACGCAAAGGCCGTGTAAAAAAAGCCGACAAAAGAAAGAAGGCGTTTTTGCATAAGAAGCATTCCAGGGGAGGACGCCATAAGAAGGTTTTTTTGCCCGAGAAAATTCAGGCCTTTATCGAGAAAGGAAAACAGAGAGGTTTTGTGACAACTTCCGAAATTTTATCCTATTTTCCCGATGTAGAAAATGATATTTCAGGATTGGAAAATTTATACGAAGAATTGGAAAAAAACGGCATTGAGCTAAAAGAAGCAAGAGAATTTTTGGAAACTCCCAAAGAGCCTCTCTCAAAAAGAGAAAAATTGCTCCAAGCTGCCGGAGAAGCGAGGATTGATCCCGTCCAGATGTATTTAAAGGAAATCGGCCAGGTGTCATTTTTGACCGCAGAAGACGAAAAAGATCTGGCAAAAAAGATTGAAACAGGCGATAGGGAGGCCGAGAAAAAATTAGCCAGAGCCAATTTAAGATTGGTCGTTTCAATAGCCAAGAGATATATCGGCCGCTCTCCCAACTTAACCCTGCTTGATTTGATTCAGGAGGGCAACTTGGGACTTTTTCGCGCCGTTGAGAAATTCGACTGGAGAAAGGGTTATAAGTTTTCAACTTATGCCACTTGGTGGATACGCCAGGCCATAACTCGCGCCTTGGCCGACCAGGCGAGGACCATCAGGATTCCCGTCCATATGGTGGAAACCATATCAAAATATACCCAGGCGAGAAGAAGATTGGTTCAGGATTTGGGCCGAGAGCCTTTGCCCGAGGAAATCGCCTCAGAAATGGGGCTTGAAGTGGATAAAGTCCGTCACATTATGAAAATTTCCCAGGAAACGGTTTCTTTGGAAACGCCGGTAGGCGAAGATGAAGAAGATTCGGTTTTAGCCGAATTTATTGAAGATGAAAAAGCCATCGCCCCCTCGGCCGAAGCCGGCAGGACGCTATTGCGCGAAAGGTTAAAAGAAATTTTAGTTGATCTGACTCCGCGGGAACAAAAAATACTCGCCTTGAGATTCGGCCTGGCCGACGGCATCACCCATACCCTTGAAGAAGTGGGCAAGGAATTTGGCGTCACCCGCGAAAGAATCCGCCAGATAGAAGCCAAAGCTTTAGAAAGAATAAGAGAGCATCAGGAGCTGAAAAAACTGAAAGGATACTGATTGACCTAATTTATAAAATTTACTATATTAAAGAAGCATTCCGCGGTGGCGCAACGGTAGCGCGGAGGACTGTTAATCCTTAGGTTGCAGGTTCGAATCCTGCCCGCGGAGCCCGCTTGTGCTCGGTTCGAGTGACCGAGGCATAAAATTGCCAAGAAGGCGGTTTTTTGTTAGAATAAGATAATGAATACTAAAATCTTAGTTATTTCAATAGTTTTAATTGGCTTAGTTATAGGAGGATATTTTGTTTGGAAAAATATTTCTGCTCCAGAAAATGGAAAAATAGAAATTGAAGAAGGAATAGTCCCAGCACCATCCGGTGAAGTACAAGTTTACAAAGGCATTTGGATGCCTACATCATTGTCTAATGATCCAAATAAGTTGGATTCTGATATACAGAAACTGAAGGACATAGGAGTAAATACGATTTTCCTTCCAGCCGCCCCTCCGCATCTTGAGCGCTGCCTTGAGGGACTTCCTTCTGATTCTGAATTAGCTAAAAAATTAAGAGAGATTATTCCGATTCAAAAAGAAATTATGATTGCCAACATACAAGCTGCTCACAGAAATGGTTTGAGAGTTGGATTAGCTATGACTAAATGCTTTCCCGCAGCAGAGGATATAACTTTAGAAGAGTGGGACTTCCAAATCATTGAAAACGCCAAATTAGCAGAAGAGTACCGCGTTGAATTATTTGCTCCTATGAATGAACCAGAGGTGCTGTTTGGTCCTTCTGCATCGGCAAATTGGGGACAAGAAATTCTTCCTAAAATAAGAGAAGTTTATCATGGCAAGGTCGTTTGGAAGGGAGCGTCTATTGGTGATATACAGCCCTATCCTATGACAGAACCTGCTTCAACAAACTATTCAGGATATGATTACATTGGAGTTACTATCAGCCGAGGTCTTGGCACGACACTAGAAGATTTTTCCCCATTTGTTGACTATGCATTGAACACATTTCTCGGCTTTGCAGAAAGAGATAATTGCAAAGGAGTTATGATTACAGAATTTTATGGTACATCGATGAGAGAATCAATATGGAACGAAGAATTAAATGCAAGGGCTCATGAAATAGTTCTTGAAAAAGGAAGGGACAAGGTCGCTGGATTTTTTGCTTTAGATTTTCTTGGATTAAGTATTTTTGGAGAGGATATACCAGGAATGCCTGACCCTGAAAAGTCCCAAAAAGCAGAAGAAGTGATTAAAAGATATTTCACAGAAATTTTGGATTAAATCTTAATTATTCAAAATAACCCCGAATAATGAATATCAAAACCCTAATTATCATAATAATTCTAATGGGTTTGGGCGTAGGAGGATTTTTTACTTGGAAAAATATTTTTCAGGAAGAATCAGAAACTTTACTCCAGCCACCAAGTGGGGAGGTTTTAGTGTATAAAGGTTTTTGGATGCCTGTCGCTTTTTACTATCCCCATGACAGTCACTCAATGACAGATGAAAAGCTAGTAGAAGGTGTTGGAGTAAATATTGTGGGTTTAGGACCAACAGTTAAAATAAACATTAATGGTGAAGTAAAATATGCTGAACCTTTTTCTTCTAATAATGTTGAACAACAGTTAGCTACATTAGTTAAAAAATATTATGAAGTAGGTATTAGAATACATTTAGTTATAGAATTATTTTATGAGGAAGAGTTTACAAGAGGGAGTGGTGAACCTAAACCAATTCCTATAGCAGTTGCAACAAAAGAAGGGTTTTTGGATAAGTATAATTTAATTGTTGAAGATATAGCCCTATTAGCAGAAAAGTATCAAGTTGAAATGTTTTCGCCAATGAACGAACCTGATTATAAACTAGGTGCTAAAACTTCTTCTGAATGGGGGCAAAAAATATTGCCAATAGTCAGAAAAAATTACAATGGCAAAGTTGTATTTAAAGGTTCATTAGCTCATGATTTAGATGATGATATTAATTTTAAAGGATATGATGCTATTGGGTTTTCTATCTCACCTGAAGAGAGTATTGAAGGCTATGAACAAAGAGCTGTAAGTATAATACAAAAAATACTTGGCTGGGCAGAAAGAGATGATGTGTCAGAAGTAATAGCTACAGAGTTTGGTGTTTGGGGTGGAGCCTCAAGGTTTGATGAAAACACAAAAATCACTGCACATAAAATCATATTTGAACAAGGCCAAGGAAAATTAAAAGGATTTATAGTATTTGACCCTCCTTCTGACCAGGGTTGGTCATTAAAGCAGAGCCCTAACTTATTAGAAGAGATAAAAGAGGAGTTCACAGAAATTTTAGACTAAAACTTTAATTATTCTTAAAATAGTCCCCGACCGAGGGGCGTTCTGAGACACCCTCAAAAAGCTCCCATTTTCCCCTTAAGCCACAGGTTCTAGACCGACTACGGGAGCTAAGCATACCGTCAAGAAAGACAATCAAGGAATCGCCTTGTAGGCGGTTTTTTGGTAGAATAAAGATATAAAGGTCTTCAAAGAAAAAATCACAATTAAAAAGTTTTTATAATAAAATGGGAAATATCATCAAGTTTTCTAAATTAGCCGCCATTATTGGTGTTTTTATATCAGCATTGATTGCGATCTCTTTGGTTTTGGACTTAATCTCAACTAGTGAGACGAGAGAAATTTTAACAAAAACATTATTAGTTATCGGGATATTAACATTAGCCTCGATAGTAATAAATTTTATTTCAAAGACCAGGGAAGAAAAATAAATTCCTCCTGTCAAGAAAGACAGCTAAAGAATCGCCAAGCAGGCGGTTTTTTGGTATAATAGGGAAAGATGAAAAGGTTTTCAGTCACAACAATTTTTTGGGCATTAATCGTAGTTTTTGCAATAATAATAGGCAATATGATGCTGTTTCCGTCGTTCCTTCCGGAATCTTTGAGAATGTATATGATTTACATTATGTTTGTTTCATGGGCCGTTTCCTTTGTGTTGGGTTTGGTGCTGATAGTTTCAACTGTGAAGCAAAAAGTGGAGGGGGCGCTTAAAAAGTTTTTATTATTAGCAGGAGCTTCGGCTGTGGGATTTCCTCTTTTTGCCGTTTTGCACAACCTTGTCAGTGCTTTATTGGGCGTGGAAGAACCTTTCTTTTTTATTTTGGCAGCCATTGTTTGTCCTTTAGGTTTTCTGGTTGGCGTAATAGGTACCATAACTCTATTTTACAAAAAGAAAAAGCTCGATAAAACATAAAAAAATAATAAGCTATGAAAGTAGCATCTTTATTAATAACTTTATCATTTTTATTATCTCTCGGGATGGGGGTTTTAGCTCAAGAAACAGAGCTACCAGATCCAGGACTTACCCCTGACAGTCCGTTTTATTTCCTCAAATCATGGAAAGAATCAATCCAGACATTTTTTACTTTCGGCGCGGAAAATAAAGCCAAACAGTATTTGCATCTTTCAGAAGTTAGATTAGCCGAATATGAGAAGATGGTTGAAAAAGGAAAAACCGAAATTGCCCAGAAAACTTTTGAGAAATATGAAAAGCAACTAAATCATGCTTTGGAAAAAGCTGGAGAAGCCAAAGAAAAAGGCAAAAATATTGCAGCCTTTGAAAAAGAAGCAAGCGAGAAAATTTTAAAACATCAGGAAGTGCTTGAGAGAGTTTTGGAAAAAGCCCCCGAACAGGCAAAACCGGCCATTGAAAAAGCGATAGAAGAATTAAAACAGAAAGATATTTTTGGTCAGAATTATGAATTGGTTAAAACTAAATGCCTAGAACAAGGAGGGACACCGGAGTTTTGTACATCGCTTGTAAATGATCTTCGGAACCCTAAATCGCCCAGATCTTTTTGTGCAGAGATGGGAGGACCATCAGAGATGTGTGAGAAAATCCCCCTTAGTTTTGAATCGTTTGAGGCGATTGAAGCTTACTGCCTGGAATCCGGAGGGCCATCAGATCAATGCGCAACTCTTGTGGAAAAATGTGAAGAATTTGGGATAACAACACCTGACGCCTGTTTTCGTTTTCTTTCAACTGCCGCGATAACGACTTACAAAACAACCGCTCCAACGATAGTTCCTGTGCCTGCTTTACCAGAGGGGCAAATGCAGCAAGAAAGAATCCAAATAGCGCCAGAAGGAGAAACGGCGCCGGTAGGAACAAGTATAAAACAGCGCTATATGCCGGGTGTATCAAAAGTAATAATGTACTCGCTGCCGACTTGTCCCCATTGCGCGGAAGCAAAGGAATGGCTCGGGCAACATAATATTGAATATGAAGAAATTGACATTTCCAAGAGTGAGGCGGCTCAAGAGGAGCTACGGACAAGGACAGGAAGCGCAGGAGTACCCACCGTTGTGATGGATAATAATGTGTTGGTTGGTTTTAGCGCGGGAAGTTTTTCTGAATTTTTTGGTATAGAGTAAACAATTTGGAAACGATAAAAAAACTAAAATTTTAATTGGTAGCAGATATTCTAATTAGCTGTAAACCAGATATATTCTCCATAAACTAAGTTCTAATCCTTCGATGCGACTCAGGACAGGGCATTGTACCATCCTCGGAGCATTCTATAATGACATTAAAGAATTCAAAGAATCGCCTTTTGGGCGGTTTTTTGGTAGAATGAGATAAAGGTCGAAAATTAAAGATAAATAATCTTATGAAAATTTTTAAAACTTGGACATTTCGCTGGTGGGAAGTAAGCTTAGTCAAACTGTGCCTTCTTTCCCTCGGTATTATTTTAGCCCTTTATTTTTATAACTGCCTCGTTGATTTATTGTGGCTTTGGTGGACACTCTTTATTGTGACCACAATATATTTTATCGCCAGAATGATAAAGGAAGAGTAAGGCAATCTTAGGGGAAAAGAGCATTTTTTAGTTGGGCATGAAAATCAAAAACTTATTTTTATTGAGCTGGAAGAAGCTTTGGATAATTGTTGTCGGAGGATTTGCCTCAATAATCCTGCACAACCTGATAAGCGGGTTAATGGGGACAGAAGAAGTTTTCTTCTTTATGCTTGTAGTCTTCGCGTTGCCTGCTTATATTTTGATTGCCGGCATATATAGTTTGATTTACAAGATCAAAGACAAAAACGAGAAAACTCTTTGAACTAAACAGGTTTTAACTCCTTGTGCTTTCGGGGCAGGCATTTGTCAAAGAATCGCCTTTTGGGTAGTTTTTGGTATAATTAATAAAGATTATTGTTCAGGGCAAAACCAACCAAAAGTATGATTACATTAATTTCAATAACTACCATAATATCGGGTTCGGCATATTTATTATCCGGTTTTTATGTTTTTTTTAGTTGGAGAAAGGGCAAGAATCTTCTCCTTCAAACCTTTGCCACGTTTTTATTGGGTACAGGCATCCAGATGTTTTTTTTAACCTTGGGATTGGCAGTGTTTTTCGACAATCCTTTGATGAGCAACATTTCTTGGTGGATAGCCCATATTTTTATGCTTGTAGCAACGGGTAGTTTACTTCTTTTACCAGTAAGCATTAAATTTCCAACTAAGAAGCAACTGATAAGAAAGATTATTATTTTGTATTTAGTTATTGGAGGATTGATCCTTTTGCTGAATCTTCCGAAAGTTGAACTCTTTATATCACCAGACAATATAATCAACTGGCGCGTTCCGGGATTGAGCACTGCGGTAATAGCTGTTTTTGCAGGCGTGGTTTCGCTTTTCTCTGCTTATGTATTTATAAGCGAATCATTTAAGATTGAAAACGGGCTAATGAAATTCAGGTCGATTTTTCTGGGATTGGGTATTCTGTCCTTCTTTATAGGTGGTCCAATGCACAATTTCGTTACTAACTTTGCAATGGCGGCGGTAGCGGCATCTCTTTCGGTTCTGGGCGTACTTCTTATTTTAGCTGGAATATATATTCCAGCAATTTTTAAGAAATCTCCGCAGGAAAATTCTCCCGAAACCAACCTCTAATATCCCTTCCTCGTTAAAACTTCGGCGGACAAGTAAAATCGTCCGTTAGAGTGAGCATTCTATAATGCCATTAGAGAATTCAAAGAGTCGCCTTTTGGGCGGTTTTTTGATAGAATAAAAATATGGAAAAAAAGATTATTTGGCACAATATTTCTTGGGAAGAAGCGGCAATAACATTAAAATCAAACGCCGAATTCGGCTTAAAAAAGGAAGAGGTCGCGTTTTGGCAACAAAAACACGGAAAGAACTTTCTCCCGGAAAAAAAGAAAACTCCCGAATTTTTTTTGTTTCTAAGGCAGTTTAAGAATCCCTTAATTTATCTTATTCTTTTAGCATCGGTTTTTTCTTTATTCCTGAAAAAGTTTTTTGACGCCGCCTTTATTTTGATTGTGGTTTTAATCACCGGGGCAACCGCCTATTTTCAAGAAAGAAAAACTTCAAAGATTTTAGAGGAATTAAAAAAGATTGTAAAAATAAAAGCTGTGGTTTTGAGAGGGGGAAGAAAGGCGGAAATAGATAGCAAAGAACTGATACCCGGAGACGTCGTTTTTTTAAAAGCGGGAGAGAAGATTCCGGCCGACGGGAGATTGATTGAAACTCGAGATTTAGAAATTAACGAAATGGCCCTAACCGGAGAATGGCTTTCTTCAAAAAAATATTCAGAGATTTTGCCCAAAGAAACTGTTTTAGCCGATAGGGAAAATATGGTTTATATGGGAACCATGGTTGAAAACGGAACGGGCAAAGCCGTCATCACCGATATTGGCAAGAATACCGAGATGGGGAAAATCGCCATTTCTCTGCAGGAAGAAAAAGAGAAAAAAACCCTGCTGGAGGAAAGATTGATGAATTTTTCAAAATATTACGGGATTTTTGTTTTTTTTCTGCTTTTTTTAATTTTTTTCTTCGGGATTCTGAGAAAAATTCCGCTTGAAGATTTCCTAATCACCATTGTCGCCACCGGTGTTTCGGCCATTCCCGAAGGGCTTTTACCGGCCATTACCATTACTTTGGTGGTCGGGATGAAAAGAATTTTGCGGAAAAATGGCTTGGTAAGAAAACTGTCAAACTTAGAAACCGTAGGAAGCACCCAGATTATTTTGACCGACAAAACAGGGACTTTGACCGAAGGAAAAATGAGAGTAGCCAAAATTTTAGTTGGCGAAGAGTTTTTCGGCCAGGAATCAAAAAATCATACTTTAGCCTTAGAAATCGCCGCTTTGGCTAATGAGGCGTTTATTGAAAACCCCGAAGAGGCAATTGAGAAATGGAGGGTTAGAGGGGGAGCGACCGCTAAAGCCCTGCTTTTGGCGGCTACGGAATCCGGAACAGATGTTGAAAAATTGAGAAGAGAAAGGATAAAGATTGAGGAGCTGCCATTTAGTCCGATAAAAAAGTATTACGCGGCCCTATATCAAACAAAAGAAAAAGAAAGAATTCTTTATGCGGTCGGCGCCCCGGAAAGAATTTTAGAATTTTCAAGCTTTTTAAGAATAAAGCATGATGAAGAGCGGCTGGATAAAAATAAGCTAAGCGTAATTTATCAAAACTTAGAAGATTTGGCCAAGAAAGGCTTCAGAGTTTTAGGGTTCGGCTACAAGAAATTTGAAAATCTGAATCAGACACAAAATTTAGATGAAGTGACAAAAGGCATTGTTTTTGCCGGCCTTTTTGTTTTAAAAGATTCTCTGAGAGAAAACGCAAAAGAAGCGATAGAAATTTGCCAAAAGATGGGCATTAAACCGGTTATTGTAACGGGGGACCATTTGCTGACGGCAAAGGCAATTGCTGAAGAATTGGGCTTAGAAGCTGGCGAGGAAAACATACTTGAGGGTAAAGATTTAGATTTATTAAGCGAAGAGAGGCTTTCGGGAAGAATAGAAAAAATAAATGTTTTTGCCAGAATCGACCCTTCTCATAAATCAAGAATAGTTAATGCCTGGCAGGAAAGGGGAAAGGTTGTGGCAATGACCGGCGACGGCATCAACGACGCCCCGGCTTTGAGAAAGGCAGATGTGGGATTCGCCTTGGGCTCGGGAACGGATTTAGCCAAAGAAACTTCAGATTTGATTTTATTAGATGACAATTTTTTGACAATTGTTCATTCGATAGAAGAAGGAAGGGGAATTTTTGACAGAATCAGAAGCGCTACCGTTTATCTTGTTTCCACTGATTTTACGGAATTGGGTTTTATTTTGATCAGTGTTTTATTGGGCTTTCCTTTGCCGCTTCTGGCAACCCAGATTCTTTGGATAAACATCATTGAGGCTACGTCTCCGGCAATAGCCCTGACCTTTGAAAAAAGAGAAAAAGAGGTGTTATTTGAGAAGCCGAGGCCTAAAAAAGAAGATGTTCTAAGCTCTCCAACCAAGGTGTGGATGCTCTCTATCGGTTTTGTCACAATCGCCGTGGAGCTCGTTTTCTTTTTGCTCTACTTGAAATTCGGTTTTTCATTAGAAAAAGCAAGAACATTTCTTTTTGCCGCCACCACTGTAGAAACTTTTTACTTGGCTTTTACCCATCGCTCTCTAAGGCATAAAATTTTCAGAAAAGATATTTTTTCTAATTTATACCTCAATGCAGCTGTTTTATTCGGCGCATTTTTATTAATCCTCGGGATTTATATTCCGATTTTTCAAAAGTTTTTACATACCGTTTCTTTGAGTTTTCTCGATTGGTTTTTAGTAATTCTCTGCGTTTTTGTAGAAGCGGCAATCTTGGAGAAGATAAAAAATAAATTATTCATTTTTTCGTCAAACAGGTCCTAGCATCGTCCCGCAGGCGGAGCCGATAAAATTACCAATCAGGCGCCTATCTGTCGGCAGACAGATTTTTTTGATAGAATAAAAAATATGATTATTTCCTTTATTTTATTTATCGTCGGTTTGGGTCTGCTTATCAAGGGAGCAGGTTATTTGGTTGACGGAGCTTCATCCTTGGCAAAAAAAATAGGAGTTTCAACTCTCGTCATCGGTTTAACGGTTGTGGCTTTCGGCACGTCAATGCCCGAGCTTATTGTCAATATATTTGCCAGCGTAAAAGGTGCCGCTGATATAGCTGTCGGCGACATCATCGGCAGCAATATTTTTAATATTTTATTTATTTTGGGCGTTACCGCAGTTTTTTTCCCGCTTATCGTAAAAAAAGATACGGTTCGGAAGGAAATACCGCTTGCTTTGCTTGCGGTTATTTTAGTGGCGATAATGGCCAATGATAAGATTATTGATGGTGGCACATTTTCGGCTCTGACCCGCATAGACGGATGGGTGCTTATTTCTTTTTTTGCCATTTTTCTTTATTACGTTTTCGGCATCAGTAAAGTAGGGGCAGGATCCAACGCAGATGTTAAAATTTACTCAATGTCGGTTTCTTTTCTTATGATCGTCGGGGGTTCGGTAGGGCTGATTGTCGGCGGCAAACTAATAATTGATGCCGCGGTGGTCATTGCTCGTATTCTCGGAGTAAGCGAAGCTCTTATAGGGCTGACGATTGTTGCAGCCGGCACCTCTCTCCCGGAGCTGGCGACTTCTGCAGTGGCAGCTTATAAAAAAAATCCCGACATTGCCGTCGGCAATATTGTCGGATCTAATATTTTTAATGTATTTTTTATTTTAGGAATAAGTGCCCTTATCCGTCCCTTGCCGCTTTCTCCGGTTTTAAATTCTGATTTTTTGGTAGCGATTTTCGCCACGTTTCTGCTATTTATTTTTATGTTTATCGGCAAGCGGCGCATTCTCAAAAGATGGCAGGGCGCGGTATTTGTATTTATATACGTGATTTATATAGCCCATCTTGTTATCCGCGGGTAGGGTTTAATTTGGTTCGTTTTATTTAAAAAGCAGGCGGTG
This sequence comes from Parcubacteria group bacterium, assembly GCA_043813215.1. GTDB lineage: Bacteria > Patescibacteriota > Minisyncoccia > Minisyncoccales > JAQTPW01 > JBDRLH01. The sequence goes on from JBDRLH010000044.1 coordinate 21,316, forward strand.
CTATAATTAAAATGGCCGAGATAAATTTTAATAAAAAATTAAATTTATAAAAAAAATGAAAGGATATGTAGCAAACATAGAGAAAGATACTTTAGAAAATAATAATTTTCGCAAAGTGCTTTATACCGGAAAACACAGCCAGCTGGTGCTGATGTCTCTTGCGCCCAAAGAAGAGATTGGCACGGAAGTCCATCAAGAAAATGACCAGTTTTTCCGCTTTGAGAAGGGGCGGGGCAAGTGTGTAATTGACGGCAACGAATATGAATTAAGAGACGGCGTGGCCGTGATCGTTCCTGCCGGAGCCGAGCACAATATCATTAATACTTCCGATACCGAAGAATTGAAACTTTATACGATATATTCTCCGGCGCACCACAAAGACGGCGTGGTCCGCAAGACCAAAGCAGAAGCCGAAGCTGACGGACCAGAATTTGACAGCGTAACAACTGAATAAATAAAATTTTTGAACAGAAAAATAGAGGTAAGATTGAAGAAGATGATAAAAAAATCCTTTGATAAAGAATTATACAGAAACCTGGGAATGAATGAATTGATTCTTTTGGGGATACACTCAATAACCGATAGAGGGGAAAAATGCACCTTTGAAAGACTGGCCAAGGAAAGTTTTGATTTGTTCCCCGTGGCATTTTATTTTTCTCAATATCCCGGATTACCGGACTCTCGGAAACTCGACCGGCCCCTACGAACCCTTAGAAGAAAAAAATTAATCATTGGCGATCCGAAAACTTCTTTTTCTCTGACAAAACTTGGGAAGAAAGTGGCTGTGCAGATATCCGAAACTTTCCGCCAAAAAAAATTATTTAAGTAATTAATAAATATGTCTATACTAAAAGAGTTTAAGCAGTTTCTGCTTCGGGGCAATGTAGTCGATTTGGCAGTCGGCGTGGTGGTCGGTGCGGCTTTTGGTACGGTCATCTCGGCGCTTGTCAAGGACTTGCTGACTCCGCTCATTTCGGCTATTGCCAAAGTGCCTGATTTTTCAGGTCTTTCATTCACAATAAACGGCAGCCGGTTTATGTACGGCGATTTTATCAACGCCTTCATCTCTTTTTTGCTTATAGCCGCCACGATTTTTTTCTTTGTCATCAAACCCATGAACATGCTTGTTTCCCGTTCTCGCAAAGGACCGTCGGAAGACCCCACCACCAAGAAATGTCCCGAATGTCTAAGTGAGATTCCTATCGGCGCCAAGCGCTGCTCTCGTTGCACCCAGCCCATAGTCTAACCAGATTTATTGCTAAAAATCAAAAAACCGCCCGCAATGGCTGGTTTTTTTGTTCTTTCTCTTGCGAGCCTTAGCAATACAAAGTAGAATAAAAAATAATATGACAAAAAATAAAATACATTATGATGTGGTGGTGATCGGTGCAGGGCCGGCAGGGATGATGGCGGCCGGACGCGCCGGGGAGCTTGGTAAAAAGGTTGTTTTACTTGAAAAAAATAAGGAGCTGGGCGCAAAACTTTTACTGACAGGCAAAGGCAGGTGCAATATAACCAATGCTGAGTTTGATTTAAGAAAATTGGTTGGAAAATACGGAAAAAACGGCAACTTTCTTTACCGGTCGTTTTTTATTTTTGGAACAAAAAATACCATAGATTTTTTTGAAAAAAGGGGTTTAAAAACCAAAGTTGAGCGGGGCTTACGAGTTTTTCCGGCCCATGGCGGGGCCCGGGATGTTTTGAATGTTTTGGTGCGAAATCTCAAAAAAAATAAAGTTGAAATGATGCCGGATTGCCAAGTTTTAAAAATTGAGAAAGAAGGCAAGAAAATAATAAAACTGATTACCACAAGGGGTGATATTGCGGCGGATAGCTATATTTTGTGCACTGGCGGCAAGGCTTATCCCGGCACTGGCTCTACTGGCGACGGATTTTTGTGGTCAGAGAAATTGGGGCACACTGTCGCAGAGCTTCGGCCGTCTCTCGTGCCGATTAAAATAAAAGAAAATTACGGAAGAGAGCTTTTGGGCTTGTCTTTGAAAAATATTGAGATAAACGTTTGGCAAAATAACAAAAAGAAATTCAGTGAATTCGGGGAATGCTTGTTTGCCCATTTTGGATTGTCTGGCCCCATAATTTTGGATATTAGCAAAAGAGTGGGGGAATTATTAAAAAATGGTAGCGTAGAATTGTCCTTGGATTTAAAGCCGGCGCTGAATTTTGAGATTTTAGACAAAAGACTGCAACGAGATTTCCAGAAGTACCATAATAAAATGTTTAAAAACTCTTTGGATGATCTTTTGCCTCGGAAAATGATTCCTCTCATATTAAAGCTCTCTGAAATAAATTCCGAAAAAAAGGTAAATGGCATTACCAAAAAAGAGCGGCAGGGTTTAGTAAAATTGTTAAAAGGTGTTAAAATGATAGTTGTTGAACTTTTGGGATTCAAAGACGCGATAGTCACGTCGGGCGGAGTTTTAACAAAAGAAATTGAAGCCAAAACAATGAAGTCAAAAATAATTGATAATTTATTTTTTGCCGGCGAAATCATTGATATCGACGGACCGACAGGAGGTTTTAATCTGCAAATTTGCTGGAGCACGGGATATTTGGCCGGGCAGAGCGTATAATAAAATTATTAATAATAAAATAAATCTATGGAAAAAATTGGTTTTGTTACCGAGGACGCCACGGATATGCCTCGGGAGTTAGTGGAAAAATATCAAATCGTTGAAGCTCCGGTAAAATTCACTTGGCCGGAATTAGAGGCTATGCCGGGTGCAAATACCTTTCAAAAAATGAGAGAGCTGGCAAAGAAGGGAGATACAAGTTTCGGCAAGACTTCCCAGCCGGCAGTAAAGGATTTTTTGGATAAGTTTGAGCAGCAGTTGGCCAGATTCCAAAAGGTTATTTGCATCACCATTACATCAAAGCTTTCAGGAAGCTACAATTCCGCAATCCAGGCAAAAGGTTATTTAAAGCCCGAAGATCAAAAAAGATTATTTATTGTTGATTCTCTTTCGGTCAGCGGCGCCCAGGCGCTTTTGGTTATGAGAGCCGTTGATTTGACAAATGAGAATAAAACCGCCGAAGAAATAGTCGCCGATTTGGAAAAATTTGTTCCGCAGGTCCATATCGCCTTGATTTTAGAGGATATAAAATTTATTGAAGCCAGCGGTAGGATATCGCATTTTGCAGCCACTTTAGTCCGCAGTATCGCCAAAGCCGGTATCCGTCCGGTAATGGCGATAAAAAACGGCGTTTTGGCGCCAACCGGGATAAAGACCGGAGCCAAAGACATACCGACGGCCATATTTTCACAATTTGAGCATGACGCCAAAGATCAAATCAAGGAAGGCAAAAAAATTAGGATGGCTATTGCTCACGGAGATGATCAGGTAGGCGCCCAAAGACTGAGGGAAATGATTGAAAATAATTTTAAGAACGTAGAAATTGTTTTTGTAAACATCTTAAATAATGTTATCGGGATTCTAGCCGGCCCCAACGCCATAGTGGCAGCTTGGTGCCAAGCTTAAAGCATTAAATAAAGATATACATGAAGAAGAAAAAAATAATTTTAATAGCAGTTGTTCTAATCGCGGTAATTTTTGTTGCCAATAAGATCTTTTTCAAAAATGAAAATGACGGATTCACGCTGGAAAAAGTAGCAAGAGGAACCATTATCCAGGAGGTTTCGGAAACCGGCACGGTCAAAAAGGGCGAGGACATCAGTTTGAGCTTTCAGAATGCTGGCAGAATAGACAAGGTTTATGTGGAGGACGGGATTGATGTAAAATCAGGAGATGTTTTAGTGAAATTAGATGCTGCCCAACTGAATATACAATATGCCGAAGCTCAGGCGTCTTTGGATGTTGCCAAAGCCAAGCTTCAGGTTGCCCAGACTTCAGTTTCCAATTACCAAACAGATCTTTTATCGCAAAAACAAAATTTAATCGATGTCGCCGCCGCAGCCGAGCAAGGTTTAGAAGCTGCCTATGAAGATGCCCAGAATATTTTAGATGATTCTTATCTGAAAGTCTACAATGCCCTTGATACAGTAAAGACGGTTCAGACAACTTATTTTTACAGGGGAGATCAGGAAAGCATGGCGGTAATAGGCAAGAAAGAATTAATTGAGAGCTCTCTGGCTGAAGCAAAATTTTCACTGGATAAAGCATCAGCTGATTTTAAAGATGAAAATATTGACATGGCGCTTTTTGTGATGAAAAAATCTCTTGAGGATAATGCGTCGGCTTTGACAATAGTGCGCCAAAATTGCGACGTATCTATTTATAGAGATACAGTTTCCTCGGCTTATAAAACTTCCCTAGACACCCATAGGACCAATATGAATACGGCCCTGACAAGTATTGTTAACGCTCAGCAGGCCATTTCTCTGGCTAAAGTAACCAACGATACCAATGTCAATACCGCAAAAAAGAATGTTTTGACGGCCGAAGGCAATTTGAAAAAATCCCAAGACGACATTGTTTTATATCAGGCGCAGGTAAGGCAGTCCGAAGCCCAGGCCAACCTTTTGAGCCAGAAAATCAGCGACGCT